>URZE01000001.1 GCA_900552265.1 uncultured Oscillospiraceae bacterium
TAAATGACTTGCGCACGAATCTTCTTGACCAGGGTTCGTCATTTGACTGATATTAGCTAACGATTGGTTTAAATGACTTGCGCACGAATCTTCTTGACCAGGGTTCGTCATTTGACTGATATTATTAGCAACTGAAGCTACTCTTATGCACATAACAGCTATAGAGACAGCCGCAGCAGTACATGCAGTAAGCAACGCTACTTTTAGAAATGGTTGAATTTTATCATACATAATTCTTACCTCTTAGTAAAATATTTATTAACATGACTTTATTGTAACACAGTTAAGGTTTATTGTCAATATTGTTAACAAAATAATTGCATATATTTTTTAAATGGCAATCGTTACATTTGGGAGAACGGGCCGTGCAAATAGTTCTTCCATGGGCAATTACTCTGTGACAAAAATCAATCATGTCAGGAGGATAAATTAAATTTTTCATTATATTTTCGATTTGAATTGCATTTTTACTGTTATGAAATCCTAACCGTTTAGTAATTCGTATAAAGTGAGTATCCACAATTATTGCGGGGCGATTAAACATTTCTCCTAAAAATAAATTAGCTGTTTTTCGTCCTATTCCGGGAAGTGAAGTAAGGTCACGAAGATTATCTGGTATTTTTCCTTTAAAATTTTTCTTTATAATTTGGCACATATTTACAATATCTTTGGATTTAATTTTATAAAATCCACATGAATAAATATATTTTTCTAATTCTTCTGGTTTTGCACTTGCAAAATCTTCAAGATTTTTAAATTTTGAAAATAGTGCGGGGGTGACTGAATTTACTCTCGCATCGGTGCATTGTGCGGAAAGACGTATGGATATGAGGAATTCAAGTGGAGTGTTGTATATAAGAGAACAGGAAGCAGTTGGGTAAATTTCCTTTAAAATTTTGACAGCTGACTGAGCACGTTCTAAATTTGTCATAATGTGATCTTCCTTTATTAACGTTATGTAATTGAAAGTATATATCAAAGAAAAGTTGTGTCAAATTAATTTATTATTTTAAATATCACTTCATATATTTAACGGAGGTGATTCTCAATTGAATAAAAGTACGATAATTAGAATGTTGGAATATTGTGGGATGTCTTATATTAATCATCAGCCGTGTGTAGATGATGAAGAAATTATATTCATAAATGATAAAAAGACAGATGTTCAATGTTTTGTAAGAATTTTTAAAGATACGATGACTATTGCATTCCGTGGTTCGGATTCACTAAAAGATTGGAAAGTGGATTCAAAATTTTGGAAAACTGAAGTTCCATACAATAATTACTCATCTAAAATAAGAGTACACTCAGGTTTTATAAGCACATACAAATCTCAAAATGTTCGTGGAAAAATACATAAGATTGTATCAGACAGAATCAAAAAGATTTATGTTACGGGTCATTCTTACGGAGCTGCACTTGCAATTTTATGTGCAGTGGATTTGGAGTATAATTTTCCTGATAAAAGTTATGAAGTGGTAGTTTTTGGTTGCCCAAGAGTGGGGAACAGTGCATTTAAAAAATCGTATAACTTGAGAATTTTTAAAACTTTGAGAGTTGAAAATAAAAATGATATCGTTCCGAAAGTTCCGTTTGCTTTTTTGGGATATAGGCATGTAGGTGCAAAAATGACTATCGGAAAGAACAATTTTTTAAGGCCGTTTTCAATGAAAAAACATAGTCTACAGGAGTATTATTCAAGTATATGGGATGTTTAAGAATTTTTCTGTTACTTTTGTGTTTAGTAACATTAGTGTGCGTGATTTTCGGAATGGGATTTATATTATTTTTTGTGTTAAAATTAATGTTTTGTTGCTTTTTCCCAATATTGTCTAAATGCGGATTCATTTTTATTGTTTTGGGGATAATAATATTTTTTATTTTTGATCTCGTCAGGTAAATATTGCTGATTTACTATGTGATTTTCATAATTGTGAGGGTATAAATATTTTTTGAGATGTAAAGTATCCGTGTTGGAACTATCACAATGAATATTTTTCAAATGTCTGGGGATATCGTAATTTTTCCCGCTTTTTACGTCTTCGAGTGCTGAATTTACTGCGTTGTATGCGGAATTGGATTTTGGCGAGAGAGCTGCTATTATAACTGCGTCTGCGAGAGGAATTCTTGCTTCAGGGAGACCTACTTCACGAGCTATGTCTGTTAAAGATTTGATCGTCGGTATTATGTTGGGATAAGCAAGACCTACATCTTCACATACACAAATTAAAAGTCTGCGACAAACATTTAAAAGTTCTCCTGCTTCCAAGAGACGGGCGAGGTAATATATTGAGGCATGAGGATCAGAACCTCGGATTGATTTTTGAAATGCGGAAAGCAAATCATAATGGTCGTCTCCGGTTTTATTGTAACCTGTAAATGAATTTTTTTCTAAACTGTTCAAAATATCGATATCATCCAGAACTTTTGTGTTATTTTCGGATTCGCAAGCAGAAAAACAGATTTCAAGCGTATTTATTGCTCGTCTTACATCACCTTGTGAAAGTGAAGAAATTCGGTTAAGTGTTTTCTCTGATATTTGAATATTTATTTTTTGCTCTTTTTCTAAAAAATTTACAGCTCTTATCAGAGCCTTATTTATTTCAACTATTGATGCACGTTTAAACTCAAATACTTGTGAACGACTTAAAACTGCACCGAATATGTAAAAGTACGGATTTTCGGTAGTGGAAGCTATAAGTGTGATTTTCCCATTTTCCATAAATTCTAATAGTGATTGTTGTTGCTTTTTGTTGAAATACTGTATTTCATCGATATAAAGTAGTATACCTGTCGGGGCCGTTATCGGATTTATTTGAGATATAATGTTTTTTATGTCAGAAAGAGAAGCTGATGTTGCATTAATTTTATAAAATTTTTTGTCGGTTTGTTTTGAAATTATTTGAGCTGCAGTAGTTTTTCCAGTTCCGGGAGGTCCGTAAAAAATCATATTTGGAATACTTTGAGATTTTATCATTCTTTCAAAAAAATTATTGTTTCCGAAAATTTTTTCTTGTCCTACTATTTCGCTTAATTTTTGAGGTCTGAGCCTTTCGGCTAATGGTGGAACCATAAATTTTCTCCCATTACAAAAAATAAAATTGTTTTACAAATTTCTTTAAAATATATTATAATATCAATAAAAGCAAAAATAAAGTGCGTAAAACGCTTAATAAACAGTAGGAAAGAGGAAACATAAATTTATGGAATTATTTAATTTTATTAACAGTGAATCAATGTGGACGGTTTTGTCGTGGATAATGTCAGCGATTGCATTGGCTGGTACTTTGATGAATGCGGAAAGAAATAAGTGGGGCTTTGCTTTTTGGCTAATTTCTAATTTATATATGAGTATAAGGTTTTTTGTGATTGGCGAATATGCTCAAAGTGCTTTGTTTTTTATTTATTTTCTTTTGGCAATACGAGGAATTTTTTCTTGGACAAAGAAGGAACAACAAGATTCCAAAAATTCATAGATTTTATATTGTTAGAGGAATAAATTTATGAAAGTTCTTTTACATACATGCTGTGCTCCTTGTTCAATAAAATGTATTAAAAAGTTAAAAGATGATAATATAAATCCCACAGTATTTTGGTATAATCCCAATATTCACCCTTTTAAAGAATATCAAATTCGTAGAGACACTCTGATAAAATATGTTAAAAACAATAATATTGATTATCTGGAACATCATGAATACGGTTTAAGGCATTTTATTTCAGATATTTATCCGTATATGGGGAAAGAAAGATGTGAGTTTTGTTACGAAATGAGACTCTCCAAAACTGCAGAGTATGCAAAAAAAATTGGTTTTGACGCATTTTCGACAACTCTTTTGATAAGTCCTTATCAAAGGCATGAAATGATTAAGAAAATCGGTGAAAAGTTTGAAAAAAAATATAATATAAAATTTTTATACAGAGACTTTCGCCCTTATTTTTCGGATGGACAAGATGAAGCGCGTAAAATGAATTTTTATATGCAAAAATATTGTGGGTGCATTTTTAGTGAAGAAGACAGATATATTGGTGAAATTGTGAATTATTCGGAAAAAAGTTCTCCTGTTAAACTTCTAAAACCTTCAACAATGTTCAAAAATCAAATTATGAAATATAGGGAAATATTTTTAGAAACAGGTGAAATTTTTCATGGTTGTTCAGGTTTAGAAGAATGTGAAACTTATGAAAAGTGGGTTAATTTTGAAGAAAGACTTCGAGCAAAGTATGTAGATAATTATGTTCCGTCGACTCTGTACCTTGCAATAAGAAAATCAGATAATAAACTTATCGGTATGGTTGATTTAAGATTGAAATTGACTGAATTTTTAGAAAAATTTGCTGGGAATATAGGATATAGTGTTTTGCCCGAGGAGAGGGGAAAGGGCCATGGAAAAGAAATACTTAAATTAATACTTCTCAAATGTAAGAAATATGGAATGGAAAAAGTTTTGGTGATGTGTGATAAATCCAATATTGCTTCGTCAAAAGTGATAACATCCAATGGTGGAATTTTAAAAAATGAAGTAGAAGTTGAAGATAAAATGAATTGGAGTAAATCCGGGATAATTTTGAGGTACAGTATAGATATAAAGTAAAACAGCCCGCCGAATTTAATCGGCAGGTTTTTTTGTAAAATTTAATGTTAATATAAAATTTTAATTACCAATGTAAGATTTAATTAACATTTTAAGAAGCTCGTACCTATCTATTTTTTGGATAAGATTTCTGGCATTATTATGAGTAGTAATGTATGTCGGGTCATCGGAAAGTATGTATCCGGCAATTTGATTTATGGGGTCATAACCATTTTCCATCAAAGCGTCGTAAACCAATGTTAAAATTGTTTTAGCGTTGTTTTCTTTGTTGTTCCCCAGAGAAAAAGTTATGGTTTTGTCGTTCATTTAAATCACCTTATATTATTTTAAAATTTGTACTAAATCAGTTCTTTGAGTGCCCTAAGAGCGAGAAAATAGCTGTTTTTTCCAAATCCGGCTATTTGACCGGCACAAACTTCAGATAAAATTGAATGACGTCTGAACTCTTCGCGCGCATATATACGTGTCATGTGTGCTTCAACAAAGGGAATTTTTACGAATGAAATTGCATCACGAAGGGAATAGCTGTAGTAACACAGTGCTCCGGCATTTATTATTCCGCCTTCGTATTTTTCTTTTGATTCATGAATTTTGTCTATAAGAGCACCTTCCCAGTTTGATTGAAAAACCTCGCAATTAAGACCCAAATTTTCTCCTTGAGATACTATTTGAGAGGTTATACTTTCAGCAGTTTCTTCGCCGTAAATACCTTTTTCTCGAAGTCCTGTCATGTTTAAATTTGGTCCGAGAAGAATTATTACATTTTTCTTTCTCACGAAACTCACCATCCAAAAATTATTTTTGCACTTAATTAAAAGAGTTATATTTTAAGTTTAACTTTTTTCTTATGGGTCGTTCTAAAAACCTTTTAATTTTAAGCAAAACAGTTTTACTTGGACTTACGGGATCCACAAGTACTGATTTCATTTTCAAAAAGTTGGCTCCTGTTATATCGGTGAAGATTTGGTCGCCTATTACAAGAATTTCATTTGATGGAATTTCTAATTTTTTTACTGCTTTTTTGATACCGAAAGGAAGCGGTTTTAATCCCATGGATATGTAAGTAAGATTTAATTGTTCGGCAAATTTAGCCACTCGATTTTTAAAATTGTTGGAAACGAGTATTATTTTTATTCCGAATTTTTTGAGCTTATCCATCCACTCAAGTATATATTGATCAGGAGTAGGATATCCATGTGGAACGAGAGTGTCATCTATGTCTAAAATAATTCCATGAAAATTATTTTTAATTAGAAATTCACCGGTTATTTCTGTAACTTTTCGAGCATTGTAAGTAGGCTTAAAAACGGACATTCAGGACCTCCGAAAAATTTTTGTTAAAAGAATGATAACTGCACACATTTCCCCCTCAGGCACAGAGCATTGAGGGGGACAAATTTTTAAAAATAAATCAAAGTACTATCTTGCACTTCTGACTCGGTAGTTGTTTTTGTTGTGCCTTCTGGCCTCTTTGGACTTCTTTTTACGCTTGACGGAGGGTTTATCGTAAGCTTCTCTTTTTCTTATTTCGGAAATTATTCCGGAACTCTGTTTTTTGAAATTTCTGAGCTTGATGTCAAACGACTCAGTCTTTTTTCTACCTACTGTTTCCTTATTTTTACCAGTATCAACATCTGTTTCGGATGAAGCTGATAAATCTTTATCGCACTGAATTTCAGTTTGTTCGATTTGACTTTCAATTTCCTCTGTTTTGATTTCCTCTGACATTTACTTCCCTCCTATCTGCATCTAAGCAGGGGTTTATGTATCAAAAATATATTGAAATCAATCAAAATGACTCAATATTTAAACACACAATGGGTATTATATATTACTTTTATATTTGTTGTCAAGATATACTATTTTTCTTTTTAAAAAAAGACTAAGATGTTTTATATCACAATTGAATTAAACTAAGTAGAAAATACTTTTATCATCTAACTGTTAAAAATATTTACACAAATTACTTTAACATATATAATCTAAATTACAAACTAAAATTAACGTTAAGAGGAATGTTATGGACTTAAAAAATGTATCGGTTGTAATCCCTGTGTTGAATGAAGAAAAATATATAGAAAATTGTTTAGATTCGCTTTTGTCCCAACAGTACCCGAGAGAGCATCTTGAAATATTACTTGTTGATGGAAATTCCGATGATAATACTGTTTCTATAATAAAAAATTATACTGATCGATACAGTTTCATAAAACTTTATTCTAATCCTAATAAAACGGTTCAGTATGCATTGAATATCGGTATAAAAAAGGCTATGGGAGAATATATTGTGCGAATGGATGCTCATGCATGGTATGCTCCGGATTATATTTCGAAGTGCGTGGAGTATCTTCAAAAAACAGGTGCATCTAATGTTGGTGGTCCTACAGTTGTGAGAGGTAATTCTCCTACTCAAAAAATAATAGCTGCAGCTTATCATTCTCCGTTTGCATTGGGTGGAAGTCGTCACTACGAAGAAGAGTTTGAAGGTTATGCAGATACCGTTGCATGGGGGTCTTTCAAGAAGCAAACTCTTGTTGATATAGGAATGTACGATGAAAGACTTCCACGCAGCGAGGACGATGATTTGAATTTTCGAATAACGCAAAGCGGAGGAAAAATTTTTATAACACCCGAGATAAAAAGTATTTATTATCCAAAAGACAGTTTTAAAAAATTATTTAAACAGTATTTTGATTATGGAATGTGGAAAGTTGCAGTAATCAAGAAGCACAAAAAACCTTTGCGAATTGCACACTTGATACCAATGTGTTTTGTTGCTTTTTTGATTCTTTTTGGAATATTATCTGTTTTTTTCGGGATTTTTCGTGGAATATTTTTCTTAGGAATTCTGTCATATTTACTTGCTGATTTTTATTTTTCTTTTAAGAGTAAATATGTGGTGAATTTTGTTGATGAAATTAAACTTATGTGGACGCATTTTGTTATCCATGTTTCTTATGGTATGGGATTTTGGGTAGGAATTTTTAAATTTTTAGATACGAAGTGGTAAGATACCTATTTCTGAAAGGATGTGATAGAGTTTTATGAACGGCAATAAAGAAATATTAAAGTTAAGTCAGGAGCAATTGCGGAATCTTCAACTTAAAAGTCTTGAAATTTTGCTTTATTTCAAAGAATTTTGTGAACAGCATAACTTAAGATTTTATTTGTGCGGAGGGTGCTGTATCGGTGCTGTGAGACATAAAGGATTTATTCCTTGGGACGATGATGTAGATGTATTTATGCCTCGTGATGATTATGAAAAACTTTTTAAAATTTGGAATAAGTACGCCGATACTTCAAAATATTCATGCAATAGAACTACCGAAAATAAGTTTATTGGAAATGTTATGACTACAATTTGTGATAATACAACCACTGTTGTACGTCCTTGGCAAAAGGGAAAAGATGGAAGTAAAGGCGTTATGATTGATGTTTTACCTTTAGATGGGTGTGCTCCGTCAGGTATTAAAAGAAAAATTCAAATGATGTGGAGTATGATTTTTTCTCTGTACTGTTCTAAGATGGTTCCGGTAAATCACGGAAAAATGGTATCACTTGTTGCAAAATTACTTTTAGGGATAATTTTTGGAAATAAGGCTAAAACTCGGATTTGGAAATATGCTGAAAGACAAATGAGCAGGTATAATATAAAGGATTCAAAATATATAACAGAACTTTGTTCCGGACCGGGATATATGAAAAACGAATATCCTAAAGAAATATTTGAAAGTGTTGTTTATAAAGAATTTGAAGGATATATGATGCCTGTCCCTAAGGGCTACGATGAATATCTTAAAATGGCTTTTGGAGAATATATGAAATTTCCGCCTTTGGAGAAGCAAATTCCACATCATGATATAGTTTATATGGATTTGGAAAGCGGATGTACAGATGACTTAATTATTTTGAAAAACGGAGGAAAATAGTAATGATATATGCGGCAATAGTAGCAGGTGGAATCGGAAATAGGATGAAGCTTTCTGGGCTTCCAAAACAATTTTTGCCATTGGGAGAGTCAAAAAAGCCCATAATAATTCATACCTTGGAAAAATTTTTACTTTGTGACAGATTAGACTATATATATCTCGGTGTTCATAAAGATTGGACAGGATATGCGGAAGAACTTTTGGAAAAATACGGTATAGATACTGAGAAAATTGTCGTTACGGAAGGTGGAGCGGATAGAAATTCAACTATTATGAATATAATAAACTCCATAGAAGAGAAACATGGATGCAACAAAGAAGATATAATAGTTACTCATGATGCGGTCAGACCGTTTTTAACAATAAAAATGATAGAAGAGAATATTGATGCAGCTATCGAATGTGGAGCTTGTGACACTGTTGTTTCATGTATTGATACGGTTATAGAATCACAAGATGGTTCGTATATTTCTCAAATTCCCGATAGAAAGCTGATGTATCAAGGACAAACTCCTCAAAGTTTCAATATGATGAAGCTTAAAAATTTATATTTGGATTTGAACGACGAAGAAAAAGGTATTCTTACAGATGCTTGCAAAATATTTACTTTCAGAAATCAACCAATAAAACTTGTTAAAGGTGATACGTTTAATATAAAAATAACAACTGTAAGCGATTATAAAATTGCAAAAGCAATTGTGGGAGAGGATATGAGTGATTAATTATATTTATCAACTTATAAGTCCCGGTGTGATTTCTATAAAATACGAAGATATTAGTTTTGGAAAAAATTTGATGATAAGACCTACGTATATGGCTTTGTGTCATGCGGACCAAAGATATTATTTTGGACAGAGAAGTGTTGATAAGTTAAGAAGCAAACTTCCAATGGCTTTAATACATGAGTGCGTAGGAAAAGTTGTAAATGATCCTACAGGAACATATTCTTACGGTCAAAGAGTTGTTATGATTCCGAACGTGCCATCTAAATCAAGAAATCCGATTCTTTATGAAAATTACGAAAAAGGTTGTGCATTTCTTTCAAGCGGTAAAGATGGTTTTATGAGAGAGTTTGTTAATATAGATTGCGACAGAGTAGTACCTTTTGATGAGGATATTCCGGAAAAAATTGCGGCTATATGTGAATTTATAAGTGTAGGTGTTCATGCGGTAAGCAGATTTAAAAATTCTGCGCATAAAATAAGAAACTCTGTGGGAATATGGGGAGATGGAAGTTTAGCTTACGTTGTTACATGTATTCTAAAGCAAATGTTTCCTGATATTCGGATAATTGTAATAGGGCGTGATGATTATAAGTTGTCACAGTTTCTCTTTGCCGATGAAACGTACTTTTCTGACAATATTCCCGAAGATTTCAGCGTAGATCATGCATTCGAGTGTGCCGGAGGAGAGGGAAGCTACTACGCCATAGATGATATAATAAAATATATTAATCCTCAGGGTACGGCTGTGCTTATGGGTGTCAGTGAAAATAAGATAGCTGTTAATACACGAGATATTTTGGAAAAAGGTTTGACTTTTATTGGTTCAAGTCGCTCCGGAAGGGAAGATTTTATAAAATCTGTAGAACTATTAAATAATCCCAGATTTCAAAATCGAATAAGCAGGATTATCTATGAAGATGAACCGATATCTGATATTTCAGATATTCACAGAGTATTCAGAACGGATTTGAATACCTCTTTTAAAACAATTTTTAAATGGAATTTGTAATTTAATTTTGGAGAAATACAGATATGCCTAAAATAAGTGTAATTGTTCCGATATACAATTGTGAAAAATATATTTCAAAGTGTATAGAATCTATTATCAATCAAACTTTTCATGATTTGGAAATCATATTGATAGATGATGGTTCCACGGATAAAAGTGTTGAAGTTTGTGAAAGCTTTGCAAAAAAAGATTCAAGAGTAAAGTTGATTTGCCAAGAAAACGGTGGAGTAAGCAAAGCACGAAATGTTGGACTAGAATCTGCTCAAGGAGATTTTATTACTTTTGTTGACAGCGATGATTATATAATTCCTGAAATGTATGAACGAATGTATAAAAATTTAATTGAAAATGAAGCGGATATTTCTATTTGTGGTATTACAAACTATTTTATAAAAAGAGACGGGGCCATTGAAAAAATTCGTCAGTCGAGTATAGATGGTTTTTTTGTTTTCACCGGAGAAAAAGCTATGGAAGAATCGCTTAAAAGTAGGCTTTTTTCAGTTAATCCGGTAAATAAATTATTTAAGAAAAAATTGTTTTATTCGGTTCGATATCCGGAAGGGAAAATTTCTGAAGATGCTTTTTTGATACCATCGATACTTTCAGATGCGAGAGTCGTAGTATACGATTCGTTTCCGATGTACTGCTATGTTAGAAGAGAGAACAGCATAACTACTTCAAATTTTTCTTCAAAAGATTGGGATGTAGTTGAGGCTTATGAAAAACATTTAAAAACAGTTAAAAATTTTTTTCCTCATATGATAAGAGCTGCCGAATTTAGATATTTGTGGGCGTACACTTATGTAATGGATAGGATGGTTATAAGTGATTCCATAGTTCCTGAGGAAGATTTTAAGAAAGCATTTTATTTTATAAGAAAAAATATATTAAAAATTTTTTTGAATCCTTATTTTTCATTTAAGAGAAAAGCGGCAACTGCAATATTGTTGATAAATAAGGAAATTTATAAAAATATGATTATCAAATTGAATAAACGTTAGTAATTTACAGGAGATTTTAATGAAAAAATTATGTTTTGTATGCTTTAATATTGAGGATATGGGTGGAATAAATCGTGTTGTTTCGGGACTGTGTAATGAATTTTGTGAAAGTAATATTGTTCACGTAGTTTCTATTTGTGATACAGGAAAATCAGCTTATTATTATTTGGATCCGAAAATTAAAATTCATAAAATAAATAATTCTCCGCATGACAGAATTCGTAATGTTATATTTAAATCTTTTGGAAATTTGAAAGAATATTTTTTAAGTAATAAATTTGATATCATATTTATGGAAGGGCATTATGTTCCACCGATTGTTCTTCCGCTTAAAATTTTTACAAAAAGTAAATTTGTTTTTTGTGACCATGGCGCACTTAGCAATCAGATAAGTGACAAAAAAGCTACGTTTTTTCGGAAAATAGCCTCAAAATTAAGCAATAAAATAGTAGTTCTTACTAATTCCACCAAAAAGGAATATAGCAGAATATTTAAAGTTAATCCTGAAAAAATAGAGGTTATTCCCAATTTTATTGATGAAGATATATTGAATTATAAAAAGGAATATAACAAAAATTCGAAATTGATTTTATCTTCGGGAAGGTTTACTGCGGAAAAAGGATTTGAAATGATTCCTGATATTGCGGAAATGATTTTCCGTAAACATCCCGATTGGCAATGGCATATTTATGGAAACGGACCGGAGTACATTAATGTACAAAAAAAAATAACAGAAAAAAATTTGGGAAAAAACGTAATTTTAAAAGGTTTTGCAGATAATATGTATGAAAAGTATGCAGACTATGGAGTTTTTGTTTTAACATCCTACCGTGAAGGTTTTGCACTGGTGCTTTTGGAAGCCAAGGTTAGCGGTATTCCTATGGTAAGTTTTGATTGTGTTTCCGGACCGAGCGAAATTATTGATTCGGATATGGACGGATATTTAATTCCATGTTATAATGAAAAAGTTATGGCTCAAAAAATTTGTACTCTTATGGAAAACGATGAGCTTAGGGATAAATTTTCTAAAAATTGTTCTCATAATGTAGATAAATTTAATAAAAAAGCGATTGTAGAAATGTGGTATAAAATAATAAATGATGTATAATTGTAATGTAATTAAAAATGTAGGTGAAATGAGTGGAAAGTACGGTATTATCAGAAAGTCAAAAATTTAGAAAATTAAACACATTTAAAACAACATATATGGTATTGTTTTTGTCTGTCCTTATAGGAAGATTTGTAAGTTTATATTGGGTAATACCTCATGTTTTTGACACGGTTGCATTTGTTGGTCTTGTGTGTTGTGCAGGAGTTTTTGTGCTTTTTGATTTATTTGGAAAAAAGAAAATTTTTGACCTACCGAATATAATTTTTTTAGTTTTATTTTTTGTTTCTTGTTCCATATCGTGCCTTATTTATATAAGGTACGGGTGGGCGGATAATTTTAAATCATTAATGTCAATAGCAATGAGTTTATTTTTTCTTTATCCGTATTCTCTCGTTGTAGGGATAGAAGAATTTGAAAAAACTGTAATTTTATTACAAAAAATAACGATTATTTCTTGGATGATTTTTTCTTTAATATCAATATACACATTTGTAGTTCAATACAGTAAAATATTTTATATTCACGGTACAAGAATACTTTTGGGATGTATAGAAAATAGGCTTTTCGGAATATTTTCAGATCCCAATTATGCTTCCGTAATTTCGATTATAACTATGATTTTTTCAGTGGCAATTTTAAATTATAAAGAACAGAGTAAGTTTACTAAGATTATTTCGATTGTTAATATATTTATACAGTTTATTTATCTTGTTTTGGGAGCTTCCAGAACCGGTGAGGTTTGCTTTTTGTTTGTTTTATTTGTTTCAAGTTTTGTGTTTAGTTATAGAGTAAATAATAAAAAGAATTTTTGGGTACTTATTTTGAGAGTGATTTTGTCGCTGTGTTTGTGCTTAATTGTTCATTTTGCAATAGATTTCAGTCGTATGCTCTTGTCTTACATTCCGTCTCTGTTTGTACATGGTTCTTCAAACAATTCAGGTACGGGAATAGGGCTTTATCAAGTATCAATGGAAAGACCGGATGTAGCTGAAAGCAGTGATATTTCTAATTTAAGGTTTAGAATATGGGGAAGTGCAATAGATATATTTAAAACAACTTGGTTTTTTGGTGCGTCTCCTCGGAATGCACTTAAATACGCCAAAGACGTTTTGCCTAATGCTTTTATAGCTCAACGTGGATATGATGCGCATAATTTTTACGTTGCGACGATTTTTTATACCGGAGTGTCAGGTTCACTTTTTTTGGGAATATTTTTTGCCAAAAGTGCTTTCGAAGTAATAAGGTATTACGTTGTAAATAAATTTGAAGTTAATAACCCCATATTTAATTCTTTGACTCTTTGTATAATATGTACTGCGGTCTCGGGAATGTTTTTATCTGAAATTTTATTTATAACGACTGTCGGTTCCTTTTTCTTTTGGTTATTTTCGGGATACGTTATCAATTCAATAAAGAAAGAGTCCACTTATTCTAAGGATAGGTAAATGTCTATGAGAACAAAAAATTCTGTAATAAATATCTTGGTAAGCTGTTTTTCCTACGGTGTAATAATGGTGGGTTCTTTTGTTACACGTCAAATTTTTGCAAATGTTCTTGGATTGGAAATAGTGGGAATAGAAGGAGCCTTTTTAAATGTCGTATCTGCACTTGCAATTGTTGAGCTTGGTCTCGGGGTAGGAATAGTTTACAAACTTTATAAGCCCATTGCTCAAGAAAATTGGAATCAAGTAGCAGTTGTTCTTTGTTTTTTGAGAAGATGCTATATTGCAATAGCGTCATGTGTTGGAGTTTTGGGAATCGGAATGGCTTATTTTGTAGTTATGCCCATTAAAGAAGATTTTTCAAAAATTTGGCTCGGACAAATATTCATATTGTACGTAATTGACGTAGTGGTATCGTATCTTTATTCTCACAAGCGAGCAATGTTTATTGCTGATCAAAAAAATTATGTAAACAATATAATCCATATCGTGGCACAGGTATTATTGTTTGTATTTCAAATACTTGTGCTGAAAATTTTTGCATCTTTTGAGGGATATTTGATATGCAAAATATTTTCACGCTTGATCGAAAATCTTATAATCTCTTATAGATTTGATAAAAAATATAGTTTTATTGATCTTAGAACAAAACAGCGTATGCCTGATATAGAGAAGAAAGATTTGTTTAAGAATATGAAAGCACTTCTCCTTCATAAAATTTCCGGATTTGGTACAACTACGGTATCCAGTTTGATAATAGTTTACTGTGTGAGCCTAAGAGACAACGGAATTTACTACAATTACATGCTCATAGTTATGGCTCTTACAACTGTGACTAATGAAGTTTTTAATGGAGTAATAGCCAGTTTCGGAAATCTTCTAAATACTTCAAGTTCTAAGAGAGTATACGAAAATTTTAACGTATTGTATTTTCTCAATTTTCTCTTATATTCCTTTATTGTCACATCATTTGTATGCTTGTCTACACCATTTATAAATATATGGACAGGTGAAGGTTCAGCTTTTGGAATTTTAACAACTGTTGCGATAACGGGTTATTTATATATCTACGGTATGCGTCAATCGATTGGAATGGCTAAGGTAAGTGCCGGAATTTATGATCAAGATAAATATCTTGCGGTAGTGGGAGCTATAGTAACTTTTATATTTTCGTGGTTATTAGTCAAGCCTCTGGGTATATCGGGTGTTATGATAGGAAACATTGTTGGAATAATGGCTATTCCTTATTGGGTACAACCATTTTTGGTCTATGATGAAATATTTAAAATGCCTGTAAAAAATTATCACATAAAATTTGTATATTATACAGTTCTGACTGCGATGTACGCTTGGCTTTCGTATTTTTTATGTGATATTATTTATAAACGTAGCAATATTGTAAATGGCTTGTCTAATAATCTGGTATCAAATTTTCATATATCTTCCAAAATTTCACTTTCCGTCTCTCAAGTAATTGTAAATGCCGGAATATGTTTAATTATTCCTAATATTTTTAATATAGTTTTGTTTTTCCGTACGAAAGAATTTAAAAGTTTGTGGAATTACGCTAAGTCATTTTTAAGGAAAGTAAAAAGGTAGTAAAAGAGGCGATTTTAGTTTGGATACTTTAATATCGGTGTTGTTGTATTTTATTCAGATAATTCTGCCGTTTTTAGGTGTTTTGATAATATATTATTGTTATAAATCGCTTTTTGGAGGTATAAGTCCCGAGAGGCCTTTGATTGCTCTTGTCAATTGTATGACAGGAGAGAAGATTCCCATTACATATTGGGAAAATTCAATAGGAAGAGATAGACATTGCGATGTGGTTGTAGATAGTCCGACTGCTTCAAGAGATCATGCGGTTCTCTTCAGGAGAGATGAGGGTTGGATTATTGCAGACACGAATTCAAAAGGTGGGATTTTTTTAAACGGGAAAAAGGTTGAAGAAAGTGCCAAAGTTGAACTGAATGACGTGATTCAAATCGGTGGAATTGATTTTGAGCTCAATAAATCAGAAATTTTGCCTGAAAAAAATCGGTTCATAAACATGTTTAAATCACATAACATATGTTATCCTGCGCATACCATGTTATTTTTGGTTAATTTTTTTCAATTGCTGTCATTTATAGAAGTTTCGTTCAGTTCGGGAAAATTTGACATAAAACCGATGATTGTTTTTGTGTCCTTAATTGCCTGTTCGTGGACTCTTTTGTTTATAACGACATTTTTGTTTAAAAGAATTAATTTTGAAATAGAAGCTTTGGGTATATTTTTTAGTGGAATAGGTATAGCTTCGTTATGCGGCGTAGATGTGGATAAGGCTTATGTACAGCTTGTAGCCTTTTCCATAGGCATGGTGTTTTTTGAGTTTATTATTTTGTTTTTGAAAAATCCGGATATAGCAATGAAATGTAGACCTTATGTGGCATGTTTTGCAATTATACTTTTGCTTGTAAATTTGGTTTTTGGAAAAGTAAAGAACGGTTCTCAAAATTGGATTGTAGTCGGACCGTTTTCTATTCAACCTTCTGAATTCGTAAAAGTAGCATTTATATTTTTCGGAACATCTACTCTCCGTGGAATTCAAACAGCAAAAAATTTAACAGGATTTATACTATTTTCCACAATTTGTATGGGTGCGCTTTTTGCTATGGGAGATTTTGGAACGGCGTGTATATTTTTCGTTACATTCGTACTGATATCTTTTATGCGTTCAGGAAGTATAAGAACCGTATTTCTTACGTGTAGTGCAGCTGTTTTGGGACTTTTTTTAATACTGAAATTTAAACCGTACATAGTAACAAGATTTTCTGCGTGGCGTCATGTTTGGGAGCATGTAAACGATATCGGATATCAACAAACGAGGGTATTAACATATGCATCAAGCGGAGGACTTATTGGATTGGGAATAGGCAAAGGATGTTTGAAATATGTCTTTGCGGCACCGAGTGACTTGGTATTTGGTATGCTTTGCGAAGAATGGGGACTTGTGATGTCAATAGCTTTGTTAATTGGAATTGCTTTTTTAGGGATTTACGCACGACGTGTAAGTGCCAGAAGTCGTTCTGCTTTTTACGCAATTGCATCATGTTGTTCGGCTGGAATGATAATTTTTCAAATGATGATGAATGTTTTCGGAGTTATTGATATTTTTCCCTTAACCGGTGTGACTCTTCCGTTTATAAGCTTGGGAGGTTCGAGCATGATATCGGCTTGGGGATTGCTGGCATTTATAAAAGTATCAGATGAAAGAACTTATGGTTTAAAACGTTAATTGAATTTGGGGTGAATTATGAAAAATACGAAATCACGTTCCATAATACTTTACTTTCTTATATTTACATTTTTTATAGGTATAGGTTTTTTTATTTATGATTTTGCTAATAACGCATCAATTTGGGCGTTTTCTCCGATTAATCGTCACCTTTCTGAAAATTCTTTGTCTGGTGGAAAGATATTGGATGCTAATGGAGTGGTGTTAGCTCAAACTGTTAATGGTAAGAGGATTTACAATGAAGATGAAAATATCCGAAAAGCAATGCTCCATGTTGTCGGAGATGGCTCTGTTCTTATACCTACCTCAATTCAAAGTCGTTATAGTACAGAACTTTTCGGATATAACGCAGTTATGGGTTTTGGAGCTCCAAAAATTCTTAGTACGAATAAAAATGTAAATTTAACGTTGGACAGTGGTGTGTGCAGTGAAGTTTCCCGTAGTTTCAAAGATAAAAAAGGAGCTGCTGTGGCATATAATTATTTAACCGGAGAAGTTTTGTGCATGGTAAGTTTACCTACTTATGATGTTAACAATCGGCCTGATTTAACTAAAAATGAAGAAAAATATGAGGGAGTTTACCTCAATCGTGTAATTTCTTCTTCGTATACCCCGGGTTCTATATTTAAAATTTTTACTACAGCATCGGGTATTGATTATATAGATGGGATAGAAAATAGAAAATTTTCCTGTAATAAAGTAAAAATTATCGATGGGGAAAAAGTAACTTGCATGAAAAATCATGGTAAAATAAACTTAAAAGAAGGTTTTTCAAAGTCTTGTGATATTGTTTTTAGTGATATAGGAATTGAACTCGGTAAAAGTAAAATGAAAAAAAAGTTGGAAGAGTTTGGTTTCAATAATCCTCAATATTTTGACGGAATTGAGATAGCTAAAAGTGAATATGATGCTTCTAATGCATCCGCAGCTGACTTGGGGTGGTCTGCAATAGGTCAATACACTGATAGAGTAAATCCGATGCATATGTTAAAAATTATGGGGACGATTGCAAATAAGGGAATTCCGGTTGAACCTTTTTTAGTAAAATCAGTTTCATCGGTAGGAGACGTAACTTCTTCAGTTACTTCAAAGCATGCCGGTAAAAGAATGATGAACGTTTCTACGGCTGATAAGCTTAAAGAAATAATGAGATATACTATGAAAAATCAATATGGAGATTCACTTTTTCCCGGTACCTGCATGTGCGCTAAAACAGGAACTGCAGAAGTCGGAGAGGGAAAATTGCCTCATGGTTGGATGGTAGGTTTTTCATATGATGAAAAATTTCCGGTTGCATTTGCTGTTGTTGTTGAACACGGTGATTTTGGGATAAAATCTGCCGGGCCGATTGCATCGGTTATGTTGAAAAGCTTGCATTCGAAATTTATTACTAATAAGTACATATAAAAATAAAATATACTTGACTAATTTGAACATTTGATATAGCATAAGGGCTGTAACTATAAATTTGAAAAGGGTGATATTATGAGTGAGTATGTGTTGGAAACAAGCGAATTAACTAAAACTTATGCCCGCAAAAATGCTGTTGATCACATAAATTTGAAGATTCGTAAAGGCGATATTTATGGGTTCATAGGTAAAAATGGTGCAGGAAAGACAACAACCATCAAGATGGTTGTGGGACTTAACAATCCTACTTCAGGAAAGATGGAACTTTTCGGAAGTGAAAATTTACAGGAAGGTCGAAAGAAAGTCGGTACTGTTATTGAAAATCCTGCCATTTATCCGTATTTGAGCGCTCGTCAAAACATAGAGGCTCAAAGAATAATGAAAGGTGTAAAAGATAAGAGCATCACCGATGATTTACTTGATATAGTAGGACTTAAAGATACTGGACGCAAAAAAGCCAAAAACTTTTCGTTAGGTATGAAACAAAGACTTGCTATTGCATTGGCATTGGTTGGTGACCCTGAATTTTTGTTACTTGATGAACCGATTAATGGCCTTGATCCTACAGGAATAAAGGACATTAGAGAATTGATTTTAAAATTGAACCGAGAAGCAGGTATTACGATATTGATCTCGAGTCATATACTTGGAGAACTTGCTAAAATTGCAACTGCTTATGGAGTAATTAATAACGGAGTTTTGGTCGAGCAATTTTCTGCAGAAGAACTTAGAGAGAAAGTTAAACCGTGTTTGAAGATTACAGTTAATGATCCCGAAAGAGCAGTTTCTGTACTTAAAGAAAATTTGGGAATTTCAGATATTGAAGTTCAAAATAATTCTCTTAAAGTATACGAGATGCTTGATAAATCCATGGAAATAAATTCAGTATTAGAAGCTAATGACATAATTGTACAATTTTTAACCAAAGAAAATGGGGATTATGAAAATTACTTTATCAAATTGATGGAGGGAGGATCTAAAGATGCTTAGTTTAATTAGATCAGATTTTTATAAATTGTTTCGTACAAAAGCATTTTATGCATGTGCTATAATCGCAGCGTTACTTTCTTCTTTGGGAGTGATTCTTCTTAACTCTGCAATAAATTCCGAGTTGGGAATAAGTGCTTCGCTTTTAGGGTATGACGGAATTTATGCATTAACAACAGGTACAAGCCAAGCTACATTGTTTGTAACAATAATGATATCTATGTTTGTTCCTAATGAATTTTCTTTTGGAACCATAAAGAATATTGCTTCAAAAGGTGTAAGCAGAATGAATATATATTTAACAAAGGTTGTAATGGGAATATTTATTTCCATATCCTATGTTTTATTCTGCGCAGTGGTTTCTTTTGCAGTCGGAAGTATTATGTGGGGAACCGGAGAACTTACAAGAGAAGTTTATTTAAATATTTTCAAAATGCTTGGATTATTTTTGGTAGCTGAGATAGCAATACAATGTGTGTTTGTTATGGTAGGATTTTTTATAAGACAAACCGGCGGTACCGTGGCAGTAAACCTCGCAATTACAATAGCTGTTCCGGTGGTTGTTATACCGGCAATCAATTTTGGTGTACAGTCTTTGTTGAAAGTTGAAGATTTTGATGCTTCTAAATATTGGCCTGTTGTTTATCTTTCAAAATATATGTCAATGGACATAGTTCCGGAGGATGTAAAAATAGGATTAATAGTTTGTGCGGCATGGGCCATAATTTCTACGGCAGTTGGTATTTTCTTTTTCTATAAAAGAGATGTAAAATAAATATAAGTTGAAAGTTTATACTTAATTATTTTTAAGAGGAGCGTTGTGTAAAGCGACGCTTTTTTTCTGTAAAAAATTATTTGGATTTAGTAAATTGAGCGTTGAGGAAAAAATTTTTTGAATAAAACAAAATAACAAAATAGTAAGTAAAGGATTTTATAATAATTGTAAATGTAATAAACAATTATTATTTATAAAAATAGATTATAAATACTATATAGCGTTGTATTAAAATATTTGACAAAAATATTTTATAAAAAGCAGTAAAAAATTAAAGAATATGTAAACCTAGCGTGTGTTTGGGTTATATATATTTAGATATATCGTAAAAAATTAGTTTTTGTTGAATTTAAAGATTATCTATTTTGAATGATTTAACAAATTGAAATATAAATACTAAAATGAATTTAATAAATTAATTATATAAAGCGCATTAAAAATAATTAATATAAATATATTATAAAAAAATTATAAAATATGTAAATTATAGAGAAATTTATACTTTTACATTTATTTCCAAATGTTTTATGTTAGAATTGGAGGTATCACATCGATGTGTCAAATAGTATATAAGTTATAATTAGACATACGTAGATTAATCGTAGAGGAAAGGATATGATGAGGGATGTTTAAAAAATTTTTATCAGTTTTATTTTGTTCTGTATTTTGTATAGGTTGTTGTGTTTGTGTACCAGTGCATGCTGTTAAGGTTCGTCAATTTGGTACTGAAATTGTTGTAGAGTTTATTGGAGATGAGGATATTGCGCACACTGTAGGTGGTTTGTGGGAAGTTTATAATGCTTTAAATAGATACAGTGAAAGTTCAATTATGGAAGCTGCTGATGCTTTAGATTTGATGGTTCAGGTTCTCCACGCTAACGGTGTAGGTTTTGAAGAAAGTATAAATGGTACTCCGGTTGCTTGTCTTTTGGCTGGTGCTATTTTACAGTCTTGTCCAGATTGTTGTGAAGAAGCGTTAGAACCTGACGGGAATGGAAGATTGATGCATTGGTATCATCCAGTCATTTGTGGAAAACTTAGGGATACTGCTTATGGTTTTGTTGAAAGTTTTAAACAATTGGGCTATATGGAAGGAGATAATAATTACTTGTCTTTGCGTTTTTCTGGTGATTTGATTACGGGTAGTCCACGAAATTTTTTAAAGTATGTGATGGGACATATAGATATTTCATCTCGTCGTGGTGAATTCTGGGCAGCCGTGGCGGATGTGGTTATGAGAATTTTGTATGAAGCTTATATGTGATGTATTTTTGGATTGACAATACCGTAATTGATTTTTTCTGTCATAGCATAAAAATTCGAAAAAATAAACGCAACAATGACTAATTTTTATCAAAATTCATAAAATGTGTTGATCATGATTTGGGTATTATAAAAAGCAAAATTGCCGATAGTATGAACATAGTTGCTGAACAAGGTGATGCCTTTGACTTATTATAGTATTTAAGAATTATTTTTGGAGTTTAGCAATTAAGAAATTTTTTTGATGGCCTGCCCGGAGGGATTCGAACCCCCGACCTTCAGAATCGGAATCTGCTGCGATATCCAACTTCGCTACGGGCAGATACAACACATCCATGCTATCAGTATTTATGAAAAAAGTCAATAAAAAACATAAACAAGTCTAAAAAAGACGTGGTATGGAAAGCCCTATGTAAGGTATAAAAGTGCCAAACATCTTACAAAACAGCTGGTTTTTACTATAGTCAAACCATAGAAGACTGATTATTTGCTACCATTGAAAAGAGGGGTTTATATATTTTTTAGTTTTAAGTCTGTCCGTAATTTGATCGCTTTCTAATGTATTTTCGTGTTGATGCAGTGTTTAATCCTATTGTATTCACGTAATCCCTTTCTGCTCAGAAATGCCTGTTTCAAATTTATATCTTAAATTTGCGTGCCCTTTTCGAATATTATCATTGTACTTTAGGTACTTCATATTATACAAATTTTTTGTATATTGGTTTTTAAATGATAGTATAATACCCTTTTGATACATTTTGGAGTGAGTACTATTTAATAAACTTTATGTTATGAGTAACATGCTTTTTATTTTGATAACTTAAATTTAGTTATTATTACTCGAAAAGGTATTGTTTTATTTAAGTTCCAATCTTATGTACATATACATAGCATATAATTGTTAAAACATAATACAAAAGCATACGACTTTGCGTATGCTATATATGCTTATTAAAAAATTTAATCATTATTTATAGGTATTGGTATAAATTTGTATTCATAAAAACAGATAGTTACAATTTAATAGTTATAACCTAGTTATTAGCAATGTCCATGGCATTAGAAAGAGTATAAATTAAAATTATACATCATTTTTAAGGTCAAATTATAAATTTTCTATAGATTGTATTAATTTTTCGATAGAATTTTTTGAATCAATTTGCAATATGGTTGGAGTTTTATGAGCTGCTTTCAAGCAAGGTAAAGTTCCATTTTTAGTGTTTTTTAGTAAAATTGTCAATTCTTTAAAATCTAGTGAGTTACCGTTCACATAACCACATAGTTCAGACAGAGCTTTGCCAGTAGCAGAGTGTTTTCTATTCATAAGTTGTTTAACTTTTTCATCTTTAAACATTTCTGAGATATATAAAGCAGCAATATTTTCGGCATTTGCGGATTTTTTAGAGTCTATTTTTTTAATTTTTTCTGTTACTTCGTCAAATGCTTGAGAAAGTGTTTCTGAATTTTTGATGTTGTCTAATCTTTCACGAGCAAGCTGAGTAACATAATTTAAATAATCTTCAAATTCTTCGATAGCTTTTTTTATAGTAGAATTTTCTTTTTCTTTTTTTGCTTTATTCAATATTTTAGTCAATTTTTGAGATAAAATTTTATAACCTGATTTAATAGTTCCTTTTTTAGAATTAGGGTCAAGTTGAATTTTATTAAATTCATCTAAAACTTTTTTAGTTTCTTTTAATATGGAACCTGTTTTAGAATTACCTTTTTTCATAAATCTCATGATTGTAGGGTCATTATTAAACACGTTAACTAAAACTTCAAAATTCTTAATATCTCTGCGAATTTTAAATGCTCTCTTTAAATCAAGCATATCTTTTGGTTCGTTTGACATATAAATCACTCCTTATATTCTATTTTTTGAAATTATATCAAATAAATAAAAATATTGCAATATAATTATAAAAATTATTTTTTATATATAATAAAATTTGATTTTGATTTAACATAATTTTTATTTGTTTGTTTTATAAAATTTTTGGTATAATTTATATGGCATGAGTATACTTGGACAATAAAGATAGGAGTAAAAGTAAATGAAAATGAATAGCTCAATAAGTGAATTAAAAAAAGTATTGGAAGATGAACCAATCAAAGAAAAAAGAAGTCCTCAGAAGTGGTCAGGATTTGTAGAAAGTATTGTTGTAAATTTTTTTGATGAACATAAAATTGAGAAGCTTTTGATTGAAGATGGAAACGGAAATAAAGCAAAAATGTCCCGTACTAAAGATAATGGAATAAAAATTGAATATTCTTCTACTGTAATTATGTAACACAATTATACCCACTGCAGAAACTAAATTAATTACTATAGTTTTCTGTTTGATGTGGGTATTTTTTGTATTCATAAAAATTATGTAAATCAGTAATTTATTAAAGTGTAAAAATCTTATGTTAGAATTAAGTTTAAGTAATATAAATATTTTAGATTATGAGTAAATTATAAGTTAAATATGTCTGGATTCTATTTATTTGTCATTAACTACATAACATATCTCAAAACGGATTTTTAATAAAGATAAAAATTTTGAAAAATTAATATTTTTAATATCGTGGCACGTAATTAAAAATTATAATTTATGGCAGTTTAGCCTATGTTATATATAAATTTATGATAGTCATTGAAATTCGTGTTGTATTGTTGTGTATTATTTTTGTATTGAGAATTTTTTTGATTTATTATATAATACCTTTAATTTTATTTTAGTTTTAAGAATTTTTTTTGAACAATATGTAATAAATTAAAGGAGAAAGAATTATGGACAAAGGCAAAAAGTTAATGCTATTTCGTATAATGGTATCAGCTCTGATGCTATTAGGATTGAACTTTATGTTTATAGAACCTTCGGTAAAAATAGTTTTATATTTTCTCACATATCTGATTATAGGATATGACGTGATAAAAAAAGCTGTGGATCGAATTATAAAAGGAAAAATATTTGATGAAAACTTTTTAATGGTAGTTGCAACTTTAGGAGCATTTGTGTTGTCGATATTTGAAAATAGCGGAGAATGCAACGAAGCAGTTGCGGTTATGCTTTTTTATCAAATCGGAGAACTGTTTCAAGATTATGCCGTTGAAAAAAGCCGTAGGAATATAAATGATTTAATGGATATTCGTCCTGACTATGCCAATATAGAAAAAAATGGTAAGCTTATAAAAATTAATCCTGATAAAATTTGCGTCGGAAGTGAAATTATTGTAAATCCTGGAGAAAAAATTCCTATTGATGGAGTAATTTGTCAGGGAAGTTCTTTGCTTAACACTGGTGCTCTTACAGGAGAAAGTGTTCCTTGTGAAGTTAATTGCGGTGATGAGGTTATAAGTGGCTGTATAAATATGACAGGTGTATTGAAAATTCGTACAACCAAAAATTTCGGAGACTCTACCGTTTCTAAAATACTGAAATTAGTTGAAGAATCCGATTCAGTAAAATCCAAATCTGAAAACTTTATTTCTAAATTTGCGAAAATATATACTCCGGTAGTTTGTATAATTGCTTTAGTTATATCCATATTTCCTCCTGTTTTTAATTTAATTTTATCGCAGTCTCCGGAGTGGAATGAGTGGGTATATAGAGCACTTACATTTTTGGTTATAAGTTGTCCGTGCGCACTTGTCGTAAGTATACCGCTTAGCTTTTTTGCGGGAATTGGTGCTGCCGGAAGAGAAGGTATATTAATTAAAGGTGCTAACTTTATTGAGATTCTTGCTCAAACCAAGACTGTGGTTTTTGATAAAACAGGCACTTTGACGCAAGGAGTGTTTGAAGTAAATGGTATTCATCATAATGAGATTGAAAATGAAAAAATATTGGAGTATGCAGCTTTAGCAGAAAGCCATTCTTCTCATCCTATAAGTATTAGCTTACAAAAAGCCTATGGAAAGAAACTTGATTTTAACAGAGTCTGCAATATAACTGAAATGAGTGGTCACGGAGTAATTGCCACGATAGATGATGATGTCAAAGTTGCTGTGGGAAATAATAAATTGATGCAAGAAATGAATATAACTTCTTCATACTGCCACTGTCATACACCTGGCACTATTATTCATGTGGCCTTAAATGGCAATTATGCAGGTCACATAGTCATTTCCGATATCGAGAAACCTGATTCGAAAAGAGCTATTAGTGAACTAAAAAACTTGGGTATAAGAAAAACTGTTATGTTGACCGGAGATTCTACTTCTGTAGCAAAAAAAATTTCTGAAAATTTATTAATAGATGAATTTTACGGGGAAATGCTTCCCGAGAATAAAGTTTCTGAAGTAGAAAAAATTTTAAAAGAAAAAAATCACGTGGGAAAACTTGCATTTGTAGGTGATGGTATTAATGATGCACCTGTACTTTCACGTGCCGATGTCGGAATAGCAATGGGAACGCTTGGTTCGGATGCTGCCATAGAAGCTGCAGATGTGGTACTCATGGATGATAATCCCATTAAAATTTCAAAAGCTATAAAAATTTCTAAAAAATGTTTATCAATAGTACGTCAAAATATTTCAATGGCTCTTTTAGTTAAATTTGTGTGTCTTATATTGAGTGCGGTAGGTGCTACAGATATGTGGCTTGCAATATTTGCAGATGTAGGAATTACAGTGATTGCCATTCTTAATGCTATAAGAATATTATATATTCGTGATTTAAAACTTTAAGGTTTAAAAAATTCAAAAATAAATATAGTTAGATATTGTATAGTTATATCAATATATCTGTTATACAGAAAAACAAAAGTTCGATCACATATGAAGTACCAACTATTAGCAAATATGCGTTTATTCATATAAATTTTAATTTTATTTTTTTGAAGTAAGTTTGATTGTAAATTAAATATTTATTGGAAAGATTGAGTTGCTAAAAAATTATGGTAAAATATATTTTGTAATTTTTATTACATTGGTAAGTCCAAATTATAGTTCCATCAATCAAAACTAAAATAAACAACAATTATATTTTGAATGAAGTGATAAATTTTAATGTTAAATCTATGTGATATTAAACGAATAAAAAATTTGCTAAATAAACATCAGTTTAAATTTTCAAAGTCTCTGGGTCAAAATTTTATAATCGATCCCGAAATTTGTCCAAAAATGGCTGAATTATGCTCGGAAAATGAAAATTCCGGAATCTTGGAAATAGGACCAGGAATTGGAGTTTTAACTGTACAACTTGCAAAAAGGTTTGAAAAAGTAGTTTCGGTAGAAATAGATAAACGTCTTATACCTATTTTGAGTGAAACCGTTTCAGAATTTGAAAATGTTAAAGTAATAAATAATGACATTTTAGAAATTAACCTAAACAAAATAATTGAAGAAGAATTTTCTGATTGTACTGAGGTTAACGTTTGTGCCAATCTTCCTTATTATATTACCTCTGAAATAATAATGTACATTTTAGAAAATAATCCAGGATTTAAATCAATTACCGTTATGGTGCAAAAAGAAGCTGCGGAAAGGATTTGTGCTCTACCCGGTACAAGACAATCCGGAGCTATAAGCATGGCCGTCAGATATTATGGAGTACCTAAAATTCTTTTTAATGTAAACAGAAACTGTTTTGTTCCATCTCCCAATGTTGATTCTTGTGTTATAAAAATAGAAATGAAAGACGATAATCGTCAAGGCATTAAAAATTCAAAAAATTTTTTCAAAATTATACGTGCCGCATACTCAAAAAGAAGAAAAAATTTGCTAAATTCCTTGAGTATGGGTCTTAATATCAGTAAAGAAAGTGTAAAGGAAATTTTGGAAAAATGCGAAATCAATTGTAATTTAAGAGCTGAGCAGCTTAAATTTGAAGAATTTGTAAATATTTCAAACTTGTTTTCTGATCTGGGTTTTTAGTCAAATAAGAAAAAGGAACGGGCAGACTACCTGTTCCTTAATTTTTTAAAAAACTCAGTTAAAATTGAGGAACATTCTCCCTCAAGTATTCCACCGCTAATAAATGGTTTGTGATTGTAAGGTAAATCGAACAAATTTATTACGCTTTCACACGAACCTGCCTTGGGATCTTTAGCACCATATACGACACGATCAAGTCTGGAATTTATTATAGCACCCGCACACATAGGGCATGGTTCAAGTGTTACATACATCGTGCATCCAATTAATCTCCATTGATTTAATTGTTGGCACGCATTATAAATAGCTTCTATTTCTGCATGGTGTAAAGCATTTGCACAAATTTCACGTTTGTTTCGCCCTGTAGATATAATTTTATTTTCAAAAACTATTACGGCCCCTATAGGTACTTCTTTTTCAAGCTTTGATTTTTTTGCTTCCTCTAAAGCTTTTGTCATAAAATATTCATCTGAATTCACAGATATCATCATTTTTTCAAATTTCCTCAGTTATTTATTTTTGAGCATTGTTGCTAAAATAAGTTCTGTCAATATCTATTATGCATTTGTATCGGGAATCGAGAGCTTTTACGCTTTGTACTATGGCATTTAATATATCATCATTGGTTTGTTGTACGTCATATGGAACTGAAACATGAAAAATTAAGGTAGGAGTTGAACCCGGAATGATCCTCAAATCATAAACTTTAGCATCTTTATGAATCAATTTTACTATTTTTGATAATTTACTTCTCATTTCCGTAACTTCTTCATTGTCGGTTACAATCGGATCCATGTGTATAATTGCTGAGCATCCGAATTTATTTTTTAATTTTTTCTCAATTAAATCCGTTGCTTCGTGGAGTTCCATAATATTTTTGTTTGCAGGCATTTCGGCATGCAGTGAAATAACACTTCGACCCGGTCCGTAGTTGTGTACGGTCAACTCGTGCATTCCTAAAATATCAGGACTCGAAAGTACAATATCATTAACTTCTTTTATGAGTTCGGGACTCGGAGATTGTCCTAAAAGCGGATTTATCGTTTCTTTTATCACGCTGACTCCGGTGAAAATTATGAAAAGAGCAACAATTATGCCGGTATAAGCATCTACAGAAATACCTGTTAAGTAATTTATAGCCATTCCCGCCAAAATAGTTACGGTTATTATTCCATCTAAAATACTGTCAAATGCAGTAGCTTTCATAGCTGTTGAATTTATGATGTTTCCGATTTTTCTGTTGAAAAATCCCATCCAAAGTTTTATTACCAATGACACGAGAAGTATGATTATCGATACTAAACCATAAGATACTGGTTCCGGGTCGAAAATTTTTTCTATAGAAGATTTGGTAAACTCGATTCCGGTAAATATTATAGCTATCGAAACGATTAATCCCGAAATATACTCTATTCTTCCGTACCCAAATGGGTGGTTTTTATCGGCCGGGCTACCTGAAGTTTTAAAGCATATTAGTGTTATAATTGAGGATACTGCATCTGAGAGATTATTGAATGCATCGGCACTCACAGCTATTGAAGAAGTTATCATTCCCGCAAAAAATTTTCCTGAAAACAGTATTATGTTGCATATTATTCCTACTATTCCACTGAGTATTCCGAATTTTCTTCGAACTTCGGAATTGTTTACATCTTTGTAATTTGGTATGAATTTTTTTATAAAATAATTTGTCATATTAATTTTTGCAGAATTTTTCCTGCACTACCTCCATTCAATAAAATATTATTAAATGGAAACATTATACTATTTTTTAGAATTGTTGTTAATATCTTTTTTAGGATTTCGAAAATATTTTTTTGATTTTATAAACTTTATAGTCAAATATGCTGCAACCACACATCCGAAAATTATAGCAGTAATTACCCAGTATATTTTTGAATTTCTGAAAGCCAGAGAAGTGTTATTTTCAGAATTATCCACAGAATCTACGTTTTCCGTATCTTCTTGTAAATCTTCATCTTCATCATCGATTTCTTGATCTTTTTTGGCGTTTTCCGTGGAATTTTTGGAGTTTTTGTGTTTTTTCTTATGATTGGATTTAGAAGATTTTGTTTTAGAGGATTTTTTGTCAGGTTCGAAAATATCTATCTGTTCATTTAAAATCTTACCTGAACCACCAGGAATCTTTGATAAATCCTTTTCCGACGTTTTGTTAGAGGGTTTGGAATAGGAAGAATTATTATCTGTATTCTTTTCACGTGATACTCTGATGGTGTAAACTGATTTTGCTCCAAGGCTTTTATTTGAAACGACGATGGTTATGTTAGCAGTTCCGCCTTGTGCATTCAAGTTTCTTTTGTTTATTTTTACGGATAAATCTTCATACATTGGAATTGCCTGTATATCCAATTGCTTCGTGTAGTATGGTACTGTGACGGCATATTCGTATATATCTGGAGAAAAATTCGGAGAAATATTTCCTTCTGATATTTCAAGAAAATTTAGTTTACAATTTTCTAAAAGTGGATTTCCTCTTATATTTAGCCGAATGTTTTCAGAATTTAATGTATTTTCTCCGTTAAAAGACTTAAATTCAGCAGAAATATCCGACTCATGAGTATTAACTTTTTTGTTTACGATGAATACCAAATCGAAAATATCACTCACGTTGTTTGGAAAATAAAGTTCTCTAAGTGCATTCGGTTTGCAAACTATATCTATATAGTTGTCGAATTTTTCCACTCTTATATCGGTTCTTTTTACAGAATTTTTGCAAATTATCTTCTTATATTTCAAAGTGTCCGGATCAAAATAGAGTCTACATCTAAACGGTCTTAAAAAATCGGAACGTCTGCGTCCCGTTGCTTCAAAACCCAGATGTAAATATGAACCGGCATCATAATATTCTTGTGGTTCTGAAATTTTGATATTGTAATCTAAAGCATGACAAGCAGGAAAAATGATTGATATGAGCATTAACAAATTGAGTAAAAAGTATTTTGATTTTATAATTGTTTTTACTTTAGACATAGTGTCGTTCCTCCTTTTTGATTTATTAAATTTGAAATACGTGTTATAATTAAATTGTAGAGGTGAAAATAAATGAATTATTTCATAAATATTTTTGAATCATGGCAACCTTTTGCAGTGGATTGGTCTGTTTGTTTGATTAAAGCCGTTTTGATAATGATTGCAGGTTGGTGGACGGTAAATAAAGTATGTAGAATAGCTCTTTTGTTTTTTCAAAAAACTATTTCTGACAAAGGAATTACATCTTTTCTGTACTCGATAATGAAGTTTTCACTGAGAGTTATTCTTGTGGTTATGGCTCTCGGAAGTTTAGGAATTAACGTTAACTCTCTTTTTGCGGCAATAGGAGCATCTCTTGTTGCAGTAGGGCTTTCACTGAAAGACAATCTGTCAAACTTGGTAAGCGGTATAATTTTGGTGATAAATAAACCTATTCACGTTGGTGATTACATAGAGATTGAAAACTCACGAGGTACTGTGATTAAAATTGAAATGCTATTTACAACTTTGCAGACAGAAGATAAAAATAAAACCGTGATTATACCTAATTCTAAACTTGCAGCTAACAGTATCACTCGAAAGAGTGAGTACGATATGTCACTTATAAATAAGATCTACAAATCTGACACTCTTATTGAAAAACATAAAGAGTTTAAAAGGTATTTAGAGAAAGAATTTATTTTAAATAATAAAATTTTGCAACTTCCTGCTCCGGAAATAGTAATTGAAGTTTGTGAAAATAATAAAAATTTAATAAAACTGAATATTTGGACACTAAATCAAAATGAAAATAATTTGAATAAAGATATTGAGAATTTAATTAACAAAGCTGCTCGTAAGTATAGAGTAAATTTTCAAGAATTGACACATAAATGAATGATAATACAAATATGATTCACACAATATTATAACATATTTTTAACTCAAATTCAACAAAAGGAGGATAAAAATGGAACAAAATGCTTTTACTGCAGGAATTCATCCTGGAGGACTTACAAATCATCAGGAAATAAAAATTTTAATCTGTTTTTTACTGGATAAAATTAAATTTCCGCTTAAGAAAAATGATATAACCTCTATTCTTCAAAATTACGGTTTGGCAAATTATTTTGAAGCAAGTCAAGCTTTTTCAGAAATGGTTGCAAACAATAATATTGTACTTGACTCCGAAGAAAGCGGCGAATATTCAATAACACCCAGCGGAAAAATGATAGTTGAAGAGCTTAGTGATATGATTCCTGTTTCGATTCGTGAGAAAGCTCTTAAAAGTGTAGATTCTTATATGAGTCGTCTAAAAAGTGAACAAGAAAATAAAGTCATAATCAAAAAAAATCCAAGAGGATATGACGTAATTTGTAAAATTTCCGGTGGGGAGTTCAATATGTTGGAATTAAAAATTTATGCACCGAATCTTATGGAAGCCACTATTATTCGTGATAATTTTTATAGAAGCCCCGAAACGCTGTATCGTGAAATAATGACTTATCTGACAAAATCAGATACATAATCGATAACATGTTTTTAACATTAAACTTGACAGCATTTTACATTAATATATAATAAAATAAGGGTTTTGTAGTCTAAGGGAGGTGCATTTTAAAAAATGTGTAGTAAAGACATAAAATCGATGAGTTTTGATGAAATTTCAAACGATTTTGAAAAGCTTTCTCAAGAACGCTACAGAGCTTCCCAGGTTTATTCGTGGATATTGAAAGGTGCTGAATCTTTCGATGACATGACTAATATATCTGTTAGTTTGAGAGAAATTTTAAAAAATAATTATTTTATTCCCTCAATTGAAATGAAAAGTAAAAAAGTTTCTCAAGATGGAACGGTCAAATATCTTTTTGAACTCTCAGATGGAGAACTCATAGAATCTGTCTTAATGAAGTATAATCACGGATATTCGATATGTCTTTCAACTCAAGCAGGATGCAAAATGGGATGTGCTTTCTGTGTGACGGGGAAAAATGGTTTTTCAAGAAATCTTAATCCTTCCGAAATTTTGCTTCAAATAGAGCGTGCTCAGAAAGATATGAATATAAAAATTTCAAATATTGTTCTTATGGGTATGGGTGAACCTCTCGACAACTATGATAATGTTATAAAGTTTTTAAAATTAGTGTCGGATGAAAAAGGTCTCAACATAGGTATGCGACATATTTCTCTTTCAACGTGCGGAATAGTTGATAAAATTTATAAATTAGCTAAAGAAAAAATGCAACTTACACTTTCAGTATCTTTACATGCTTCAAATAATGAAACAAGAAACAAGATAATGAAAATAAATCGGCGATGGAATATAAGTGAACTTCTTGAAGCTTGCAATTATTATACGGCATGTACAGGAAGACGCATTTCATTTGAATATGCGATGATAAAAAACTTTAATGATACACGTAGAGCTGCTGAAGAATTAACAATGCTTCTTAAAGGAATGTTGTGTCATGTTAATCTTATACCGTTGAATTCGGGCGGTAGTGACGGTACTTTTCAAAAAAGTTCTCTTGGAAATATATATAAATTTAAAAATATTTTGGAAAATAATGGAATTCAAACTACAATTCGTAGAACCTTAGGAAAGGACATTGATGCTGCATGTGGGCAACTTAAAGGAAAACACATACATAAGGAGGTTGAAAAAATCGATGGAAATTTACAGTAAGACAGATATCGGAAAAGTGCGCAAAACAAATCAAGATTCAGTATTCGCAAAGAAATTAAGTGAAAGTTTGGCATGGTCACTGGTGTGCGATGGTATGGGAGGCACTTATGGGGGTGACGTTGCAAGTCGTACTGCAGTAAAAATTATTGAAAATTATATGGATTCATTTTTGACCGAAAATGACAGTAAAGAAGAAATAAAATCCAAAATGTATAATGCTGTGAACGGAGCAAATTTGGGAATATTCGAAAAATCTAAGATAGATGAAAGCTTAAATCATATGGGAACTACAGTAGTTCTTTGCGTAGTTTGTAACGATTTTTTACAAATAGTTTATGCCGGTGACAGCAGAGTGTATGTGGTAAATAAAAATGAAATAAAACAACTCAGCAAAGACCATTCCGTTGTACAACAAATGGTCGACAGTGGTGAAATTACCGAACAAGATGCAAAAAATCATCCTCAAAAAAATATAATTACAAGAGCTCTTGGAGTAAATTCTTCAATCGATTTGGACTATATAGAGTGTGATATTGAAAAAAATGATATGATTTTATCTTGTACCGATGGTCTGACTAATTATTTAGATGAAAAAAATATTTTTAAGGTATTTAACCAAAATACAATTTCCTCAGTGCCGTCAGAGCTTATAAGAGAAGCTAATAACTTGGGCGGAAGCGATAATATAACCGCAGCAATTATAAAAGTTTAAAAAAGTAATCCTATAAATTAATTTTTGATAGGGGAGAAAAAAGTGGATAAATATACCGGAAAGAGATTAGACGCTCGATATGAAATACAAGAGCTTATCGGAGTAGGCGGAATGGCCGTTGTTTACAGGGCTTATGATATAGTAGAAGATAAGATCGTTGCTATAAAAATTTTGAAAGATGAATTTTTAGGAAACAGAGAGTTTATTCGTAGATTTAAAAATGAGTCTAAAGCTATAGCTGTCTTATCTCATCCCAATATAGTTAAAGTTTATGACGTAAGTTTTGGAACAAAAATTCAATATATAGTCATGGAATATATTGACGGTATAACTTTAAAAGAATATATTTCTCAGCAAAAAATAATAGGGTGGAAAGACGCAATATATTTTGTTCGTCAAATTTTGTCAGCCTTGATTCATGCTCACGGAAAAGGCGTAATACACCGTGACATAAAACCTCAAAATATAATGCTTCTCAAAGATGGAACAATAAAAGTAACTGATTTCGGAATAGCGAGATTCTCCAGGAACGAGACTCAAACAATGACGGACAGGGCTATCGGTTCTGTACACTATATATCTCCGGAACAAGCAAAAGGCAGTGTAATTGATGAAAAAGCCGACATTTATTCAGTAGGTGTCATGCTTTATGAAATGCTTACTGGTAAACTTCCGTTTGAAGCCGACAATGCGGTTTCCGTAGCCATTATGCAAATGCAAGCAAAGCCAAAGCCTTTAAGAGAAATAAATCCAGATATACCTGAAGGTCTCGAACAAATAACTCTTCACGCTATGGAAAAAATTCCAGCTAATCGCTACACTTCGGCAGAAGAAATGGAACAAGATATCGAAAAAATACAAAATAATCCAGATATAAAATTTAATTATAAATACTTCGTTGACGATAATCCCACAAAATACGTTAACGATATAAATGAAGTCGGCAAGAAAAAAAGCAACTATGATGATGATTATGATCATAAAAGTGAGAAGAAAAAACAGGCTAAAGCCGGGCTCATTGCAGGAGGAATCGCAGCTGCGGTAGGAATTTTTGCATTGATATTTATTTTTATCACAATGTTCAGTTCTTGCGGAAAGAATTCGGCAAAAGATGTGGATATTCCGAATTTTGTAGGTATGAAGCTGTCAGATGTGCAAAATAATCCAGAGTATAAATTTGTGTGGAAAATAGAATCTGTTTATGATTCATCGAAAGAAGAGGGAGTAATAATTGAGCAAGATCCACTTCCTAATTCGAAAAAAATTAAAGAAGGTTCTACGATAGTACTAAAAGTAAACAGTTCTGGAGTATTGGTAGCAGTTCCCACAGTTAAAGGGCTTTCGGAAGACATTGCCAAATCCAAAATTTCTAATGCAGGGTTAAAAAGTGAAGTTTTGATGGTAGTGGATGAAGAAACCGCTCAAGGTATCGTGTGTAATGTAGATCCACAAGAGGGAAGTAAAGTTCCATCAAATTCGACAGTAAGAATTTATGTAAGTAAAGGGCCGGCTGATGAAAAGGTGACTGTACCCGACGTTCTTAATAAGTCTTTGACGGCTGCAAAAAATGACTTGGTTTCGGCAGGACTTAAAGTGTCAGATAATATAAATTCTGAGAGCAGTGACAAACCTAAAGATACAGTAATTTCAACAGATCCGCTTCCGGGAATATCGGTAGGAAAAGATTCTGTAGTCAAATTAACGGTAAGTTCGGGAGTAAAGAGAGAAAAAAATTTCGAAATATCCGTCGATTTGCCGTCTAACGTTAACCATGAAATTACTCTTTCGTACTACGTAAACGGGGTATTGGAGGATAATAAAAAAGTTGTTCCGTCGTATAATGGGACGTATTCAATTTATCTGAAAGGAACAACAGGAAAGAAAACCGTAAATGTAAATTTAGATGGAATGCCATATAGAGTTTATGATGTAGATTTTGATGCATCTTCAGGTAATGTAAAGAAGTCTAAGTCTTATCCATATAAAGAAAAAACTTCATCAAATTCTACGAAAGATACCGATACTGATGAAAACGATGAATACAATTAAACAATTTTCCAAAAGTTGTAATATAAATTTTGTTATAAATTATAATTTTTTCTATGAATATATGGATAAAATAATATAGAGACACATAATTAAGATAATATTTAAAAAATTGATTTACAGATTATTATAGATGAGAGGTGTGGCACTTTGGATAAAATAATAATATCCGGAGGGCAAAAATTAAAAGGAAAAGTTTCCATAAGTGGAGCAAAAAATGCGGCAGTAGCAATCTTACCTGCGGCTGCGCTTTCAGATGGAGTTTGCAGAATTGAAAATGTACCAAATATAAGAGATATAACACTTATGTGCAGAATCTTAAGCGATATGGGTGCAAAGATAAAATTAGTAAATAAGAATACGATAGAGATAGATCCACGTAAAATGTCGTCATCTTCGGCACCTTGTGATTTAATGAGAAATATGAGAGCTTCATGTTACCTTTTAGGAGTACTTTTAGGTAAATTTTCTGAAGCATATGTTTATTTACCGGGTGGATGTAATTTTGGACTTAGACCTATAGACCAACATTTAAAAGGCTTTGCAGCTCTGGGAGCAGAATACGCATTAGAAAATGGAATGGTAAAAGTTCAGTGTGAAAAACTCGTTGGAACTCATATTTATCTTGATGTTGTTTCCGTAGGTGCAACGGTAAACATAATGCTTGCAGCGGTAAAAGCAGACGGAATTACGGTAATAGAAAATGCTGCGAAAGAACCTCATATAGTAGATTTAGCAAATTTTCTAAACTGTATGGGTGCGGATATCATTGGTGCAGGAACGGACGTTATAAAAGTTCGTGGTGTGAAAAAATTGAGAGGTGTAACTTATTCAATTATTCCCGATCAGATTGAAGCAGGAACATATATGGCTGCTGCTGCTGCCACAAGGGGAGATATTGTGGTAGAAAATGTTATCCCTAAACATTTGGAATCTATAACGGCTAAGCTCGAAGAAATGGGTGTAAAATTTGAAGAATATAATGATTCAATAAGAGTTTACTGCGATGAACCATTGAAAAAATGTAATGTAAAAACTATGCCGCATCCTGGATTCCCTACAGATATGCAGCCACAAATAACAGCGTTGTTATCAACCGTTGAAGGAACAAGTATGGTAAATGAAGCCGTTTGGGACAATAGGTTTAAATATGTTGAAGAATTGCACAGGATGGGAGCAAAAATTTCAGTTGACGGGAAAGTTGCGGTAATAGAGGGAGTTAAAAAATTACAAGGAGCTCCTGTAAAAGCTACCGATTTGCGTGCAGGTGCAGCTTTGATAATTGCCGGATTGGCCGCTTCAGGTCAAACCACCGTCGAAGAAATTCAACATATTGAAAGAGGATACGAAGATATAGTGGAGAAACTTGTGAATTTGGGAGCTCATATAAAACGAGTTTCTTGTAAAACTGAAGAAAATGAAGTGGCGGGTTTGTGATGAAGTCTTGGAGTTATTTTCGCTTTTGCATATGGAGCGTGAATTCGAGATGATCAGAGTATGCCCTTTGTTTAGTGGAAGCAGTGGTAATTCTGTTTATATAGAATTTTCGAATAGAAAGGGAATACTGGTTGATGCCGGAAGAAGTACAAAACAAATAGAAAATATTTTATCCGAAAATAATATAGACATATGTAACATTGATTCTGTTTTTGTTACACATGAACACAATGACCATATTTCAGCTTTGAAAGTTCTTACATCCAAACATAAATTTAAAGTATACGGCTCAGAAGGTACAATCGGTTCGATTAGGAAAAAAAATATAATTTTTGATGGTAAATTATGCAACATTTTAAAAAAAAATGAAACAGATTTAGAATTCATATCTGTAAAAACTTTTTCAATATCTCATGACTGTTGTGATGGATTTGGGTATGTATTTACGGATAAGTCGGGTGAAAAAATTGCGATATGTACGGACTTAGGATACATTTCTAATGAAGTTAAAGATGCATTGATAGGTTGTAATACTGTTATATTAGAATCGAATCACGATGTTATGATGCTTCAAAATGGTCCTTACCCTTATTATTTGAAAAGAAGAATTTTATCTGACAGTGGTCATTTATCAAATGAAACGAGTGGAAAATTTTTACCGTTTTTAGTTAATAATGGAACTAAAAATATAATACTTTCTCATCTTAGTTCCCATAATAATGTTCCTGCTTTAGCAATTCAAACTTCTGTATATTACTTGAACAGCGAAGGAATAAATGTAGGTAGTGATGTAAGTTTGGAAGTGGCTCCGAAAGAAAATCATAAGCTTGTTGATTTGAGGATTTAATTTTTATTATTTTTAAATATTAATTTGCTACATACTGTGCCTACTAATATAGTAAAATAACAACTTATAAATCGGGAAAGTAACATCGCTTTTCCGATTTCTTGAATTGTAAAGAAAACTGAGAATAGTGTTACAAAACTTTTCTCGGCCGTTCCGGCAGCTCCGGGAAATGGGTTGAATGAAGATATAGTATTTATTGTAGATTGCGCACAGATTATTTGAATAATCGGGAAAGAATCATGATTAAATGATTTAAAAACAAAAAAAGGTATCATAAATAAGAATGTAATTTGTAAAAATGTAAGTAAATAAATTTTGATATTTGTTTTTTTGTTCTTACTTAAAATTTTATTATTTTGGATAAATGAAGTTAAATTATTTTCTATAGATTGAGCTATTGCATTTTGATTTTTTATTAATTTTAATTTATATAGTATATATATAATAAATTCTGATGTTTTTAAAATTATATTTTTATTTATGGAAAAAATTAATATCAAAAATATAAAAAAACATTGACATATCAAACCAATCCACATCATCCATATTATTTCGGGACAATTTACTTTCATAGTTCCATAGTAGAATATTCCGCAAATGATAGAGTATAGATTCAAACAGGATTGATAAACAAAAAATTTTCGTGTAGTTATGAGTATTGCGGTTGATTTAGGTATTGAATTTTTACACAATTCTAAAATTTGCATAGGTTGTCCTGCTATTCCAAGTGGCGTTATTGAGTTAAAATATTGTCCTATTAGTGCTATTTTGAAAAAAAATAATTTAGGATATTTTCTGTAACATAATAATTTTGTTATTTCTTTAACTATTAAACTTTCCGATATCCAATATAGACATAGAGAACAGAACGCTATAATTATCCAAAACATATTTAGTTCTGGAATGATATTTATCAAATTGATTAAATTATTATCACACAAACAAAAATACACCAAAATAGACGCCGAAATCAGAGCAAAAATAGTTCCGGCGCATTTTTTTATGTTTTTTATTAATTTGGAATCAGAAATTTTTTTAGTTTGAATATTTGAATTTTCCATGGAAATATTATTTGCCGAAAAATTCTTATAATACCGTTTTATTTTTTCTTGGTTTTCTTAATTTTTTTAATTTTGGTAATTTTTTTTGGTTCATTAATTGGATGAGTAAGTTCCGGAACATTTATAGAATTTATGGGTTCAAAAAGGTTTCCTGAAAAGTAATCAATTGATTTCGTTGCCGAATTTATATTTTCCAAAAATCCTTTAAAGTTCATTGCCTTTGCGTGCAACATTAAAATATAATAATAACTTACTAATTTTACTCGTTGAGCGTAGATCCAAACGTGAGTATTATAATTTTTGTAAACTTTTTCGTTTTCTAAAAAATTTCTTATTACTCCCAGTGATTTTATAAAATCATTTATTTTTACTACATTCATAGAATGTAAAATACTGGTATCTCTGCTGGTGTAATTATAAAGCGCTTTTCCGAGAAGAACTATTTTATCAGCATAATAAAACAATTTGGGAGAAGTTGAGATATCTTCGAAGTACATTTTATCGAAAGTAAGATTATTATCGAAAAATAACTCTCTTTTCGAAAGCTTGTTCCACACAAAATAATGAATTCCCATATCTAAAATTAATTTTCTCAAGGCTTTTGTCTTTGAATATACGCCCGGAAAAGATGTAAAAGGCATATAAATTTTAAGCTTTTTTTCAGGATAATATAAATTAAAATTGCAGCAAACAATATCGGCATCGTTTTCAATCGCAGCATTATAAAGATATTCCAAAAACTCAGGTTCAAGATAATCATCACTATCCATAAATCCGATATAATCTCCACGGCAAATTTTCAGACCGGTATTTCTCGCTACGGACGGACCTTGATTCTCTTGGTTTATCAAAATAAAGTTTTTATTTTTTTCACAAAAAAATTCCGCTATGCGTGTACTTCCATCAGTCGAACCATCGTTTACTATAATCAATTCAAAATTTTTAAAAGTTTGATTTTGAACGGATTCCAAGGCTCTTTTTAGATATTTTTCAACATTATATACTGGCATCACCAAACTTATTGCCGGATTAGACATACTTTAAATTCTCCTTATATATTTTCCAGTGTTTTGGCTGTTTCTGATATATTTCCAATTCTTGCAAAAGGGGCAAATATTACTATATTCATGAAATAAGTTATTATTCTCCAGACAAGTATAGCAGATTTTATTGTGTTTGGAGTAAAAAACATTTCAAAAAAAACGTAGAAACTTCCTTCAGCCGCTCCAGAACCTCCAGGTAATGGCATAAATGAGGATACCATTGTAACGAATGCTTGACCTGTTATCATATCGAATATATTTGCTCCGTAAAAATTAAACGCTCTATAGACTGTGTAAGGGATTGCAAAAATGAGAGTAAGTTGAATTATTGTAAAAAAACATATTAATATTAACATTTTTTTGTTTTTATACAATTGGTTATTGCTTTGATGAAAATATTCGAGTTGAATTTTAACTTTATCTGATTTTTCTTCCGGTTTTTTTATTATTTTTATTTTTGCCAAAAAGTTAAAACATGAATTTATTATAGAAGTTGTAAGCTTTTTATTAAAAGAAAACATGAATACAAAAGCTATAACGAGAGCATGAGATGCAAATCCAAAAGCTGCAAGACTCATTATTGCTCCGCTCATACTTCCGCTAAAAATGTTTAGATTAAAAAGCATTGAGATCAAACTGTAAAAAGTTATCGTTGTTTGATACACTAAAAATTTTTGAACCAAAGAAGATGATGCCACACCGGTATCGATATTTTGTTTTTTCATGCAGTAAAGTTGCATAGGTTGTCCGCCAACGGCACCCGGAGTTATTACACTGAAAAATTGACCTACTGCAGTAGTTTTAAGAGATTTAACAAAAGTGTAATTCTTGTCGTAATTATGAGTAAATTTGAACAGTATATATGCATCCATAACTACATTCAAAAGTTGAAAAGTTATACCTGCAATTATCCACCACCAATTGAATTTTTCGGCATTTTCCATCAAATCGATAAATCCGTTTTCAGAAGTTAAAAAATACACTATGAAACCAAGTGGAATAAGCAAAGTTATAATGTTAAAAATTATTTTACCGTTTATTTTTATTTTCAAAATATTCCTCCATCAATTTATATAAAATTATCTTATAAAAATAGAATAACTTTATTTGTAATAAAGTCAAGCTGGTTAAACATATATTTATTATATTAAATATTATCACCGGACGAGCTTCTCGGAATAACATATTTATATGAACTGTTTTTGTGCAAATATAATTGCATTTAATTAAGTTATAACTTTTAGAGAGGTGAATGGTGAGTGTCAAGATTAGTTATCGAGGGTTCTCGGCGTTTAGGAGGAGAAGTGGAAGTTCAGGGAGCAAAAAACAGTATTTTGCCGATTTTAGCTGCCAGTATAATGTGCAAAGATGAATGCGTCATAAAAAATTGCCCTGATATTTCAGACGTAAGAGTTACGAGTAAAATCCTTAATTACTTGGGATGTGATTCTTCTTTTGAAAATGGAATTTTTACAGTTAATTCCAAAAATATTTCAAAAAGTGATATCCCGGATTTCTTGATGAGAGAGATGAGATCATCTATAATATTCTTAGGTTCTCTTTTGGCTGCTGTCGGAAAAGCTAAACTTTCTCTACCCGGTGGATGTGAATTGGGTCCAAGACCTATAGATTTACATTTGGATGGACTTAGACAAATGGGGTTGAGAATAAGTGAAAGTCACGGATCATTGGAATGTGATGTTGGAAGAGGACTGTGCGGATGTAATATAGCTTTGTCGTTTCCGAGCGTTGGTGCAACGGAAAATCTTATTTTGGCTGCTACTACTGCCCGTGGTACAACCGTACTTACAAATACAGCCAAAGAACCTGAAATTATTGACCTTATAAATTTTTTAAACAAATGTGGAGCAAAAATAAAATATTCTTACGACGGAACAATTGTTATTGACGGAGTGAAAAATCTTCACGGAGCAGAACATACTGTAATTCCGGATCGTATAGCGGCCATAACATATATGGCAGCAGCTGCATCGACAGCAAGCAGTCTTGTAATTCATAATGTTATAGAGGATAATATAAGTTCGGTAATTCCAGTATTTGAAGAAGCAGGATGTATAATAAGAACACTTGATAAAAATAAAATAAAAATAGATTCACCTGCAAGACCGTATTTTAATCGACTGATAAGAACTATGCCGTATCCCGGGTTTCCAACAGATGCTCAAGCTCCTATAATGGCTATGACTGCCATTGCAGACGGAACAAGTGTTTTCGTTGAAAATATTTTTTCCAACAGATATAAGCATGTCGGAGAACTTTTAAGGTTGGGGGCAGATATAAAAGTTGAGGATAAGGTAGCTGTTGTGGAGGGAGTAAAAAGACTTTCCGGAGCGAAAGTTACTGCTTCTGATTTGCGTGGAGCAGCAGCACTTATAGTGGCAGCTTTGGGTGCTGAAGGAACTACTGAAATTTCAGGTCTCAGACATATTGACAGAGGATACGAAAAAATAGAAGAAAATTTGAAAAAAATAGGAGCCTGTGTAAAAAGAGTATGAGGTGTAAAATTCGTGGATAGAAAAGCTCTGAAAAAAAATGAATTAAAAAAATCAAACAAACGTAGTAGATATAAAAAAAATTTAAAAAAAGCAAAAACGTTCCGACTTTGGAGTAGAAGGTTTGTCCTTATATTTTCTTGTTTGTTCGTTTTGGCTTTTTTATGCTTTTCAATTTATTTTGTTTTGTACAAATTTTTAATAGTCAAAGAAATTTCAGTAGAAGGAGAAACAATATATAGCAGCACTGAAATAAAAAATTCAAGTGGAATAAAATTATATGACAGTCTTTTAGCAGTGAATTCCGCAAATTCAGAAGCAAATATATTTTCTGAATTGCCTTATGTTGAAAAAGTTAAAATAAAAAAACAAATTCCAAATAAAATAGATATACTTGTCGAAGGTGCACATCCAATGTATTGCCTCAATATTCAGGGAGAATATTTGGTTATAAGTGAGTATGGTAAAGTTTTAGAAAATTCTGATGAAAAATTTTCTGAACTTGTGAAAGTGGAAGGAATCAGTTCTTGTTCGGTTCAAGGGGAAAAAATAAAATATGAAAATGAGGAAACGGAAAAATTAATTACTGAAATTATAAAAATATTTAAAAGTAAAGACTTAAATTTAATTAGACGAATTGATCTATCAAATCCTGAGGATATTATTGTAAACTATGATGACAGAATAGATATTTCACTTGGTTCAAAAGAAGATATGGATTACAAAGTTCTTACAGCAAAAGAAATAATAAAAGGTAAAGTGGGGGCACACGAAAAAGGGATTTTGGATCTTAAAACTCTTAAGCAAGAAAACAGATCTTATTTTTATGAAAAATAATATATTAGATCAAATTTTATTATGTTTATTTTTTCATTGGTTTATGATTTAATAATTATATAACTTGATGTTAAAGGAGATTGTTAAAATTTTTAGTTTTAATGGAAAAATTTTTGAAGCTTCATCTAAAGCACTGAAAATGTGCGAAGAAAAGTTTAAAGAAATTGAAAAAATAAAAGAATACAATCAGCAAAAAGTTTTAAAATCGTTTATAAATTGCAAAGTAAGTGAAAGTCATTTTAACGGAACCACCGGTTACGGATATAATGACCGTGGAAGAGAAAAACTTGATGAATTATTTGCTGATATATTTAAGTGTGAAGATGCGCTTGTACGACATAATTTTGTGAGTGGTACGCATACTCTTACAACTGCTCTTTTCGGCGTTATGCGTCCAGGAGAAAGTTTTTTAAGTGTCACCGGTAAACCTTATGATACTCTTGAAGATGTAATCGGTTGCAAAGGAAAGAACATGGGTTCTCTTAAAAATTTTGGAATAGAATTTGATTCGGTAGAATTAGACAACAATAAAGAAAAATATTTTAATGATATTAAAACCAAACTTCTGAATAAAAATTTCAAAATGTTATACATACAACGTTCTCGTGGATATACTTTGAGAGACTCTTTAAGCATTTCCATAATTGAAGAAATAATTTCTTTTGTAAAAAATATAAATCCCGGTATTATAATTATGGTAGATAATTGTTACGGTGAATTTGTCGAAGAAAAAGAACCTTGCGAAATAGGTGCCGATTTAATAGTTGGTTCTCTTATAAAAAATCCCGGTGGAGCAATATGTTCTACTGGAGGTTATATCGCAGGAAGAAAAGATTTAATCGAACAGTGTTCGTATAGACTAACTGCTCCGGGAATAGGAAAAGAAATAGGAGCCACTTTAGGAATCAATCGAGAGCTGTTTATGGGAATTTACAATGCACCCAATGTCGTTGGAGAAGCTCTAAAGAGTGCAGTTTTTGCTTCAGCTTTATTTGAAATATTAGGATATGAAGTTTATCCTAAGTACAACGAACATCGCTGTGACATTGTACAATCTGTAGTTCTAAGAACTTCGGAAAATTTAGTGAATTTCTGCAAAGGAATTCAAGCGGGATCTCCGATAGATTCATATGTTTCTCCGGAACCCTGGGATATGCCTGGATACGAAAATCAAGTAATTATGGCTGCCGGTACATTTACTTCTGGTTCTTCTATAGAACTTTCTGCAGACGGACCTTTGAAATTTCCTTATACGGTTTGGCTTCAGGGTGGAACTAATTTTTACGCTTCTAAAATAGGAATAATGAAAGCGGCTCAATACATCAGCAATTGTTGATAGTACTAATTATGGGCTTTACTGTCATACACATTAAAGTAATAAAATTTTTATTTAGGAGATATGTGTATGATTAAAGAAGAATGTATAAAATCATCTAAAATACCACATTGTCTTACCCTTGATAACAGAAAAAAGCTTTTAGTAAGCGGTGTATCTGAAATAGACAGTTATGATGATAAATCTATAGTTGTCTACACTGATATGGGTCAATTGACAATAAAAGGTGAGAATTTGAATATAAAAAAACTTAATTTGGAACTTGGAGAACTTGAAGTTATGGGAAAAATTTCGTCACTCAATTACTCGGATAAAACAAATGATTCATGTGGAGGATTTTTCTCTAAAATATTCAAGTAAAAAGCAAAGGTGAAAAGTTTGTGAATAGTATTCTAATATCTCAAATATCGGTTTTTGGTTATTCTTGCATTTTGGGAGTAGGGCTTGGAGCATTATATGATTTATTTCGAATATTCAGAATGATGATAAACCACCGATATATAGGAATTTTTATACAAGACGTTATTTATTTTATAATAAGCGGAGTGGTAACTTTTCTTTTTGTTCTGGGAATGAATAAAGGAGAGGCACGATTTTATATTTTGGCTGGAGAAGGGATCGGTTGGATAGCTTACCATTTAACGATTGGTGAATTAGTTTATAGAAGTTCTGAAAAAATAGTTACTTATTTTAATAATAGAATAAGTAATTTTGTAGATAAAATAAAAATTAAAATAAATTCTAAAGACAATAATTGACATTTTTCTTTTTAATATTTATAATAATTTTATCATTTGAATATAAAATTTAAAAAATCTTTTGAATTTATATCCGAATATGGTACATAATTCATTTATAGTTAAAGATTTTGATCAAAAAGGAAGTACATTGTGAGAATGAAGTTTACTGCCAGAAAAGGCAAAAAAATGATAATAAAATTATTTTTGTTATCTATTATAGCTTATATTATATGTTTATTTATCAATCAACAGATAAAAATAAAGATAAAGAGTGATGAATTAAATAAACTGAATGAGCAGATAGCGATTGAAAAAAGTAAATCAGAAGATATAAAAAATCAAATAAAAAGTGCAACAGACTCAGAAAATCCAAAAGGTGGGAAGCCTGATAGAAGAGTTTTTGAAAATGTTGCAGAATGAAGTTTAAGTTTAAAATATTTTTAAGGAAGGAATTTAATTTTTTATGGGCTTTGGGGTTGAAGAATCAATGAAAAGCAAGAATGTGGAAGTAGGAGAAGTAGTAGAAGGAAAAGTTACGGGGATAGCTAATTTCGGAGCTTTTGTGGAAATTGAGAATGGAAAAACGGGATTGGTTCATATTTCAGAAATGTCGAATAATTACGTAAAGGAAGTAGGAGATTACGTAAAAGAAGGACAAACCGTAAAAGTCAAAATATTAGGAATAAATAACAAAGGAAAAATTGAACTTTCAATGAAACAGGCTGAACCAAATGAAAAACCAGCTGATTCTTTTGTACCAAAGCGTGAAAGTTTTTCTGTTTCAAATAACTATTCTTCCAAAAACAATTTTGAAGAAATGATGTCTAAGTTTAAAAAACTCAGTGAGGAAAAAATGAAAGAATTTGGAAATAAAACCAAATTCAGAGGTGTAAAACCTTCTCATAAAGGTGATGTTTAAGCGTTGAACGCAAAAAGTGCTTAAAGTCAGGGTCTTGCATGTTAGCAAGGTCGTGGCTTTGATTTTTGTGTTAAAACAAGATTTTAAATTGTTAAACTATTGTAATTGATTTGCTTTTGATATAAAATAAAAGCTTATGATAAGAATTATCTGGAGGCCTTTTATGAGAATCAAATTCACTAAAATGCATGGGTGTGGAAACGATTATATTTATATAAATTGTTTTAATCAAAACGTAGACGACCCAGAGAAGTTAAGTATGAATTTATCTGACCGACGTTATGGTATCGGTGGCGATGGAATAATTTTAATATGTCCGTCTGATGTTGCGTGTGCAAAGATGAGAATTTTTAATAAAGACGGAAGTGAGGGTAAGATGTGTGGCAACGGAATACGGTGTGTTGCAAAATATCTTTACGATTCCGGAATGACAAAAAGTAAAACCAATATAAAAATAGAAACTTTGAGTGGAGTAAAGACTGCAGATATATTGGAAAATTCAGGCAATGAATCTATGATAAAAGTAGATATGGGAAAGGCTGATTTAAATCCCGCAAACATACCGATAATTTCCGAAAAAGAAAAGGTTGTAAATGAACCTGTTACTGTAAATTCAGATACTTACAACATTACGTGTGTGTCTATGGGAAATCCTCACTGCGTTATATTTTGCAATGAAGTTTATTCGGCAAGCGTTAAGGAAATCGGTTCTAAATTATCTTCTCATAGGATTTTCCCAGAGGGTGTAAACGTAGAGTTCGTTAGTAAAGTGGATTCGGAAAATTTAACAATGAGAGTTTGGGAAAGAGGAAGCGGAGAAACTCTTGCATGTGGTAGTGGTGCATGTGCGAGCGTTGTAGCGGCTACCGAAAATGGCCTTTGTGAAAAAGGTAAAGATGTTGCCGTACATTTACGTGGAGGTAAATTAATTGTTAATTATTCCGATAAGGGAGTATTTTTAACTGGAAATGCAATAAAAGTTTTTGAAGGAGAAATTGAAGTATGACAAAATATATTTTCGTAACAGGTGGAGTAGTTTCGGGGCTTGGAAAAGGAATAACCGCAGCATCACTCGGACGTTTGCTCAAATCAAGAGGGCTTAAAGTAATGGCACAAAAACTTGATCCGTACATAAACGTAGATCCGGGTACAATGAGTCCATATCAGCACGGTGAAGTATTTGTTACTGAAGATGGTGCCGAAACAGACTTGGATTTGGGGCATTATGAAAGATTTATTGATGAAAATTTAAATAAATATTCAAATCTTACAACCGGAAAGGTTTATTGGAACGTTCTTCAGAAAGAAAGAAATGGAGAATACCTTGGAGATACAATTCAAGTAATTCCTCACATAACCAATGAAATAAAGAAATTTATATATTCAGTGGGAAAAACCTCTAAAGCAGATGTAGTAATTACAGAAATCGGCGGAACGACGGGAGATATAGAAAGTCAACCGTTCTTAGAAGCAATAAGACAAGTTTCTTTGGAAGTCGGTAAAGAAAATTGTATTTTTATTCATGTCACGCTTATTCCTTATATAAGCAGTTCCGGGGAATACAAGTCCAAACCTACTCAGAACTCTGTAAAAGAACTTCGTTCTTTGGGAATTAATCCAGATATAATAGTAACACGTTGTGATGAGCCGATAGGAGATAGTATAAGAGAAAAAATTTCTCTGTTTTGCAACGTAAAACCTGATTGTGTTATCGAGAATACAACTGTTGCGTCATTGTATCACGCTCCCTCTATGTTAGAGCAAAGCAATTTTTCCGATATTGTTTGTCGTGAACTCCACATAAATTGTCCTCCATGTGATTTAGTTGAATGGAATAAGATGCTTCAAAGAATTGATAATCGTCCAAGAAGAGCAAAGATAGCTTTAGTCGGAAAATATGTAAAGCTTCATGATACATATCTTTCTGTTGCCGAAGCTTTAAATCACGCGGGATTTGAAACAGGTACTGATGTGGAAATAAAGTGGATAGATTCAGAAATAGTTACCGAATATACTGTAGATGAACTTTTAAAAGATTGCGATGGAATTTTAGTACCGGGAGGATTTGGTGGTAGAGGAATCGAAGGAAAGCTTACTGCAGTCAAATATGCTCGAGAGAACAATGTTCCTTATTTAGGAATATGTTTAGGGATGCAAGCTGCTGCAATCGAATTTGCCAGAAATGTACTTAAACTGAGCGATGCTAATTCTGAAGAATTCGATCCAGAAAGCCAAAATCCTGTGATTCACCTTATGAAAGATCAAAAAAACAAAACTCAAAAGGGTGGAACAATGCGTTTAGGGGCTTATCCTTGCCAAATAAAAGAAGATTCCTTGATGCACAGAAGTTATGGAAAATTAGAAGTATCAGAACGCCACCGTCACAGATATGAATTCAATAATGATTACAGAAAATTGTTTGAAGATAATGGTATGAGAATTACTGGTCTTTCTCCGAATGGTGTGTTGGTAGAAGCTATTGAATTGAAAAATCACAAATTCTTTGTCGGAGTACAGTACCATCCTGAATTTAAGAGCAGACCAAATTATGCACATCCCTTATTTAGAGAATTTGTTCAGGCTTCAAGTCATTAAAAAATAAAGTAAATCGGAGAATGATTTATGTTAAAAATTAATAAAAATTTTAACAATCTTAGTAAAAATTATCTCTTTGTAGACATTGAACGCAAGCTGAGAGAGTACACTCAAGAAAATCCTCAAGCAGATATTATAAAACTGGGTATTGGAGATGTAACACGTCCACTGTGCACAAGTGTTATAAAAGCAATGCATGAAGCTGTTGACGAAATGTCTTGTTCAAATACTTTTCACGGATACGGCCCTCAAGAAGGATATGAGTTTTTACGTAAAGCAATAGCAGAACACTATAAAACTTACGGAGTAAATATAAATTCTGATGAAATTTATGTATCTGATGGAGCAAAGAGTGATTCTTCATGCATTCAGGAAATATTTTCTGCGGACGGATATGCTTTGATTCCCGATCCATCATATCCCGTTTACGTAGATTCAAATATAATGTTCGGAAGAAAAGTTTGTTACTTAAATGCTAAAAAAGATAATGATTTTTTACCTATGCCGGATAAAACAATTAAACCAAGTTTGATCTATATTTGTTCGCCTAATAATCCTACAGGTGCAGTTTATACGAAAGATCAATTAAAAAAATGGGTGGATTATGCACTTGAAAATCGGGCAATAATATTGTTTGATGCCGCTTATGAATCATTTGTGGAAGACGAAAATCTTCCTCACAGTATTTTTGAAGTAGACGGAGCAAGAGAATGCGCCATAGAAATATGTTCTTTTTCTAAAAATGCCGGATTTACAGGTGTTAGATGTGCATATATGGTAATTCCTTCTGAACTAAAGGTTGATGATGTGAAAGTCGGAGATATTTGGATGCGGCGTCAATCGGCTAAGTTTAATGGTGTTTCTTATATTACTCAAAAAGCGGCTTTAGCTGTGTACTCAAAAGAAGCTCAAAATGAAATTTCTGAATGTATTTCTTATTACAAAAAAAATTCAAAGCTGATTTCAGAAACGTTAGATGAACTTAATATCTGGAATATCGGTGGAAAAAATTCACCATATATTTGGCTTAAATGTCCACATAAGATGTCCTCGTGGGAGTTTTTTGACTACCTATTAAAAAATGCTGAAATAGTTGGGACACCAGGTTCTGGATTCGGACCAAATGGTGAAAGATTTTTTAGAATTTCTTCATTTGGAAGTCATGAGAAAACTTTTGAAGCAGTGGAAAGATTAAAATTACTTAAAATTTAAAAAATCAGGAGGAAAACATGGCATTTGATAAAAATAAAGCTTTAGAAACAGCACTGGGACAAATTGAGAAGCAATTCGGCAAAGGAGCCGTAATGAAGCTTGGAAAAAATGAAACTATGCATGTAGACGCTATTTCCACTGGATCACTTTCTTTGGATATAGCTCTTGGAATAGGAGGTTTGCCCAGAGGAAGAATTATCGAGATTTACGGACCTGAATCTTCCGGTAAAACAACTTTAGCACTTTCCTGTATTGCACAAGGTCAAAAAAGTGGTGGCAATGCTGCATTTATAGACGTTGAACACGCTCTGGATCCGGTTTATGCTTCCAATCTCGGAGTAGATATAGATTCACTTCTTGTTTCTCAACCTGATACAGGCGAACAAGCTCTTGAAATAACTGAATCTTTAGTTCGTTCGGGAGCTATAGACGTCATAGTTGTCGACTCTGTTGCAGCATTGGTTCCACGAGCAGAAATAGAAGGGGAGATGGGTGATTCTCATGTCGGACTTCAAGCGAGACTTATGTCTCAAGCTCTCAGAAAGTTAGCGGGTGCAATTTCCAAGTCTAACTGTGTTGCAATATTCATAAATCAACTTCGTGAAAAAGTTGGAATTATGTTTGGAAATCCGGAAGTAACTCCCGGAGGACGTGCGTTGAAATTTTATTCTTCAGTTCGTATAGACATAAGAAGAATTGAAACTTTGAAGTCAAACGGAGAAATGATAGGTTCCCGAACAAGAGCAAAAGTGGTAAAAAATAAAATAGCTCCTCCATTTAGGGAAGCTGAATTTGACGTTATGTATGGACAAGGTATATCTCGTGAAGGGGAAATTCTTGATTTAGCCGTAAAACTTGATATAATTCAAAAAAGTGGTTCCTGGTTTGCTTATGGGGATAAAAAAATAGGACAAGGTAGAGATAAAACAAAAGAATTTTTGAGAGAAAATCCTGAATTTGCATCGAATATTGAGAAGCAAGTCAGAGAAAGCGCAAATACTATATATTCCAGGCCATCTATGGCAAGAAATACCGAAGCTGAAACTCTTGTTTCAGAGTCAGAATTGAAATCCGACAAAGAAGATGATGAATAATTTATTTTTTGTGTGGAGAGAGAACTTTTATGATTATTACTAAAATAGAAAAGAGTAAAAAAGGTAATATTTTAATATACGCTGATAATAATTATTTAACGAGTTTATCTCCCGAAGTTTTTTTGAAAAGCAAACTGAAAGTAGGAGATTATCTTGACGAAGAAATTTTAAAAAAAGTCAACGCCGACTCTGATCATCACAAGGCAAAAGAGAAGGCGTTAAGGCTTTTGTCTTTCAGAGCTCATTCGAAAAAAGAATTAGAAAATAAAATTAAATTGAGGTCTACAGTGGAATCTGCACAGTATGCAGCTGATAAAATGGAAGAGCTGGGACTTGTAAATGATTTGGAATTTTCTAAGGCATATGCAAGAGAATTATCTTGTTTAAAATATTATTCAATAAATCGTATAAAATATGAACTTTCAAAAAAAGGTGTAGATAAATCGATAATTTCAGAGGCTATCGAAGACATCGACATAGATGAGGAAAATAATATAAGAAAATTTATGCAAGCGAAGCGTTATTTGTGTTTGGATGACGAAAAAATAAAACGTAGAGCTTTAAATGCTTTGCAAAGACTTGGATATAGTTGGAGTCAGATAAATTCTGTTATCAATACAAAAGATTATATGGATTAGAGGAAAAACAAGTGAATTTACCAAATAAACTTACAGTTTTTAGAATTTTTTTAGTTCCGGTTATTGTGTTTTTTCTTATATGTAAGGGATTAGAAAATCATTATTTATATGCATTGCTGGTCTTTTTAATAGCGTCCTACACCGATAGACTGGACGGACGCATAGCCAGAAAAAATGGAATTATAACTAATTTCGGAAAGATAATGGACCCTCTTGCAGATAAAATATTAGTTGTTTCGGTGTTTATTTGTTTTACTGCATCAGGGATTGTTCCAACTTGGGCAACTGTATTAATAGTTTGTCGTGAATTTATCGTAACATCAATCAGATTTTTGATTTTAGAGGATAGTAAAAAAATTGTTTCTGCAAATATGTGGGGAAAACTTAAAACTATCAGTCAAATGTTGACACTAATATTTATTTTGTCTATACAATCGTGTGGAAGTTTATTTGATATCAATTTATTTTTGCCTTACATTGTTAAAAATGTATTAATTTGGATTTCAGTAGCACTTTCAGTGGTTTCGGGGATCATTTATGTATTAAAAAATTACAAATACATAAAGGTAGATTAGAATATTTTTGTTGGGAGAAATGTAAAATGAAACTTTATAATACATTGACTCGTAAAAAAGAAGAATTTATTCCGATTAATAGCGGTGAAGTTAAAATTTATGCTTGTGGTCCTACTGTTTATAACTATATACATATAGGAAATTCTCGACCGCTGTGTGTATTTGATGTTTTGCGAAGATATTTAGAGTATTTAGGATATAAAGTTACATTTGTACAAAATTTTACCGATGTAGATGACAAAATAATAAAAAAAGCTATTGAAGAAAACAGTGATTTTATAACTGTTTCTAAAAAATATATAAAAGAGTACGAAAAAGATGCAAAAGGATTAAACATAAAGAAAGCAACTTTTCATCCAAAAGCAACAGAAAATATAAATGAAATAATTTCCATAATAAACACTTTAATAAAAAAAGGATACGCATATTGTGCTGAAAATGGAGATGTGTATTTTAGGACCCGTAAATTTAGTGAATACGGAAAACTTTCTCATCAATCCGTGGATGATTTGCGTTCGGGTGCTCGAATTCAGATTGATGATATAAAGCAAGACCCATTGGATTTTGCTTTATGGAAAGCAGCGAAGACCGGAGAACCGTTTTGGGATAGTCCGTGGGGAAAAGGTCGTCCGGGGTGGCACATTGAGTGTTCTGCAATGGCTGAAAAATATTTGGGGAAAACTATTGACATTCATTGTGGGGGTCAAGATTTAATATTCCCGCATCATGAAAATGAAATTGCACAAAGTGAATGCTGTAATGATGTAAAATTTGCAAATTATTGGCTTCACAACGGATATATCAATATTAATAGTCAAAAAATGTCTAAATCTTTGGGTAATTTTTTTACTGTAAGGGAAATTTCTGAAAAATATGGTTACGAACCTATTCGTTACTTAATGATATCGTCTCACTATCGTAATCCGATAAATTTCAGCGAAGATATTATCATTCAGTGTGAGGCTGCTTTGGACAGACTTCGTACTTTTAAGAAAAATTTAAGGTTTGCACTTGAAAATTGTTCGAAAGAAGAAAATAGTTCCGATGAAATTGTCGAAAAATTAAATGAGTATAGAAAAAAATTTGAAAATTTTATGAATGATGATTTAAATACAGCAGATGCATTATCTGTAATTTTTGAAATGGTTAAAGACATAAACACTGACGTTTTATCTAAAAATAATTATAATAAAAATGATATTATGAAGATTTTAGAATTTTTTAATAAATTTACTGGAATACTTGGAATAGTTTACGAGAAAAAAAATAATGACAATGACATTACCGAAGAAGAAATAAAAAAACTTCTTGATGAAAGAGCTCAAGCACGTATGCAAAAAAATTGGAAACGTGCCGATGAAATACGGGATGAATTAAAATTAAAAAATGTGCTAATCGAAGATACTCCGAAAGGCACCACATACACTTTTAAGTAAGGTGGCGAGAATTTTAAATTGTATAAAAAAATAGATTCATCAATAATATCTTTGGAAAAAATAAATATATCTTTTAATAATGAAAATATACTCAAAGACTTAAGTTTAGCTATAAAGGAAGGTGAATTTGTTACACTTCTTGGACCTTCAGGATGTGGCAAAACTACCACTTTACGTATTATTGCGGGTTTTTTAACTCCTGATAGCGGAAATCTTTTGTTTAGAGGGAAGAAAATAAATAATGTTCCTGCTCATAAACGTGAGGTAAACACCATATTTCAAAAATATGCTTTGTTTCCGCATCTCAATGTTTATGAAAATGTTGCTTTTGGAATGAGAATTCAGAGAAAACCTGAAGAGGAAATAAAGAAAAAAGTATCTGAAATGCTTAAAATGGTGAATTTAAGCAACTACATAAATAGAAGCATAGACTCACTGTCGGGAGGACAGCAACAGAGGGTTGCTATTGCTCGAGCGCTGGCCAATAATCCTAAAGTACTTTTGCTTGACGAACCTTTAGGAGCACTTGATTTAAAGTTACGTAAAGATATGCAAGCTGAGCTAAAAAATATTCATCAAAAAACCGGTATAACGTTTATTTTGGTTACCCATGACCAAGAGGAAGCATTATCAATGTCCGATACTGTCGTGGTGATGGATAAAGGTCAAATTCAGCAAATAGGGACTCCGGAGGACATCTATAATGAGCCTGAAAATGCTTTTGTAGCTGATTTTATAGGAGAAAGTAACATAATTGATGGAATTATGCTTGAAGACTATCGAGTAAAATTTTCAGGCAGAGAATTTGAGTGCATTGACAAAGGCTTTGGAAAAATGAAGCCCATAGATGTCGTTATAAGACCTGAAGATATAAAGGTTACTACGCCTGAAAACGGGTATATTTCTGGAGAAGTTACTTCTGTTACATTTAAGGGAGTTCATAATGAAATAATCGTGGATGTAAATGGATTTAAGTGGATGATTCAAACTACAGAAAGTCAAGAACCAGGCGATAGAATAGGAATGGTTATTTTTCCTGATGACATACATATTATGAACAAATCTTCATATTCCTCGGAAATAGGGGATTACAGTGCATTTAGTGATGAATTTTATGAAGAACAACATCAAAAAAATTAAAAATTTTATTATGAGGCGAAAAACATTGAAAAGAAAATGGATACTCTGTCCATATGTGATTTGGATGGGAATATTTGTAATAGTTCCGCTGGTTCTTGTGATTGTATTTGCAATTACTTCACCTGTCGGAGATTTAACCTTGCAGAATATTCTAAACGTTGGAAGATACTCTACTGTATTTATGAGATCTGTAATTTTAGGAATAATTTCGACCGTAATATGTTTGATTTTAGGATATCCCATGGCTTATTTTATCTCTAAAATAAATATAAAACACCAAAATGTAATAATAATGCTGTTGATGATTCCCATGTGGACAAGTTTTTTGCTGAGAACTTACGCATGGATGACCATACTGGAATACAATGGATTACTCAATAAATTGCTTGTTTTTATGGGAATGCCTAAAATTAATATGATAAATACCCCTGGAGCTATAGTTTTAGGGATGGTTTATAATTTTTTACCATATATGATACTTCCAATTTATACTGTTTTAAGCAAAATAGATAATAAAGTTGTAGAAGCTGCACAAGATTTGGGTGCAAATCAATTTAAGGTATTCACCAAGGTAGTATTTCCCATGAGCCTTCCGGGAGTCGTTTCCGGGTTTACTATGGTGTTTGTACCGTCTGTAAGTACGTTCATCATTTCAAAAATGTTGGGTGGAGGCTCAATTTTTGTTATAGGAGACTTAATAGAAATGCAGTTTTTGGGAAATACATATAATCCGCATATGGGTTCAGCCATATCTTTGGTTTTGATGGTGATAATAATGATTACCATGGGAATTATGAACGTTTTGGACACAGACAATGAAACTGTTGTAATGTAGGGAGGTAAAAATTTGAAACTATTAAACAAAGTATATATGGGTTTGATATTTCTTTTTTTGTATGCTCCTATTTTTGTCCTGATGACTTTTTCCTTTAATGATTCTAAAAGTCGTGTTGTATGGTCAGGTTTTACATTTAAGTGGTATGAAAGACTTTTTGAAAACACTGAAATTTTAAGTGCATTCTACAATACTCTTTTAATCGCCTCGGTTTCAGCAGTAATTGCGACTGTTTTAGGTACAGCAGCTGCTGTTGGAATTTCCAAAAGTAAAAAGTGGTCAAGACGCCTGATGATAAATATTACCAATTTACCCATGGTAAATCCTGAGATCGTTACTGGCGTTTCTTTAATGCTTTTGTTTGTATTTTTATATAATAGTTTCGGTATTTTAAAACCCGGAGTCTTTACCTTAATATTGTCGCATACAACTTTTTGTCTTCCTTATGTAATTTTATCGGTAATGCCAAAATTCAGACAGATGGATTCTCATATTTATGAAGCTGCAATGGACTTGGGATGTAGCCCTGTAAAAGCGTTTTTTAAGGTTGTTCTCCCACAGATTATGCCGGGAATTGTTACGGGAATGATAATGTCTTTTACTATGTCGATAGATGATTTCGTTATAAGCTATTTTGTAGGAGGTACCACACAAACGTTACCTATTGCAATATATTCAATGACTCGAAAAATAGTAAGCCCTGAAATAAATGCTTTATCCACGTTGATGTTTTTGTCTGTTTTTGTTTTACTGATAGTCATAAATATCAGGCAAGTTAAAGATAAAAAATTTTCAAAAAAACCAATGTATTAGTGTAAGGGGGATTAAAATTTTTGAAAAAGAAAATTTATTTTTCTGTTTTAATTTTATTTATCGCACTATTTATTTCGGGTTGCTCTGATAAAAAAAGTGAAAATGATAATGTTATAAATGTGTATAGTTGGGGAGAATTTATTTCAAACGGAGTGGACGGAACTTTAGATGTAAATAAAGAATTTACTAAAAAAACAGGTATAAAAGTAAATTATAAAACTTTTCAGAACAACGAGGAACTTTTTGCAAAATTAATAGGTGGGGGTGCGGACTATGACGTTATAATCCCATCTGATTATATGGTTTCAAGGCTTATTGAAAACGATATGCTTGAACCTTTGAATTTTGATAATATTCCAAATTACTCATTTATAAGTCCAGATTTTAAAAATTTAGATTTTGATCCCCAAAATAAATATTCTGTACCGTATGTTTGGGGATTGATAGGTATTTTTTATAATAAAAGTGAAATTCAAAAAAACGAAGATGAGATAACTTGGGATATACTTTGGGATGAAAAATATAAAAATAAAATACTCATGTTTGACAATGCTCGTGATTCTTTTGCAATATCTCTTTTACGACTCGGTTATTCCATTAACACTGTTAATCCACAAGCATGGCGAGAAGCGGCAAATCAGCTTATAATTCAAAAAAAATTGGTACAAGCTTATGTTATGGATCAAATATTCGATAAAATGAGTAACGGTGAAGCAGTTTTGGCTCCTTATTATTCAGGAGATGCTGCAACTCTTCTAAAAACAAATTCAGATATCGGATTTGTAATTCCGAAAAGCGGTACAAATAAATTTGTTGATTCTATGTGCATACCTAAAAATTCAAGACATAAAATTCAAGCTGAAAAATATATAAACTTTATGTGTGAAACGAATATAGCTTTGGCTAACGTAAAAAAAACCGGATATTCAACTCCGCATACTGAAGCGTACAACAAATTAAGTAATGAAATAAAAAATAATAAAATATTTTATCCGGATGAAAGCAAAATGAAAAACTCACAAGTTTTTATAAATTTACCTGATAATATAAATAAACTTATGGATGAACTTTGGGTAGAAGTTAAATCCGGAGGAGCTTATACTCAGCCGTGGTTGTTGGTTGTAATTTTATCAATGTTTGGTATAATATATTTGTTAGTCGTTTTTATAAAAAAATCAAAAATAAAGTAAATTACAAATAGTAGAAAGGGATGTTTCCATGTTGAAAATAACATTAAAAAACGGATCTGTAAAGGATGTAGACAGTGGGACTACTCTTTTTGAAATTGCTAAAAATTTAGGTGGAAGCTTATATAAAGAAGTTTGTGTTGCAAGAGTTGACGGTGAACTCAAAGACTTAAAATATTCAGTTAAAAAAGATTGTTCAGTTGAATTTTTAACATTTGATTCAGAAGATGGAAAAAAAACCTACTGGCACACTACTTCTCATATTATGGCTCAAGCTGTTTGTAGACTATATCCTGGTACAAAGTTTGCTATCGGTCCCGCAATAGCCGAGGGATTTTACTATGACTTTGATTTTGAAAAATCAATCAATGATGACGACTTAAAGAAAATCGAAGAAGAGATGCAAAAAATAGTAAAAGAGAATTTAAGCATAGAACTTTTTACAATGGAAGAAAATGAAGCTGTTAAGTTTATGCAGGAGCGCAATCAGCCATATAAAATAGAGCTCATAGAAAAGCATAAAAATGATGGAGAACTTATATTCCGTAAACAAGGTGAATTTATTGACTTATGTGGTGGAACTCACATGATGTCTACAGGATATATAAAATCGTTTAAGCTTATTGGTTATTCGGGAGCATATTGGAAAGGTGATTCAAAAAATAAAATGCTTACTCGAATTTATGGTATTTCATTTCCCAAAAAGTCCATGCTTGAAGAATATTTGCAAATTCTTGAGGACAGAAAATCCCGTGATCACAGAAAAATATGCAAAGACCTTAAGTTGTTCATGACACATCCTTTGGTAGGTTCCGGTTTGCCAATTTATCTTCCAGGAGGTGCAACAATTAGAAGAATTTTAGAAAGATATATTCAGGATAAAGAACTGGAGTTAGGATATAACCACGTGTACACTCCGAGTTTAGCTTCTACAGGTCTTTATAAAATAAGCGGACATTGGGACCATTATAAAGATGACATGTTTCCTGTTATGGAGATGGAAAACGAAGAAATGGTTTTGCGCCCAATGAATTGTCCTCATCACATGCTAATTTATAAGAACGAACTTCATTCATACCGTGACCTCCCTATTCGAATCGGAGAACTTGCACATGATTTCAGATATGAAAATTCGGGCGCCGTATGTGGTTTGGAAAGAGTAAGGCAGATGTGCCAAAATGATGCTCATATATTTGTAAGACCAGATCAAATAAAAGAAGAAATAGGAAATGTCCTTAGACTTATATTTTCTGTTTGGAAAACAGATTTTGGTTTTGATAGATTTGAAGTACGACTTTCACTTCGAGATAAGGAAAACAAGGAAAAGTACATTGATAATGATGAAATGTGGGATACTGCAGAAAGTCAACTCAGAGAAATTTTAACAGAACTTAAAATTGATTTTTATGAAGCAAAAGGCGAAGCTGCTTTTTACGGACCTAAGATAGATATTCAAATTAAATCTGCTTTAATGCATGATGTAACAATTCCTACGTGTCAGTTGGACTTTGCGTTACCTGAAAGATTTGATTTAACCTATATAGGGAAGGACGGAAATGAGCATAGACCCGTGGTTATTCATCGGGCGGTTTTGGGATCTTCTGATAGATTCATAGCTTTTTTACTTGAAGAAACAAAGGGAAATTTACCATTATGGTTAGCTCCTGAACAAATCAGAATTTTGCCTATAAGTGAAAACTTTATGGAATATGCTGAATCTGTTGATAAAAAATTAAAAGAATTGGGTAAGTTTAGAATTTCAATTGATTCAAAAAATGAAAAAATAGGTAAAAAAATACGTGAAGCTCAGTTAAACAAAGTTCCATATATGCTGATATTAGGACAAAAAGAAGTTGAAAACAATGTAATTTCAGTTAGAAGCAGAGATAAAGGTGATTTGGGTTCTATATCGTTAGAGGACTTTGTAGAAAATCTTAAAATTGAAATAAAAAATAAAAGATAAAACCAAAAACGGGGGATCTTGTAATCACAGTGCAAGACCCCGATTTTGTGTGAATTTAAAATAAATTTTTAGGTGATTATTATGATTTCTATTGCGATAGATGGTCCGTCGGGTTCGGGAAAAAGTAGTGTTTCTAAGTGTTTAGCTAAAAAATTAAATTTTGTTAATGTGGATACTGGTGCATTGTATCGTTCTGTAGCTTATTATTTTCTAAAAAACGATATTAACTATGACTGTGAAAATACCGTTTTAGAAAATTTGAAAAATATAAATATTAAGGTAAAATATAAAAATAATAACCAATTTGTATTTTTAAATAATAAAAATATCACTAATGATATCAGGTCTGACAAGGTTTCTATGATATCTTCTCGTATTTCTTCGATGCCTTGTATTAGGAAGTATCTTCTGTCCTTGCAAAGAGATATTGCGTTAAAAAATAACATTATTATGGATGGCAGAGATATTGGTACTGTCGTACTTCCCGATGCAGATGTAAAAATTTTTCTGACAGCTTCACCAAAGTCGCGAGCTCAGAGAAGATATGAACAATTATCCAAAAATTATCCAGAAATTACATTTTCTGAAGTTTTAAAAAACATAAATAAACGTGATTTTGATGATGCTCATAGAAAAATTTCTCCCTTAAAACCGGCCGAGGATGCGATAATTTTTGATAACTCGAACTATACGTTTGAAGAAAGCGTTAATTATATATTGAACCTGATTGAGGAGCGTGTAAATTTTGAAGCAAAATAAAAAATTATATAATTTTGTTGCATGTTTTTTAAAACCCTTTGTTAAAATATTTTTTCCTTACGAAATTATCGGAATTGAAAATGTAAAAGATTTAAAAAGTGGTTATATAATTTGCTCAAATCACCTTTCGAATATGGACCCTGTATTTTATATTGTATCACATCCGAATCCAGTTCATTTTATGGCAAAGGCAGAATTATTTAGAAATAAATTTTTGGGTGAATTTTTTTCATGCATGGGTGCATTTGCTGTCAAGAGAGGTAAAGGTGATTACCAAGCTATAAATGAAGCTCAAAATGTATTAAAAAATGATGAGATTTTAGGTATTTTTATTGAAGGAACACGCTCAAAAACAGGGGAATTTCTAAGACCAAAATCAGGTGCGGCACTTTTAGCTGCTACTTCAGATGTACCAATCGTGCCGGCATGTATAACAGGTGATGCAAGTGACAAAAAAGTACATATATTCAAAAAAACTGTTATAAAATACGGAACACCCATTACTCCGGGACAATTGGGAATAAACGAAAGAACCCGTACTGAAATAAAAAGTGCTACCAATTTGATAATGGAAAAAATAAAAAATTTACGTGAGGGGAAAAAAATTGGAAATTAATATTGCTAAAACATCAGGATTTTGCTTTGGTGTAAACCGAGCTGTTAAAATAGTAGATGAGTTACTTTCAAAAGGAGAAAAAGTTTATACTCTGGGACCAATTATACATAACCCGATTGTAACGGAAAATTTTAAAAAAAGAGGAGCCGAAATTATTGAGGCTTCTTTATTTATACCACAAGACGCAATTTTAGTAATAAGGTCTCATGGAGTTACAAAATCTAAGTTAGAGTATATAAAATTTAAAAATATAAAATACATTGATGCTACATGTCCATTTGTTAAAAAAATTCACAATATTGTAACGAAAGAATCCAAAGATAAAAACGCTGTTTTACTTGCGGCAGGAGATGAAAAACATCCTGAAATGGTTGGCATCCGAAGTTATTTCGACGGTAAAAGTTATGTATTTAAAAATATTTTTGAGTTAAAAAATTTGTATAAAATTATCCAAAATTCATGTTATAAAAAAATTATTATGGTAGCACAAACAACATTTTCAATTGAAGAATGGAAAAAATGTATAATTTTTTCAAAAAAAGTATTTACAAACATAAAAATTTTTGATACTATATGTAACACTACTGATTCAAGGCAAAAAGAAGCTGATTTTTTATCTAAAAAATCCGATTTAATGATTGTTATAGGTGGGAAAAACAGCTCCAACACTCGTAAATTGTATAAAATTTGTAATAATAATACTGAAACAATTTGGGTAGAGAGTGTTTGTAATTTAGTAGGTAAAAATTTTTCAAAATATGAAAAAATTTCTATAGTTGCCGGAGCTTCTACGCCTATGGGAGTAATAAATGAGATATATGAACATATAAAATCAACTGTTGAATCGGTAGATTGTAATCTCAGTTAACGACAATTTTGGTTAAGGAGTGATAAAATATGAAAAAAGAAAAATTTGAAAAAATTAACGAAAAAAAATTAGATGATATTTCAGGGGGAGTGGTAGCTCCATTTGACAGAGATATAGCTGCTCTTCATATTTCGGCATATGCAGGTCCAAAACCAATTCGTCCTCGTCCTTGGATAGACGGCCCTGTAATACGCCCTGCTGTACCTACAATCGATGAAAAAATAGCACGTCTTAAAGAATTAAGAGAAAAACTTAAAGAGGCAAATGGAAATCCTTCAACTGAATTATTAAAAGAAATGCTTGACTTAATGAAAGATATTGATGACATTAAGAAAAAATTAGCTGACATTTGAAGTAAAGATTTAATAAAAACTACGGTTATCGGATAAAGGAAAAACCTAAAAAACTGTGTAACCACTTTAACAAATAAATTGTATATGGAAAGTTTTCTAATTAGCCGGTACAATTCCGAAATTGAAAAATAGTAAATCTACTTTTGTGTATTTGGGGTACATCATAATAAATACAGTAGTAGAGAGGGGAAGTAATTCAATGGAAGAAAAAAATAGATATAAGGGAGTTAAAAAAGTTAGTGAGGATGATTTAGCACACGTTGTCGGTGGTCTTGATATATCTTATGTAAAGAATTTTGTAAAAAATAAAATTTTAGATAAATACCAAAAATTGAATAATGATATTGGTAAAGTAAAAAAGTTTTTTACTGAAAAATCCAAGGATTCAGATATATAACCAAAATAATTTTAAATTTCTTTAAGCCTATTTTTAAATGGGCTTTTTAATTATTTAGTGAAGATAAGGATGGTACATTATGATAAAAAGTTATCCTAAAATGTGTGTTTGGGAAGTTACCATGGGATGCAATATGAGGTGTAAACATTGTGGTTCCTCATGCGATACCGCTCTTCCTGGTGAGCTTAACACCGAAGAAGCTCTCAAATTTATAGATATGTGTTCTGATATTGGTATAGAGTGGATTAATTTATCCGGTGGTGAACCACTTACAAGAAAAGATTTACCAAAATTAATAGAACACATCTATAGTAAAGACATGGTTTTAAATATATTGACAAACGGATGGCTTATTGATGAAAAAGTTGCAGATTTTTTAAAAAAATTTCCATATTTGCAAGTTATAATAAGTTTGGATGGGTTAGAAGAAATTCATGATAAAATACGTAAACCAGGAGTTTTCGAACACGTAAAAAATGCTTTTCAAATTCTTCATTCCAAAGGTATTTCGACAGGATGCATAACTACAATTACAAACAAAAATATTAATTTATTAAACGATATTAAAAAATTTCTTGTTTCGGAAAAAGTAAATTTGTGGCAACTTCAGATAGGACTTCCTATGGGAAATCTTCTTCAGCATTGCGATTGGTTAATAAAACCTAATCAAGTAGATGATATAGTGGATTTTTGCAATAAAACTTCCAAAGAAGGAGAAATATACGTATATCCCGCTGATTGTATAGGATACTACGATAAAAGGTTGGATGAAATATACGAAAAAACTTTTGGAAAAAATTTAAAAGTATCATGGAAAGGTTGTAATGCGGGAATTAATGGTTTTGGTATTTTACACAACGGAGATATAGTTGGGTGCACATCCATGAGAAATAAAAATTTCATAGAAGGAAACATAAAAGAAAAAAGTCTCAGAGAAATATGGGAAAATCCTAACGGTTTTTCCTGGAGGAGAAATTTTAAAAAAGAAAGTCTTAAAGGTGACTGTCTTAAATGTAAACACGCTGAAACTTGCTTGGGAGGGTGCGCAAACACCAGACTTTCAATGAATGGTGATATATGTTCGGAAAATTTATATTGTACTTATAATCTTAAATTGAAATCCAAATTGCTTTGAAATTTATTTTACAAATTTGGTATTTATAAAAAATTCAAAAGTGTATAAATTTAAAGTAGTAAAACCAATGAGATTAAAAAATAGATATAAGTGGCACCTTTTATCTAACAAATATAAACTCATAAATTATCTTATTAAATAAAGCTTTTTTTGCGGAGAGCATAGTGGAATGCCTCCGTTTTTTGTTACTTGAACCATCTCTTCGACAGAACCACCGTTTTCAATTTGAATCCTCGGTTCTATAGTATATACTCCGTTTTCTCTTAAAAAAAGTGAAGAACGTTTATTTCCCTTTGGAGAAATACTTGTTCCGGGACTGTGAGCATCTTCTCCAATAGGATGACCTGTAGCATGGTTGTAGTTTGGATATCCTTGCTTGAGTACATATTCTCGGACTAATTTATCTATTTCAAATCCTCTTTTAGAAGGTTTAAAATTTTCAATTCCTAATTCTATTGATTTTATAAGCGTGTCAAAAATTCTTTTTATATTTTCAGGAGCATCTGATTCACCTTTTTTTAGTGCATAGCCCATTCTTTGGATGTCACTTGAATATTTTTTACCATTTGATAAAAATATTTTTACTCCGAAATCGAAATATATCGTGTCTCCACGTTTAAACACAGTGTTTCCTGCACAAGAATGTCCTCCTTTTTGCAGATTTTTTCCTACCAGCACAACCGGACACATTTCTTTTTCCCATGAAAGTTCTTCTTTTACGATTCCGTATTTTTGGAAATACCCGGGTTTAAACTTAAATATACTATGAACAGTATTTAAAATTTGTTTTTCGGTCATTCCTACTTTTATTCTTCTAAATGAATTGTTCAATATTTCAAGAGCTCTGGATGCTGCTATTTTTAAATATTTAATATCTTCATCGGTCTTGGAGTCCATTAAAGCATAGATTATTTCATCAGCCGATTTGAATTCCGGAGAAGCTTTAAAAGATTTTTTATAAAATCCTGAAATATTGTCAGTTAAAAATCTGAATGTACCGTAACCAATTACATCGGTTTGAGAATCCATTTTATCGGAATAATTCAAATATATATTCTGCGGATATTCTAAAAGTTTAAGGGTATCAAACATTGTTTTTAAAAGAGAATTTTCTCCTGAATACTGTAAAACTGTTCCTTCAAATTTACTTACATTGCAAAAATCAAGACTATGAACGATTAAAAAATTTTTATTGTTGCTTAAAATTGCAACAGCGGGTACAATTGTTTTATCACTCACAAATTTAGAAAAATAAGGATCGCTATTTTCCGAACAATACATAATCCAAACAGAATTTTCTTCAATATAAAAATTATTTCTCAACAATATAAATCAACCTTTCATGTTAAATAAACAGTGGTTTTAATTAAATTATATTACTGTTTTGAATTAATTAAAAGCGAGATGTTTTAAATAAAAAGTTCAAAGATTGCACTTATATCAGAAATGTCTGCCGTAGTTTCGCTCTGTACGATTTTAAGTTTTATATCCGTACTTAAATTGCCTTTCGGTGGGACAGTAACACTTGGACAATCTGTTCCTTTAATTTTTTTTTCATTCAAAAATGGAGCAAAGTACGGAGCAGTTGCTGGAATTTTATGCGGTATTATTAAAATAATATTTTCTTTTAATGTCCTTCCTGCAGTTAGCATGAGGTTTTTTTTGTCGATGTTTGTTTTGGATTATTTATTACCTTATGCTTTAATTGGAATTTCAAATATTTACACTCGATTTTTTAAACGTAAAGAATACCGTATATTAATTTCTTGCATTATAGCACACATACTTAAGTTTTGTTGCTTTATGATCTCTGGAGCTTTACTCTGGAGTCAATATATACCGTACAATTTAAATATATGGAAATATTCGTTTATATATAATTTTTCATATATGTTTCCGGAAACGATTATAGCGTGCGTAATTACTTTTTTAATTACGAATTTTATTTCTCTTAAAAATCACACTTTTTAAGCTTTTTTAATAATATGCAATAAAGGGCGTGATATTTTTGGCTATAAAAATTTTTATCGACCAAGGCCATAATCCTCAGGAAATTAATGCCGGTGCCGAAGGATTTGGTTTGAGAGAACAAGATATTACCTATAATGTGGGAATGTATTTAGCTGATTTTTTGAGAGAGGATTCTCGTTTCGAAGTAAGAACTTCAAGGACTTCACCTGAACAAATACTTGGAACAAGTAATTCGACTAGTCTTTCAGCAAGAGTTAACGCTGCAAATAATTGGCCGGCGGATTATTTTATAAGTATACATGTGAATTCCAATACAAATCCAGCTATAAATGGAACTGAAGTTTACGTATATCAAGAGTATACTCAATCTTATTATTTTGGAGAACACATTTTAAACGCCATTGTCTCTCAAGTAGGAACTAAAGATAATGGATTAAGAATACGTCCGTCACTTTATGTACTAAGAAAAACAAATATGCCTGCGGTTTTAGTTGAATTGGCATATATTACGAACTATTCCGACTCTCAAAAACTAAGAAATAATCAATATCAATTTGCTTTGGGAATTTATAATGGTATGTTAAGTTATTTTGGATTTTAATAAAAGCAATAAAAAAATTAACTCTGCAACGTAATATTAATCCGCATAAAATTTGTGGATTTTACGTTGCTATTTTTTGTATATTATTAAAAAAAATATCCATAATATAATTTGAGGTGAAAATATTATGGAAAACAGAAATAATTTTTTTGAACAATCCAAGGATTATGAGAACAAATCATCGCAAAATGCACAAGAGAAACCTATGCCTTTTGAACTGGGCAAAAATAGTTTAGATAGTGCCGTAAAATGTCAAGATATTGAAGGGGCAGGAAAAATTAAATAAAAAGGAGTTAAAAAATTTGAATATTGAAGATAAAAAACCGGTTCCGGGTGACAGTGGTTCTGAAATGCCGAATGTTAATACCGAGCATAGCCACGATACCGAAAAATCTGAAATAAAATAATTTTATTGCTTTTTTGTCCCGAGTTTAAAGCACAATACAAGGGTAATTTTTACTTAATGTATAGTGACTATTTATTCATCGGGGCATATTTTTTCATATTTTTAATTTATACGACAAATTTTTACATATTTTCTCAATTAAGTACTTTATCATATAGTTGTAAATATTTTTTCCGTTTTTTCCCCTTTTTTCGAACTTTATTATATTTTTTGTTTAAATTTAAATTTTTAATGTTATTCTTTTTTGATAATGTTACAAATATTTAATTTTTTAAAAATTACTTATTGATTTTCAATCTGCAAGTAAATATAATTAAAGCACAATGTGATTTAAAATCACATAGCAAAATAAATTATTTAACTGGGATGGTATTAATGGATTCAAAAAGCGAAAATTCAAGAGTAAAAGTTTTGGTAATTGATGATGACGCCGATGAAAGAAGAATGATTCTCAATTTCTTATCGGGAGATTCGGAGATTGAAATATGCACATTTTTAACTAGCGGATTTGATGTTGTATCAGGAATAAAATTTCATAAACCTGATGTAGTTGTAACTGATTTTTTAGCTAAAGATGTGGATAAAAGTATAGTACTTGATAAAATAAATTCATCATTTTCTGAAACCAACAGACCTAAAGTTATTGTAACTTCTTCATTGGAAAGCGGTAAGGTTATGGAAAGAGCTTTCAGTTACGGAATAGATTACTATATCAGAAAACCTATAATATTGTCTTTGCTCAAAGATGCAATTCTTTTAATCACTAAGGGCAAACCTTCATATTCAATAAAAGATACAGTAAAAATAGCAAGAATAAAGAATTTAGTCCGTTCTCTTGGAATGCCTGTAAATATTTTGGGGTATACTTACATAGTTGAAGCCATAAAATATATGGTGGATTCAGAAAAAGCTTTGTTCTTAGGTGAAGTTTACAAGATGATAAGCAAAACTCATGAAACATCTGTAGAATGCGTTGAAGTATCTATAAGAAACGCTATTAAAAAATCTATAAATATAAACAATGATAATTTTAAGAAAATTTTTAAAAACAATAATGCACATCCAAGTAACTCAGTTTTTATTTCAACGTTGAGAGAATTTATACTTTCAGACGAAGTTATATAAAAATTTCTATAATTTTATTATGGTAGGTACGTTTAATTTATTCTCGTATCTACCATTTTTGCTAAAAAATCACATATTAAAATTTTAAGATCTAAATTATAGCAATTTGTGTTACATTCAAGCGTTAGCAAATGTATCTAAAATATTATATCTTCTAATCTTTAACAATATAATCAAACAAAAAATTTAAATAACCGTTTTAAAAAATCACTTAATCAAATTATTTCTAACAACCATCAGTAATCAAAACAATATATTAAACATTTATAAAATACAGCATACTCTATCAGTTAACGTGTATTATAATAAATTATATGTTTTAAATAATTTTACAAAATAATATATTATTTAAATATATAATGTGATATAATTCCCTCATAAGCTGCGCAAGGAGTTGTTGTTATGTTTAATAAAAAAATTAAAAATTTAAAAATAGGTCAAAAAATTTTAATTTCTATTATTGTAGTTTCTCTAATAGCTCAGATATCGGCTGCAGTACCTACAATAATAAATATATTTAATATTTCAAAAAACTCACAGTCCGAACTGATATCTCTCGGAAATTTTACATCTCATACAAGCGAAAATGCGCTTAAAAATCAAGCCGAAACATACCTTAAAAAAGTTTCAGATGCTATGTCTGATGCCTCCGATAATATTTTCGAAGAAGTAAGTGACCAAACAAATTCTCTTTCAATCGCTGCTCAAGATATTTACAGAAATCCAAAAAAATTTAACAGACACCACACACTTCCACTCCCAGAAACTACAGCTAAAGGAAACCGCTCTTTGAGAGAAAATGCATCTGAAAAAGCATATATAGTAGACCCGGAAAATACTTCAGAAGACGCTGAATCTGTTCTTGTATACAATACTGTATCAAACGAATTTTCTGAAAAAATTTATAAAACCGATGCAAAAACTTGGGAAAATACTACCAACGAAGAAAAAGAAAATTTACAAAAAAATAAAATAGTAGTATCGTCCAATACAGCTCCACAAAATTTAAAAGACGAAATTTGTGTAATAAGCAATTTATCACATATAGCCAAATGTATTTATGAAAGCAATTTATCAGTTTCTTCGGTCTATGCAGGTACTGAAAGCGGTATTTGTTATTATTACTCATCAAGTAATTCTTCTCAACGATATGACCCACGTACAAGACCTTGGTATATAGATGCCGTAGCAGCTCTTAAAAACAAAAATAATCTACCGGTTTGGCAAAGCACATATATAGGGAAAAGCGACGGTGTTCCCTGTATAACATGTTCAAAAGCATTTACGGATTCAAACGGAAATATACTCGGTACCGTAGCAATAGATATGTATATAGATGATATTAATGAATATATAATCGGTTCAACAATAGGAAACACAGGTCGAGTTTTTGTAACAGATGAAAAAGGAACCGTAATAATGCACCCAGATTACAATATAAACAGTTCAGAATTTCAAAATACCAATTTTATAAAAAAGCCTTTGGAATCTAATGAGACATCAGATTCTTATAAAAATCTCATTTCAAAAATGGCATCCGGAGAACACGGTGTAGAAACAGCTCTTATAAATGGAAAAAATTATTATGTAGCCTATTCGCCTATGCCCACCACAAAATGGAGTTTGGGTGCCGCATGTGAATCTCAGGAAATACTTTCACCTGTTTCGGAAATCCAAAATGCAATTTCTGAATCTGTTCAAAACACAGAAAACTCCATGCAAAAAAATTTATCAACCATAAATATAAGATTTTTTATAATATTCATTATCTGTGCTGTGATAATTTACGCTATCGGAATAAAACTCTCTAACAGCATTTCTTCTCCTGTCAAAAAACTTAGAAACCAGGCCAAAATTATAGGTGAAGGAAATTTTTCTTCACGTATAGATATAAATTCCGATGACGAACTTGGAGATTTATCAAAATCATTTAATAAAATGGCTGAAAATCTCAGCTTATACATTGAAAATCTTAAAATAACCACCGCAGAAAAAGAAAAAATTCACAGTGAATTAATGGTAGCGAAAAGAATTCAAAGAAGTATGTTACCATGTATATTCCCTGCTTTCCCAAATAGGCATGATTTTGACATATATGCTGTTATGGATCCCGCTCGTGAAGTAGGAGGAGATTTTTACGACTTTTTCTTTACCGATAAAAATCATCTTGCTTTAGTAATCGCCGATGTATCAGGAAAAGGTGTTTCAGCTGCACTGTTTATGGTAACTGCTAAAATATTAATAAAAAATCAACTCCAAACAGGTGATTCACCGGAAAAAGCTTTAGAAAAAGTAAATAAAAAATTATGTGAAAATAATAATGAAGGTATGTTTGTTACAGCATTTATAGGATTAATTGATATAGAAACAGGCGAATTTTCGTTTTCAAATGCCGGACACAATCCTCCATTAATTTACAAAAATAAAACACATAGATATGAGTTCATTCATTCTCCCAAAGGCTTTGTTTTAGGAGGAATATCTGATTCCACATACAGTATTGATAAAATATTTCTTGAACGTGAAGATTCTCTGTTTTTATACACAGATGGTGTAACCGAAGCAATGAATCCCAATGGTGAACTCTTTTCCAAAGAAAGACTCCAAAATATACTCAATAGTCCGTTAAATCAAAAACTTAAAATTGCAGATACAATAAAGCATATGAGAAGTGAAATAAACAAATTTGCAGACGGTGCAGAACGTGCAGATGATATTACCATGCTTGCATTTAAAAATCTTAATATACCTTATTAACTGTTTAAAACGCAAATAATGACATAAATATTTATGATAAAAAATATGTTAATACAATAAAATATATTGAAAAAATTTTATATTATATTATAATTATACTAAATACAAAATAAATTGAGGGGGTTAACTGATGAGAAAATTATGCGAAAGAAGTTTTAGATTTTTATTAAGCACAGTTTTAATATTAAATATATTCGTTGGATTAAGACCTGTTAAAGTTAGTGGTGTTTCTTTTGATGGAGGAAGTGGGACTCCTGAGGATCCGTATATAATAAGTACAGCAGAGCAGTTAAACGCTGTGAGAGATAATCCATCGGCAAGCTATAAACTTGTAAAAGATATAGATCTAACAGATTACCTGGATAGTAAAAATGATACAAAAGGTTGGAAAGCAGTAGGAGGAGACTCTGATTCGTATACGTTTAGTGGTGACTTTGACGGTAGTGGGCATAAAATCAGTGGTTTGTGGATAGATCGTCCAAATGAGGATTTTGTGGGCTTATTTGGAAAATTTAATGGGAATGAAATTAAAAATTTAAGCATAGAGCTTTCACCAAAAGGAATCATAGGTAACAATTATGTTGGTGGTTTAGTGGGAGTTAGTAATGGAAAAATTGTGAGTGGATGTTCTGTTACTGGTGGACCTTTGGTGGGTGAAGAGTTGATAGGAAAATTAGTTGGAGAAAACACTGGTATTATTTCACATTGCTATACTTCAGGTGAGTCAATAACTTCTAATTCAACTGTTACTGATTATTCATTAAGTGTCTCTACTGGATCAGGGGGGGTGGTAGGTAAAAACACAGGTTCACTTATAGAAAATTGTTTTTCAACATGTGATGTTATAAAAAAACATGGTGTATCATCAGGGGGATGTGTAGGATGGAATGGAAATTTCGGTGAAATTCGAAGATGTTATGCTATTGGAAATATTTATGGAGGAGCAACAGGAATTAATGACAATGGTGTAGGAAATCAACTTGGTGGGTTTATAGGTCATAACGATAGAGCCACAGTCAAAGATTGTTATGCTGCTGGAAGTTCATATGGAATGGGAGGTGGAGCGGGAGGATTTGCTGGAAATAGTATAAATTACCATTATTCGCAAATTAACACCAGTTATGCTTGCTGCAAAGAAGTTGATTCTTCACAAGCATTTATAGGTTACAATAGAGCGGCTTCTATCGTTTCAAAATGTTATTATGATAAAGATAAAGGTATAAAAAAGGATTGTGGAGGAAGAGCTTCAAATTCAACTTTAGAAGCATATGGAAAAACAACAGAAGAGATGAAAAAGAAAGAGACGTACGAAGGATGGGACTTTGATACGGTATGGGACATAAAAGAAGGAGAAGGATATCCGTATTTACGGTCAAGTTTACCGCTATATTATAGCTTTGGCCCGAGAAGTGCGGTATATAACGGTTCGGTTCAAAATGTGGAAATAACAAAGAATGAATGCGGAGAAGCCGCAGGAGCAGGAAATGCCACATCTGTAACGTATTCGGGCCCTGGGAGTAAACCTGTTAACGCCGGTGAGTATGATATTGCGGTAAATCTTAGCGCAGGTTCTAATACAAACGCTGCAACAAATATAAAGCTTTTGGGTTCCTATGTAATCGAAAAAGCAGAACTGACTTTAGAGCACTTTAAATATGACTTGTCATCGGCCTCATACGAAGGAGGCGTGGAAAGACCGGTAGTACTGAGTGCAAAGCCGGGAACAGCTTTTACCGATGAAATAAATAATTTAATAAATAACGGTAAAATATGGGTTGAGTACAAGACAGACGGAGGAGATTGGACGAAAAATGTTCCAATAAATGCAGCAACATACGAAGTTAGAATAGTGGTAGGGTCAGGAGCAACAAACTTTAAACCAGTTGAAATGGCAATAGGGTCGATGACAGTAGATGGGTTTGAACTTGACGAAAGCTATTTTAACTACGATCTTTCGCCGGTGTCATACGAAGAAGGAATTGAAAGACCTGTAATATTAAGTGCAAAATCCGGAAAAGCCTTTACCGATGAAATAAATGACTTGATAAATAACGGTAAGATATGGCTTGAGTACAAAACAGACGTAGGAGACTGGACAAAAAATACTCCGATAAGTGCCGCAACGTACGAAGTAAAAATAGTGGTAGGTGCTGAAGCAACAAACTTTAAAACAACTGAACTTGCAATAGGAAATTATATCATTGGAGAAAAACGCAGTATAATTTACAAAAATTACGACGGAAGCGACATTACAGAACTTGATGTTTCTTTACCAACAGAATATATTGAAGGAACCGAAGTTGCAATTCCTCAAACTGTTCCGAACTCCGAAATGTCAGACTGGGATTTTCTCGGTTATTGGGATTGTGCGCTTGATAATTCTCAAGATAGCCTCATAGACTTAGAGGGTACCGGATATGAAAATGAAAAGTCTTTAGATTTTGAAAAAGGTAAAAAAGTAGAACTAATACCCAAAGATTCAAAAGGAAATATTACCGTTTTTGCAAGATATACTTCTAAAATGTTCGATGCGGATATAAATGGACGAGAAAATTATATATTTGCATCACCCGGAGTATTTCCAAATGGAGTGACAGCTTCAATGCGAGTGTTAACCCCCGGAACTGAAGAATACGAAAAGACTCTTAATGATGTTGACAAGAAGGACAAGCATAATGTTAAAATTGTAGAATTTGAAGTTTTTGATAAAAACGGTGAAAAAATTCAACCAAAAACCTTTTTTGGAGATACTGTAATAGGGTTTAGAATACCTGAAAACTTTGAAATTGATGATACATCTTTGGTAAGAGTTACTTCTGGAGAAGATATCAATTTAAGAAGCAATATTTGGTCCGACCCTGAAAATCCGGAATTAAAGTACATTGAAGGTACTACAGACCATTTTTCTCCTTACGCAATTCTTTCTCCGTGGAGTGATTTCTTAGATGCTCAAGAGGGAGATTTTTCTGAAACAGGTGAAGCTAACTGGGTTCTTATTTTATGCGTTGTATCTTTCATAGTTGTGGTAGCAACGGTATCTGTGATTATTTATAAAAAACGTAATCGCAGAAAAAAATTTAATTTTTAAATCTATTCATTAATTATCGCCTGCTTTCCCTTCGGGTTCGCCGGCGATTTTTTTGTTTATTAAATATTTTTGTATCTTGTTTGCAATGTTTTGTGTTGGATAGTATAATAAATTCAATTATTTAAATTATTTTTATACATATAGTTTAGAAAGGAGTAATAGATTTTATGGATTCCGTTGTTTTAGGAATATGTATTATATTTGTAGGAATTGGCCTTTTAGGGAATTTTACAGGATTTTTCAATATACTTTTTAAAGGTTGGTGGACAATATTTATTATCGCTCCGGCAACAGTAAACCTATTTAAGAAAAAAGATAAAACCTTTAATTTAATTTTACTGAGTGTGGGAGTTGTTTTACTATTATACCAACAGAACGTAATAACAGGAAGTACCTGGGAAATGGTATGGAAACTGTTGATTGCTTTTTCAATAACATTGTTGGGAATAAAAACAGTATTTAGCAGTATTTCAAAACGTAAAAAATTAGCAAAAAACGTTGCTGACAGAACTTTGTGTAATGCAATTTTTTCAGGCGAAGAGCGCAAGTATCAGAAAAAAATTTTTCATGGAGCGAAATTATCGGCAATATTTGGAGGAATTAAACTTAATTTAGTTAATGCTGTTATTCAAGAAGATGTTGATATTGAAGTTTGTGCAGTGTTTGGAGGATGTACGATTATACTTCCCAAAAATGTAGATGTTCATATTGAAAACAATGGGTTTATGGGAGGTGTAACTGATAAATCTTCGAGTAAAAGTAAAAAGGATTTTACAGTTAATCTAAAATCTACCACATTTTTTGGTGGAATAGATATTAAAACAGAAGAATAACTATTATTATGTTATTAACTTACAATATAAAAAGACTTAATCGTTTGTTGCGGTTGAGTCTTTTTTATATGACTTTGAGAGTATAGTGAATAAAATAGTACAATTTAAAGACTTTTACGCTTGATTTTTTATTTATATTTTAGTATAATTTGTTGAAAATCAATTTTCACTAATAAAAGGAGAAAATCATGATTAAAACATTGGGGAAATATGTAGGAAAATATAAAAAACATTCTATACTTGCTCCTGTATTTGTGGTATTAGAAGCCTTAACGGAAATTATTATTCCGTTTTTAACTTCTGATATGGTCGATCGAGGAATAGATAAGGGAGATATGAATCGTATATTGGAGACCGGATTTTATATTTTTATATGTGCAATTCTTTCAATAATTTTCGGATGTTTGGCAGGAAAAAGTACAGCGATTGCTTCAGCCGGATTTGCTAAAAATTTAAGAGAAGGAATTTATGCAAAAGTTCAAAAATTTTCTTTTTTTAATATAGATAAGTATTCTTCTTCAGGAATAATAACAAGACTTACCACAGATACAGAAAATATTGAAAATGCGTACGAAACACTCATATTTACCGCTCCAATAGTACCTTCTTTTCTTATATTTTCTTTAATTTTTTCATTTAAAATCAATGCACGACTTTCACTTATATTTTTGGCCTGTATTCCCATATTCGCACTTGCTTTATATTTGATAGCTAAAAATGCTCATCCACTTTTTAAAAAAGTTTTTAAAACTTATGATTATCTCAATGAGGTTGTAGGAGAAAATTTAAATGCAATAAAAATAGTAAAATCATTTAATCGTGAGAACTATGAAAAGAAAAAATTTTTTGGTATATCAGGTATAATTTATAAAAACTTTCTTAAAGCTGAAAAAATAATTGCACTGGACATGCCTCTTATGCAATTTAATATGTATGCATGTGTAATTCTTGCATCCTGGTTCGGAGCCCGTATTATCGTTTCATGTCGAAACAACCCGGAAAATGGGTTAAGTACCGGAGAATTACTCAGTTTTATTTCTTACTCTGTTCAAATTCTAATTTCTTTGATGATATTGTCTATGGTTTTAACTACTATAATAATATCGTTTTCGTCTGCTCAAAGGATAACCGAACTTTTGAACGAAGAAATTGATTTAAAAAATCCTGAAAATCCTATTAAAGAGATAAAAAATGGAAGTATCAAATTTAAAAACGTTGGATTCAGTTATATAAAAAACAGTAAAAATTTGTGTCTTAAAGATATAAATTTAAATATTAACTCAGGTGAAGTTATAGGTATTACAGGAGGAACCGGGACAGGAAAAAGCACACTTGTACACCTTATACCTCGTCTTTATGACACGAGTGTGGGAGAAATTTTTGTAGGAGGAATAAATGTTAAAGATTATGATATAGAGTCTCTAAGGAATTCAGTTGCAGTGGTATTACAAAAGAATATGCTTTTTTCCGGGACTGTAAAAGAAAATTTACGATGGGGAAATAAAAATGCTTCTGAAGAAGAAATTCGGAATGTTTGTAAATTAGTTCAGGCAGACGAATTTATAAACAATATGCCTCAAAAATATGATACCTATGTGGAACGTGGGGGAACAAACGTTTCGGGAGGTCAAAAACAAAGACTGTGTATTGCTCGGGCATTGCTTAAAAAGCCCAAAATTCTCATTCTTGATGATGCTACCAGTGCATTGGATAATAAAACAGAAGCAAAAATAAGAAAAGCTTTTAAGGAAAATTTGCCGAACACAACTAAAATAATAATTTCACAGAGAATTTCGTCTGTGCAATCTGCAGATAAAATTTTAGTAATGAACGACGGAAAAATTGCAGGATTCGATACACATGAAAATTTAATTAAAAATTGTTCTTTATACGAAGATACTTTTAAACTTCAGCAAAAAGGGGGTAATTTGGGTGGAAAATAGGGAAAAAAGGAAAATTGATTTCACAGTCGTCAAAAGACTGTTTTCATACATAAGCAGATATAAGTTGAAACTCCTGACAGTAAGTATATTTATTTTAATAAGTTCAGGCGTTACGGCAGTTTCATCATTATTTTTGCAAGTTTTGATTGACAATTATATTTCGCCGCTTTTACTCATGTCTGAACCGAATTTTTCAGGACTTTTAAAAGCTATAATAATAATGTCAGTAATATATTTGGTAGGTACATTGTCTACGCTGGTTTATAATGTTGTAATGTCTTCAATTTCTCAGGGAGTGCTCAAAAAAATACGTGATGATATGTTTTCACATATGCAAACTTTGCCTGTAAAATATTTTGATACTCATTCTCATGGAGATATTATGAGTTGTTATACAAATGATACCGATACATTGCGTCAAATGATTTCTCAAAGTTTACCAAATTTATTTTCTTCTGTGGTGACGATTATATCACTGTTTTTTTCTATGCTTTATGTAAGTATTCCTCTGTCGGCAGTAGTTTTGATATTCGTATTCATAATGCTGAAAATCATATCAAAATCTATGAAGAAAAGTGGGCAATATTTTGTTAAACAGCAAAATGATTTAGGCGATATAAACGGGTATATAGAGGAGATGATTAATGGTCAAAAAGTAGTAAAAGTGTTTTGCTATGAGGAAAGTGCTCAAAAAAAATTTAATAATAAAAATAATAACCTTTGTAAAAGCGGTACAATTGCAAATACATGTTCAAATGAACTTATGGCTACGATGATGCATATAGGCTATATTCTATACTTTATTTTAACGATAGTAGGAGGATGGATGGCATTAAGTAGGATTCCCAATTTTTGTTTAACAGGCAAAAATATTTTAACATTAGGGATGATAGCATCTTTTTTGCAACTTTCAATAAATTTTATAAATCCTGTAAGTAGGATAGCTCAACAATTTAATTCAGTTACAATGGCATTAGCCGGAGCAAATCGTATTTTTAATCTCATGGATGAGAAAAGCGAACAGGACAACGGAAATATAGAACTTGTATATTTAAAAGAAAATTTTGGACAATTAATGGAATCCGCTGAGCGTACAAAAATGTGGGGATGGAAAATCCCACAATCTGACGGTTCACATATTTATAAAAAACTTTTGGGAGAAGTTATATTTTCTGATGTAAATTTTGGATACGTACCTCAAAAAACTGTTCTTCATAATATAAACATTACAGCAATGCCGGGTCAAAAAGTTGCATTTGTAGGTGGAACAGGAGCCGGAAAAACTACAATAACAAATCTTTTAAATCGTTTTTATGATATAGACAGCGGTTCAATATTTTATGATGGAATAAATATAGAAAAAATACAAAAATCTGATTTAAGGCGTTCGTTAGGCATTGTATTGCAAGATGTAAAATTGTTTACGGGGAGTGTTATGGAAAACATTAGGTATGGAAAACCGGATGCGACCGATCAAGAGTGCATTGAAGCTGCAAAACTTGTAAATGCAGATGAATTCATAAATCGTTTACCTGATAAGTATAAAACCATTATAAACGGAAATGACAGTAATTTATCTCAAGGTCAAAGACAACTTATTTCCATAGCACGGGCAGCGGTTGCAAATCCTCCTGTTATGATTTTAGATGAAGCAACTTCTTCGGTGGATACTAAGACTGAAATGATAATACAAAAAGGTATGGACGCTTTAATGAAAAACAGAACTGTATTTGTGATTGCTCATAGGCTTTCCACTGTTAAAAATTCCGATAAAATAATAGTTTTAAAAAAAGGTCATATCTCCGAACAAGGTACACACGACGAATTAATGAATCTAAAAGGGGAATATTATCAATTGTATACGGGTAACTTTATTTCATACCAATAATTTATACTGCTTAGATGTGAACTGAGCAGTTTTTTATATTTTACAAAAATAGATATAAAGTGATTTTATATCATGATATACTTAGAATATAATTGAGGAGGTATTATTAAAATGATTTGTGTATTTTTAGCGGACGGATTTGAAGAACTTGAGGCTATAGCACCATTGGATATATTAAAACGTTCGAAAATTAAAATTAAAACTGTAGGTGTAGAAAAAGAAATTGTCACGGGCTCTCTTGGAACAAGCATTAAAGCAGACACAACGATTCAAAAAATTGATAAAGAGGAAATAGAGGGAATAATTTTACCGGGAGGTATGCCCGGAACAACCAATCTTTCCAAAAACAAAAATGTAAGAGATATAATAAATTACTGCATGGAAAAAAATATTTTAATTGCTGCAATTTGCGCTGCTCCTTCAATATTGGGGGAAATGGGTATTTTAAGTGGCAAAGAAGCATGTTGTTATCCGGGATTTGAAAAAAACTTAATTAATGCAAAAATTTCTACAAATTTAGTTTGTGTTTCTGAAAATATAATTACTGCAAAAGGACCTGGTGCAGCAACTGAATTCGGATTTAAAATTTTAGAATATATAAAAGGTAAAAGAACAGTAAAAATAGTAAAAAATTCCATGCAATTCGTAAATGAATAAGGAGGAAAAAATTTGAAAAATTTCGTAGAAGAGAATATACACGTAATTTCAGACTCGGACTCTGAAATTGGAAATATAATAGATATGGAATTAAAAAGGCAGCAAAATAATCTTGAATTAATAGCTTCGGAGAATATAGTTTCTCTTTCAGTATTGTCTGCAATGGGGAGTATTTTGACAAATAAGTATGCAGAAGGATATCCCGGACATAGGTATTACGGTGGATGTGAATATGTAGATATGGTCGAAAACATAGCAATACAACGTGCATGTCAACTTTTTGGAGCAGAACATGCAAATGTTCAACCACATTCGGGTTCACAAGCAAATATGGCTGTGTACCTCGCAATGCTTAATCCGGGAGATACGGTTATGGGTATGAATTTGAATGAAGGTGGACATTTGACTCATGGTTCAAGTGTTAATATATCGGGGAAATTATATAATTTTGTTCCTTACGGTGTTGATAAAGATACTCATAGAATAGATTATGAAAAAGTTTTGGAAATAGCTTTAAGAGTAAAACCTAAAATGATTGTGTGTGGAGCAAGTGCTTATCCAAGAATAATAGATTTTAAAAAATTTCGAGAAATAGCAGATAAATGTGGGGCATATCTTATGACGGATATGGCTCATATAGCAGGTCCGGTAGCTGCAGGAATTCATCCCAGTCCTGTTGAATACTCAGATTTTGTAACTGCAACAACTCATAAAACACTCAGAGGTCCAAGAGGCGGCTTAATACTTTGTAAAGAAAAATATGCAAAACAGATAGATAAAGCTATTTTTCCTGGAACTCAAGGTGGCCCTCTAATGCATACGATAGCAGCTAAAGCCGTATGTTTTAAAGAGGCCATGAGCGACGATTTTAAAGCATATTCAAAAAAAGTTGTAAATAACTGTAAAAAATTGGCTGAAGAGTTAAACAAATTAGGAATAAATCTCGTTTCAGGAGGTACCGACAATCACCTTTTACTTATTGATCTGACAAAAAACGGCATAACAGGGAAAGAACTCGAAGACAGATTGTCTACGGTAAACATAACTGTTAATAAAAATACTGTTCCGAACGAAACAAGAAGTCCTTTTTTAACAAGCGGAATCAGAATTGGTACTGCCGCAGTAACTTCTCGAGGAATGAACGAAGTTGAAATGAAAACTATAGCAAAATGTATTTACTTGGCTATTACTGAATTTGAATCTTCCAAAAATCGTATAAATTCTTACGTAAAAAATTTGTGTGACGCTCATCCGATATATAACTGATATTTTTAAGTCGTAAAAAAGGAATTTCTAAAATATGAAGAAATTAAAGGATGTTTTTAAATTAAACGAAAATCAGAAAAAGATAATTTACAATCATATTCTAATATTTTCTGCTATTTCCATACTTATAATAATTAAGTTTCCGTGCCCGTTTAAAGCGGTTTTTAAAATACCTTGTCCTGCATGTGGGAGTCTTCATGCTTTTAACTCTCTCTTACATCTGAAAATTCGTGAATCATTTAATTATAACCCATTTGCTGTTCCGCTTGTCTTAGCAGTTTGGGCAGGTATACATAAAAATTCAATTTTTAAAAAAAGTAAGTGGGTAGATGTTTTTATTATTTTTATAAGCATATTAGCAGCAATTTATTATGTTTTTAAAGTAATATGTACCATTTAAAAGGAAAAATTTGTTTTTTAATTTATAGTACTGTATACTTAATTAATATGTTTTGAGAGGAGATTTGCATATGAAAGAAATTATACTTACAGGAGACCGTCCTACGGGAAAACTTCACTTAGGTCATTATATCGGTTCACTGAAAAACAGAGTAGAATTACAAGATAAATATAATCAATATATACTTGTCGCTGACGTTCAAGCTTTAACTGATAATGCAGATAATCCACAAAAAGTGCGGGATAATATAGTTGAGCTGCTACTGGACTATTTATCTGTGGGAATTAATCCGCAAAAAACTACAATATGCATACAATCTATGATACCGGCTATTGCCGAACTTACTGTGTTTTATCTTAACTTGGTAAGTGTTGCACGTCTTGAAAGAAATCCTACAATAAAGCAAGAACTTAAATTAAGAAATTTCGGAGGGGGAATTCCCGCCGGTTTCTTAACCTATCCTGTAAGTCAGGCAGCTGACATTACTGCTTTTGGAGCTGACCTTGTACCTGCAGGTGAAGATCAGTCGCCTATGATTGAACAAACGTGTGAAATTGTAAGAAAATTTAATTCTTACTACGGTGATACTCTTAAAGAACCAAAAATTATTTTATCCAAAACTCCAAGATTAATAGGTACAGATGGTAAGAATAAAATGAGTAAATCTCTCGGAAATACTATATTTTTATCTGATTCACCTGATGAGATAGAAAAAAAAGTAATGAAAATGTTTACAGACCCAAATCATCTTAACGTAAACGATCCTGGAAACACGAAAGATAATCCTGTATTTATTTATCTTGAAGCATTCGGAAATGATAAAGAAAAAATAAGTGCCATGAAATCTCACTATGAAAAAGGTGGGTTGGGCGATGTTAAAGTAAAAAAATATTTAAATGAAGTACTTCAAGATATATTAGCACCAATACGAGAAAGAAGAAAACTTCTCGAACAAAACATTTCAGAAGTATACAAAGTGGCATTTGAAGGCACTGAAAAAGCAAAAATTGTAACTAACGAAACTTTAGAAAAAGTAAAAAAATCCATGAAAATAGATTATAAAGATTTTTTCACTAAATAGAGGGTAATTTTAAATGATTCTTAAAAACATTATAAAAAATATAAATTTGATAGAAACTACAGGCAATATAGAAATTGAAATTTCAGATATATGTTATAATTCTTCAAAAGTAACTAAAGGAAGTCTTTTTGTGTGTCTGTGTGGTTCTAATTTTGACGGACATGATTATATTGACGAAGCTGTGAAAAACGGTGCTAGAGCTATAGCAGTTCAAAAAAACGTAAATACACATAATAAAGTAGCTGTTATAAAAGTAAAAAATACACGAGAATTTTTAGCGTATGCATCAGCCGCTTTTTTTGAAAATCCGGCAAAAGAACTTATTACAATCGGTATAACCGGAACAAAAGGTAAAACTACAACATCTTTTATGATTAGGTCTATTTTGGAGCAACCAGGTTTGAAAACCGGTGTTATAGGAACTATAGGTGCTGTAGTTGGAAATGAAATTGTAAAACTCAGCAATACTACTCCTGAGTCTTATGAAATACAGAAAAATTTCAGAAAAATGGTGAATAATGGGTGCAAGTGTGTTGTACTTGAGGCTTCTTCGATAGGACTTAAAAATCACAGGCTAGATGGATTCAAATTTGATTACGGTATTTTTACAAATTTCTCACACGATCATATTGGAACAAATGAACACAGTTCAATGCAAGAATATCTCGAGTGTAAAAGTATGTTGCTTAAGAGGTGTAAAGTTGGTTTTATAAATACTGACGATGAAAAAAGTTCTGAAATAGTAAAGAACCATACTTGTGAAGTTAAGACTTTTGGAATAAAAAATTCAGCTGATTATTGTGCCACCAATATAAATTTAGTAAATAAATTCGGCGATATCGGAGTAAATTGTAATTTATATGGAGATTTAAATGTGGAAAATGTATACATTTCTATTCCCGGTGAATTTAATGTATACAACGCTCTTGCAGCTTCTGCGGTCTCTCATTACATGAAAATTTCAAATGAAAGCATAAAAAATGGCCTTGCGCATGTTAAAGTTAGGGGACGTGTTGAACCTGTAAAAGTTTCGGACAATTACTCTCTTTTTATCGATTACGCCCATAATGCCTTGAGTATGGAAAATATTTTAAAAACACTTAGAAAATATAATCCTCACAGATTAATTGTATTGTTTGGAGCCGGAGGGAACAGACCTAAAGTTCGTAGGTATGAAATGGGAGAAACTGCTGGAAATTTAGCTGATTTAGCGGTAATAACAAGCGATAACCCTCGATTTGAAAAACCTTCGGAAATAATTGAAGATATTAAAATGGGAATAGAAAAAACAAGCGGAAAATACATTGTAATAGAAAATCGTAAAGAAGCTATTCGTTATTGTCTTAGCAACGCTCAAAAGGGAGATATTATAGTTTTGGCGGGGAAAGGACATGAAGATTATCAGGAAATTAACGGTATAAAATACCCTTTTGATGAAAGAACCATAATAAAAAGTATTTTAAATAAAAAAATATAAAACGAGGTAACATATGGAACAACTTACCATATCAGAAATAATTGAGGCCACGGGAGGTAAACTTCTCTCGGGTAATACTGACGTAACAGTGACATCAGTGTTTATAGACAGTAGAAAATGTGAAAAAAATTCATTATTTATTCCCTTGATAGGAGCAAATAATGACGGTCATATGTTTATTGAAAAGGCTTTTGAATCCGGAGCTTCGGTTTCACTTGTTCAAGAACATCACGATACCACAAAAAATCTCGAAGGTTCTCTGATAATGGTAAAATCCACTCAAAGAGCATTAGGAGATTTAGCAAAATATTATAGAAACAAATTTAAAATTCCTTTCATAGGAGTAACAGGCAGTGTAGGGAAAACCACTACTAAAGAAATGATTGCTGCAGCACTTGGTGAATCTTTGAACGTACTAAAAACTCAGTCGAACTATAATGGACAAATTGGACTTCCTCTAACATTATTTAACCTTAATTCCAACCATCAGGCTGCAGTTATCGAAATGGGCGTAAGCGAATTCGGAGAAATGGATAGACTTTCCGAAATTGCGAATATCGATATAGGAGTTATTACAAATATTGGAGTTTCTCATATTGAAAATTTCAAATCTACTCAAAATACATGCAAAGAGAAAATTAAAATGCTCCCCAAAAATAAGGGAGTTCTGTATCTTAACGGAGATTCTCCAATTTTATCTGATCCTGAAATTAAGTTATTGCACAATAATATAATTTACTTTGGAATGAATGGTAATTACCCATATAGATGTCAAGACATTTATTCTGACAATAATGAAACTCATTTTACTTTAATTACTCCGAGATACAGGGAATCTATTACCATTCCATGTCTTGGAATTCATAATGTATATAATGCTTTAGCTGCTATAGCGGTAGCTGAGGGTATGGGAGTTCATATAGAAGACATAAAAAAGGGATTATTAAAATTCCAAAACGTAGATATGAGGCAACAAATCATCGAATTGAATGAAATTACAATTATAAACGATTCATATAATGCAAGCCCCGACTCAGTCAAAAGCTCGGTAAGTGTACTCAAAACTCTTGCAAAGCCGGGACGAAATATTGTAGTTATCGCAGATATGTTAGAATTAGGGGAGAAGTCTCCTGAAATTCATTTTGAAACAGGAAGGTATATTGCTATTGAGGGTATCGACGTTTTGATAACTATAGGAGAAAATTCAAAATACTTATCTGACGGAGCAAAATCTTCCAATAAAGATATATTAATCGCACATTTTACCGATAATAGAGAAACCTGTAGATTTTTGAATAATCATATTACTATGGGCGACAAAATTTTAATAAAAGGTTCTCGTGGAATGCATACAGAAGAAATTGCAAACTATTTGATCAACAAAATTTGAACTTAATTATCTTCTTTTCATTTCATTTATTTTTTGTTGTAAAGATGTTCTTCTTTCTACCACTGATGCTCGTAAATATCCCCATTTATTTCTATCAGGTATTGCCCCTGAGAATTTACGTGTTATTTTTTTAATAATTCCAAGCCAGAATTTATACTCTTCTTCTAGAGATTCACGTGTTTTTCCTGCAATTTGGGCTTTTGCAAAATTTTCTTCAAACAAATTGCACAGTTCTTCACCTGATTCACTGGAAGTATCTTTTTCACCTATTAATTTTTCAAACGCGTCTAGAGTTAGAGGACATTTTCTTCGGAAGCCATTTCGGTCATATCCATTTCTGTCGTACCCACCTCGATCATATCCAAACGCATCATATCCGAACTTGTCATACAGATGACGATCTTGCTTGCTTCCGTAGTATCCATTTCTATCCTTACCCTCTTTGTTGAGTCCATATCGATCGTATCCGCCTCGATCGTATCCCTCTCGATCGTATCCGTATTGGTCATATAAATGACGATCTTGCTTGCTTCCGCGGTACCCAATTCTATCGATACCCTCTTTGTTGAGTCCACATCGATTGTATCCCTCTCGGTCGTATCCATTCACATCATATCCGTACCGGTCATATAGATGACGATTTTGCTCGCTTCCGTGGCATCCATTTCTATCCTTACCCTCTTTGTTGAGTCCAAATTTATCATATCCCTCTCGGTCATATCCATTCCGGTCGTATCCACCTCGATCATATCCACATACATCATATCCGTCTTGACCATACCGACAACAATCTAGTCTGCTTCCGTAGTACCCATTTATATCCTTACCATCTTTGTTGAGTCCAAATCTATCATATCCTTTTCGATCATATCCATCTCGGTCATATCCGAACTGGTTATATAGATGGCGATCTTGCTTGCTTCCGTAGTATCCATTTCTATCCTTACCCTCTTTGTTGAGTCCAAATTTATCATATCCCTTTCGATTATATCCATCTCGATCATATCCGTCTCGGTCGTATCCATTTCGATCGTATCCATTTCGATCATATCCAAATTCATTATATTTCCCTTGTATATCATACTTATTCTCAAGTATTTGTTCCAATATAATTAACCTATGGGATATAGAATGAGACAACAAACTTAACTGATCACACTTATAATTAGAATCTTTTGAACATGAATATCTAAGATTATCTATTTCATGATTTATTTCTTTATTTATTCTTTTCCAGAAAAAATACTCTTCTTTAAAACTCGTACAGTCTGCTCCTGGTATAAAAACATACGTTCCATCTTCCATAACGTGAAATGGGTTTCTTTCATGACCAACATATAAACCAAATCCCGAATCGAAAACTGATTTATTAAGATTGTTTAAACAAACAAAATGCATATTATAAAATTCGAGCATCCTACCACAGTCAGCTACAGAATGTCCTGATAGACTTTTATTATAAAGTTCTTCAAACTCCTTTAAGTAATCTTTTCCAAATTCATAACGAATTTTTTCTAAAAAACTATGATTATTAGATATATCATTCAAAACAATTCCACTTATTACCCCAATTGTACCCAGACCCAATGCAATGGATTCCCATTTAACTGCTTTCTTGATTGTTTCAGTGTTAGCATAGTACGATTTATTAAAATCTTGACTATTGTAATCAGCAGAGGAATCTGCAGCAAACACAAGAGGATTTGCCAGTTGCAAACACGCCAACACCGCTGCTATTTTAGATGATTTTAATTTTTTCTGCATCATTGGAACTCCCTTTTAAATATCATTAACTATATTATATCATAACAATATAAAAATATCAAGATCATATAAATTTAATAAAAATAATTGAGACAAAAAAATGGTACCCCCTGCCAGAATCGAACTGACAACTAATCCTTAGGAGGGACTTGTTATATCCATTTAACTAAGGGGGCATACCATAGTATTATTATCATAAAAACATATGTTTGTCAAAATATATTTTGAAGTTGATTATTTTATAATTTTATTTACATAATTTTCCAAAATATATGAACTTAAAATAGTTATTACTAATTTTAGTAAATTATAAGGAATAATTACAGAGATCATAAATTTATTAATAATTGTAGGAGAAATATTGAAAAAGTTTGTCCATAAGAGATAATTAATTATAAGTTTGAAAAAAAGACAAATTAGAATTCCAAAAGTAATACCAAGAATTTTGAAAGGTTTTTTGATTTTATTTGAATTGAATATTCCTAAAAATACGACTATAATAGCAGAAGTTGAACGTATTACAAATCCAATCCATCCGGAAGAACTAAACATAAAAGTTCTGAGTATTAATGAAACAAACAAAACAATCAATCCTGAAGGGATACCTGAGATGAGCGTAGAAAGAAAAACAGGTATATCAGAAAAGTCGAGTTTGAGGAAAGGAAATATCGGAAGTATCGATAAACGACCCAAAAATCCTAATATAAGCGATAATACTATGAATACTGAATTATATGCTATGGAAAGAGTTTTTTGCTGTTTCATATTTTTATGTCCCCCGAGTTATACAAAATATTAATTTTGTATATGTGGTTTTTAAATCATTTGCGTCTGTATTTTTTGATATTAATTTCTTTTCTATTGTTACATCGCTATAAAGTTTATTTATATAAATTAATGAAAAATCAAATTGAAATTTGTAGCGCACATTTATACAAATCATAATTAAAAATTTTTTTCAAATTTAATGCTTCTTCAATACTGTAATCCACAACCTTGTTACATTTTTTAGATATTATACGATTTTCTTGTCCTTGTAGTAAAACATCTACTGCTCTGCATCCCATAAGACTTGCAACTACACGATCTCTAAGTGTCGGTGAACCGCCTCTTTGTACGTGTCCTAAAATTGTAGTTCTTGCCTGAATGCCGGTTTTTTCCTGAATTTTTTCTGCAACTTTAAAAGAATCTGCACAGTGTTCTGCCACAATAATTATAAAATGTCTTTTACCCATACTTTGAGTAATTTTTATTCTTTCAATAACGTCTCTTTCAAAATCACACTTTATTTCTGGAACAATTATAGCAGTTGCTCCAACGGCGATTCCGGTATTGATTGCAATATCTCCGCAATGTCTACCCATAACTTCAACTACACTACATTTTTCATGCGACTGTGCAGTATCTCTTATTTTGTCTACCATTTCAGTGGCTGTATTTACTGCTGTATCAAATCCAATTGAATAATCGCTGCAAAAAACGTCATTATCTATAGTTGCCGGTATAAAAACACAATTTATTCCGTTATCAATAAGGTTCATAGCTCCTTTGAGTGTGCCATCTCCACCTATTGTTATAACGGCATCTATATTGGATTTTTTACAAAAATCAACAGCTTGTTTAAAACCTTCCGATGTTTTAAATTCAGGGTCTCGTGAACTGTAGAGTATCGTACCACCTCTATGAATTATATCAGATACGGTTCTTAAATTCATTTGAACGACGTCTCCTCGACGTAAACCCATGTATCCTCGTTTTACTCCGATAACATTTATATCATTTGCAATTGCACATCTGGTAATAGCACGCACTACAGCATTCATACCCGGAGCATCACCTCCGCTTGTTAAAACAGCGATATTTTTTATACCCATTTGAAGATTCATCTCCTCTTATTGTTCAATATCTCTAACTAATAATAAAGTATCTCTTGCGATTGCAAGTTCTTCATTTGTAGGTATAACGAATACATCTACTGACGAAGTTTGCGTAGATATTCTTCCCTCTTTTCCCCCAACGTAAAATTTATTCAGTTCATTATCAATTTTTACGCCTGCAAATTTTAAGTTATTACAGATTTTTTCTCGATGCATCCATTGATTTTCTCCGATTCCACCTGTAAAAATTATTGCATCACAACCTTTTAGAACAGCACTATAAGCACCTATATAATTAGTTATCTGATATATCATCATTTCATGAGCAAGCTGTGCCCTTTTATTTCCGTCACGTGCAGCTTTTTCTACGGCTCTGTCGTCACTGCTTATTCCGGAAATACCAATCATTCCTGATTTTTTATTTAAAATTTCATTAATTTTATCAACGCCTATTGATTCACGCTGCGCAAGATGAAGTATCACCGATGGATCGAGTGAACCCGAACGTGTACCCATCATAATTCCACCTAAGGGAGTCAATCCCATGCTTGTATCTACCGCTTTACCATTTTTTACAGCAGTTATAGATGAACCGTTACCCATATGACAACTTATAATTTTTATTTCATTTAAATTTTTATCCGAAATTTCACAATACCTATTTGAAACAAATTTATGAGATGTACCATGAAATCCATACTTGCGAATATGATATTTTTCGTAATACTCGTAAGGAATCGGAAACATATAAGCTTTTGCAGGTAAATCGAAATAAAATGATGTATCAAAAACCGCAACTTGAGGTATTTTTTCACCCAAAAGAGATCGGCAAGCTTCTATACCTGCAATGTGAGCCGCATTATGGAGAGGTGCAAGAGGAATCAAGCTTTTTATTTCTTCAATTACTTCATCATTTATTATGGCAGGATTTCTGAAATATTCTCCGCCGTGAACCACCCTATGACCCACAGCTGATATTTCAGAAATATCTTTTATTACGCCTGCATTTTTATCCATAAGCATTTTTTCAATATATATAAATGCTTCTTTATGATTATTTATATTACCTACATTCTTACTTATTACCTGTTTTCCATGAATCCATTGATGCACATCACTGTCTGCTGAACCTATTTTTTCGCATATACCTTTTGCAAGCATCTTTTCATTTTGCATATCTATAAGTTGATATTTAAGCGAAGAACTTCCTGAATTTAATACCAATATTTTAATTTAAATCACTTCCCTTCAACGTATGTATAATATAGAAATTTTATTTTTTAACGTTTGACGTACCTTTTTCTCTTAAATATGTAGCTTCCAAATCCGACATATGGAGCTGAACCGCAAGAGGATACTTATCAAATGCAACACTCATCGAAAATCCTCCGGATTTAGCTGAATCATCAAATCCTCCCATATGCCATCTTATAGCCATAGCTTCACCGGTTTTCAAACGCATAAATCTCTCTATTAAAAAAACAGATTTTTCTCCGTGCCCATAAGGAAAAGAATCTTCAATCATATAGAAAGGAACCTGTTCCCATACTCCGGTAGATTCATTTTTTACATTTCTCAAAGATGTTTTATAAAACTGAGCTTTACATAAATCGTGAAGTAAAGAACATATTGTTACGCTTTCTAAATTATCTGTTTCTTCGTTAAAATGCTTTTCAATAAAAGTTTTATAAACGTTTATACTGTGTTTAAGCAACCCTTCCCTACATGCACAGTGATAACGAGTACTTGCGGGTGCAATAAAGAAATCCGTAGATTCCATCCATTTTAGAAGCGCCTCCGAACCCTCACGCTTTATATTATTTTTATATATATTTATAAATTCTTCTTTCAATTCCATACAAACTACTCCTTAGCACACTTATTTAATAAGTACTTCAGGGCACATTATAACATTTTATCGGATAATATGCCATTTTTTATTATTAATAATTTGTAATTTAAATTAGAAAAAATTGTATACCGAAATAAAAAACGGTCAATAATAAAAACGGAGGTGTAGTGGAAAATGAATACATTAAATAAAAATAATTCCAAAAAAGAGCCAAATACTCAAGTCCCTGACAAGCCAAACAAGAAAGGTAAAAAATTTTACATCGCTCTTGCAATTTGTCTTACTGCAATATCTGCAGCTGCGTGGTCTACTTATCAAAGTGTAAAAGATTTTATGGTTCCTTCCAAACCTGAATCAAAAACACATAATGTTTCCCAAAATCAAAATAAAATATCCTCTCAAAATTCCGACAAAAATTCTATATTAGATAAAAAAAGTTCGGAAGAAAAATCTGCTTCAGGGAACAAACGAACAATTCCCTATGACAGTTCAATTAAAAAATCTCAAAACAATGATTCACAAGAATCTGAAACAGAAGAAACTCAAGCCGTTTCCGCACAAAATTCCGAAAATTTAATAGTCTACCCTGCCGGAAATCATATAATAAAAGAATTCAGTGATGGAAAACCGATATATTCAAAAACTATGAATGATTGGCGTTCGCATAACGGAACGGACTTTGCAGCTGATTCAGGAAGTACAGTTAAATCTATAACCGATGGAATCGTAAAAGATATTTATACCGACTCTTCTTACGGAGTTACAGTAAAAATTGAACATGATTCAGGTTTTACAGCATACTATTCGGGACTAGGAGAAACAGTTCTTGTAAAAAAAGATGAAAAAATAAAATCAGGACAAGAAATAGGTTCTGTTTCAAAAATTCCTTGCGAAATTACAGATGATCCGCACATTCATTTAGCAATATTTAAGGATGGAAAATTTATTGATCCACTTTTGGTTCTTGAAAAAGAAAATTAAAGACACCATAAAATCCCCCAACTTTTACGTAGGGGATTTATACATACATATATTAAAAATTTGACACACAAAACGACAGCATTAGACTTTTAAAAATTATTATAAATAGATTATATATTTTCTCATTTTGATTTCAGTATACAAAAATAATTAACGGCAAAGTAAATTTGCTGCTATAGATATTAACTTAATTTAAAAATACAACTGTTTGAAATTTTAATATAATATTTTGTAATAAGTGGTATATTTATTTTCACAGAACACAATTTGAAAAAATTTTTTAAATTGATCTTTTTAACATATTAGTTATCAATAAGAAATAATTCCTATTTTAAATTAAAAATACTTATTAGAAATCAATTTAATATTTATAATTAATTTCCTCTAAGCTGATCATAAACTCCTCGTAACATATTATAAAGAGCAACCCCAACCATAGGGGTTGCTCCTATTACATATCCCCCAGCATATACGGGTAAAAGAAAATAATGCAACAAATTTCTCCCACCGGATATGTCTTGCAAGTATATATCCGGTATTTCTTGATAATTTAAATCTTTACCCGAAATACTCTCTTTATATTTTTTAACCTGATTTAGTATAAACTTTGCATCAAACGTTGTTATCTCTACGTTTTTCTTTTTTAAAGAATCAATGAGCTCGGTTTCATTTTTGCATTTCAACAATTCTTTCACATATTCTTTTTCAAAAACAATTTCCGGAGGAAAATTTTTCGAATTACAATTTTCCTTCAAATTGGAAGATTCATAGTCCATGTCCATAACTCCTACTAATCATCATTGTACCAAGTATCTCTTGCTCCATCATATATTCCTCTCACAAAAGCTGTTGGTATTGATCCTACCAAATATCCACCTAAAGCAAATGGAAGTGATATCCATCTACCAAGATATCTTACAATTACATTTATTCCACCGGAAACATATTCCAACTCTTTCTCGGTGAGTTTACTATCCTTATTTTCGCACCTTATATATTCTCTTAGATATTCCCCCATTAGTTTTAACTCTTCATTAGTTATTTCAATTCCATTATCAGAAAATAGTTTTTTTACATCTTCAATTTTTTCAAGTGTTAAAAGTTTATTTAAAAAATCTTTGTTAAGAATTATTTTATTTAATCTTTCTATAAATTTTGCATTTTCATTTGAATTTTCCATAATATAACTCCTATCTTTCAATTTTTATAAAATATAGATATAATTTATTTTGCTCAAAAATAGATTTAATCTTGAAATAAATTTTTATATTAAAAAATTATTTAAAATCACTACTGTAAAAACTTTATTATCATTTTTTCATATTTTTCTGATTAGCGTTCATAAAACTCGTGTTTCGTGAATAATTTCAGTTTATCTACCTCAGATTTCACGGTAGTAGATTTAATTTTTTCTTCGTTCAACTTTTTTTTATTTCTGAGTTTGTTTTATCAGATTTACCGCATCCGGCAAGCACAAAATTTATAATACCCGCTAATGTAATTGCAAATAATCTTTTATATTCCTCCTTTAATTTTACAAAACGATCAATTTATAAATTATATATTTATATTTCACCACCTTCAAAATTATATAACAATATGCACATAATATCATACATTTTATCTTTTGGCAAATTTTTTTAAAATAATTTACTATTAATATTGAAAATTTTTATATTTGTATGATATAATGTTTACATGAGAGAGGTTTTGAAGATGATTTTAACCATTAAATTAGCTTTGTGTTTTGAATATTGATGAGACATCTCACAAAGCCAAAAATATATCTCATCAGTTTGTAAGTTTTGCCGTTTGTTACGGTATATTTTTGCAACTGATTTTTAACTTGTAAGGCTATGGCAGATGTTTTTTGCTATAGTCTGAATTTTTTTATTTTAAGGAGTAACTTAATATGGCACTATTGGAAGTAAGCGGTCTTACGCATTCTTTTGGAGATAAAATTTTATACCAAAATTCAAATTTTGAAATATTCAAAGGTGAACATGTGGGAATAGTTGGGCAAAACGGAGCAGGAAAAACCACACTTCTACGCTCGATTATAGGGGATATAACTCCCGATAGCGGAGAAATACGATGGCAAAAAGATAAAAAAATAGGGTATTTAGACCAATACGCAGAGATAAACACTGAAATAACAATAATGGAATATTTGAAAACAGCTTTTGATGAACTTTATGAAATTGAAAAAAAATTGAATAAGATATATAAAAATATGTCAGAAAATTTTTCAGAATCAGATGCTCAAAAAGCATCAGATTACCAAAATCTTCTCATTAATTGTGGATTTTATGAAATAGAAAGCAACATATTAAAGGTTGCAGGCGGTTTGGGAATTACTTCTATTGGAATTGATACCATATTAAAAAAATTAAGTGGAGGTCAAAGAGCTAAAGTAATACTCGCTAAACTTTTACTAAAGAACCCTGATGTACTTCTTTTAGACGAACCCACTAATTTTCTGGACAAAAATCACGTAGATTGGTTAACCGATTTTCTAAAAAATTTCAAAAATAGCTTCATTGTAATATCTCATGATTTAAGTTTTTTAGATAAAATAACTAATCGTATATTGGACATAGAATTTCAAAAAATAACCAAATATCCCGGAAATATCAGTAAATTCTTAGAAATAAAAGGACTGCGTAAAGAAAGCTACATAAGAGAATACCAGTCACAACAAAAAGAAATCAAAAAACAAGAGGAGTATATTGCAAAAAACAGAGTTAGAGCTTCCACAGCAAAACAAGCTCAATCTCGACTTAAAAAATTAGAAAAAATGGAAAAAATACCTCCTCCACAGACAAACCCCAAACCAAATTTTAAATTTATTTCCATACCTTTAGGAACATCCAAAGCACTTAAAGTTCATTCTCTTGAAATTGGATACAAAAAGCCTCTGTTACCCAAAATTAGTTTCGAAGCCAAATCCGGTGAAAAAATAGTTATAACCGGGTTTAATGGAATAGGAAAATCTACACTTTTAAAAACGCTTTTAGGTATAATAAATCCTATTTCAGGATATTTTAATTTTGCAGACTACGTAAAAACAGCATACTATGAACAAGACTTGAACTGGAACAACTCGGAATTTACGCCTGTAGAAATATTAAAAGAAGCGTTTCCTAAATTTTCGAACACAGAGGTAAGAAAAAAATTAGCTCAGTGCGGCATATCTTCAAAAAATGCACTTCAAAAAATAGTAACTTTAAGCGGTGGAGAACAATCAAAAGTAAAATTGTGTATACTTGAAAATAAAAAATCAAATTTTCTTATACTCGATGAACCTACAAACCACTTGGATCCCGATTCTAAAGATGCTTTAAAAGAGCAACTCATTAAATGGGAAGGAAATTTAATACTTGTTTCTCATGAAGAAAATTTTTATAAAAACTGGGCAGATAAAATAATTAATTTAAAGTAAAAAAATAAAATTCCTTCTCCTGAATAAAAAATCAAGAGAAGGTTTAATATATTTATGACTATAATACGAGTAATAAAAGTCATTTTTTAATCATCTTCAACTCCTATATCTCCAAAATTCCTTAAAAAATCATTAACTTCTATGAGCGATATACCTTTGTCTTTTTCTTCCTTAGGTATTGCCGTTCTGCTATGATAATTTCCTTTGGAATCTACTGAATATTCACGCGACCTGTTAGCATACGGATTTTTCAATATAAAATACTTATAACCAGCTTTTTCCTCAGTACCAATAACCGCATAAACATGTTGAAAAAACAACCCTTTCTTATAAAGCGTACTTCCTCGATTTGCTGAAGCTGTAACAGCTTTTCCACTATTTAAATATCTTTCTATTCTATTGTAAAGTGCTATCGCTTCTTCAGAATATTTATCGAATTTCTTAAATTTAGATCTTTCACGGTTCGTTCCCAAATACTCAGTATGAGATTTTTTCCCAGTCAAAGTCACAATAGCCGACCCAGAATCACCACCGTATATACCATCTATTATACGAGATTTAATTTTTTTATCAGCAAATTCTTTGTCAGGAATTTCTTTACCGTAACCATCACATTTTTTAGTTTTATAAATTGAGTAAGCTTTCTCAAGGAATCGCACCCACGCGACACCTTTCTTTCTAAGAGCAGTCTTATCTACAACAATATCTATTATCCCATTAGGAAAATACGTATCACCTATTATTTTCACTTTAAAAAATCTTATTTTTATAGTTTTGTCACTGTTAAATTTCGCATAAACTTCTTCCTCAGACAAGCCTTTATAATCTGGAAAACAATCTATTATTTTTTCAGGGTTATGCTTTAATACTGCAATAATAGCAGCTAAAAAATAACAATCAAGATCGGTATATCCCTGTTTCACGTCGATAATATCAGGTTTACCTTTAGTAGGGAACAATTTAGTTCCATTTTTTAACTTTATTTTTCTGTTAAATGCTCCATAATCAAAACAACGATCATCTACTACCACATCTGGCATAAAACTACACCTCCACAGACTTTATTATTTTCAAGTATATCATAAATCAACTAAATATCAACTGTAAATTTTCAATTTTTATAATATTTATCATATTATAGTTCCTCCTCCGATAACAGTATCACCATCATACAGCACTAAAGCCTGTCCTTTGGCAGGTGCTCTTTGAGGAGAATCAAATTCTACACACAATGTATTTTCATCGATTTGATGTAATACAGCAGGTTGTTCGGATTGTTTATATCTTAACTTTGCACTGACTTTAATTGCACTGTTTAGCTTATCCATTGGAATTAAATTTATATCTGAAGCAAAAACTCTTTTGAAATAAAGAGAATCTTTATCTCCCAATACTACATTGTTTTTAACTGCATCTATACTACAAACGTAAAGAGGATATTTCCAACTTATACCTAACCCTTTTCTTTGTCCAACAGTATAATTAACTATACCACTGTGCCGGCCTATAATTTTTCCTGACTTATCAATAAAATTTCCGTTCTCAAATCCTATATCATTCTTAGCGTAATTTTTTATAAATTTTGCGTAATCTCCATCCGGAACAAAACATATATCTTGGCTTTCACTTTTATTTGCATTCACAAAACCATTTGATAAAGCTATTTCCCTAACTTCTTTTTTTGTAAGATTTCCAAGTGGAAAAAGTGTACGGCGAAGTTGATTCTGAGTCATGGAATATAAAACATAGCTTTGATCTTTATTAACATCTACTCCCTTTTTCAACAGATATCTTCCAAGCCCACAATCGTATTCTATTCGAGCATAATGACCAGTTGCAACAAAATCAAGACCTAATTCTGATGCTCTGTTAATCATTTTGTCAAATTTCAAATATTTATTACATTCAATACATGGATTTGGAGTTTCTCCTCGCTGATAACATTTTATAAATTTTTCTATTACTTTTTCTTTAAACTCATCTTTAAAGTTAAATACATAAAAAGGTATTCCTAACTTAAAAGCTACTGAACGAGCATCTTTGGAATCGTCTAGTGAACAACAAGTTTTATCACATTTTACGGAATCAACTTCTCCTTGAAATAATTTCATCATTGCTCCTACGCATTTAAATCCTTTATTTACAGAAAGTAATGCCGCAACAGAACTATCAACTCCACCGCTCATTGCTATTAACACACTTTTCATATTTCTCCGTCCTCAACAACAAATTAATGATATTATTATACCATTGTTCAGAAATTTAAAAAACTAATTAATTTCTATATTTACTGTCAAAGTAATTAAGAATTTACAAAAAAATTTTTTAATGTGTTGTTTTATGTGCCGTACGATACAAATCAAACATTTGATAAATTTTAAAAATCACATGCTCTACATTATGTAAAAAATCCAAACACAATCGCTATCAACTGTGTATTTTTTAATATACTTTTAACTATTAACAATTTGATGTATTAAATTTCCGCATTACTTTTTTGTATATAACATCACCTTATGTGCCAAAGCTTTACATTTTTACAAACAATCCATATCACGTACTACGTATTGTATTCTCTATAAAATTTTATAATCATAATTTTATTGTCTCTCAAACTAAAATATACAGTTACCAAACAATTTTTAACACACAAAAACGACCCATACATCAAGGACTATATGGTTCTTTTTTTATATATTAAAATTTCACAAACATTAAACTTTTGAAAATTATTTTATTTCAGCTATATTTTCTTTATGTACTTTCACCAATTCTATTCTCGAATTTCCACTAAATTCAGATTTATCTGAATATCCACTAAGTTCCTTCAATTTCATTTCTAAACCTGTGTTTGCGCTTTTACACTCCTCCAATTGTTTAGAAGCTTTAGAATATTTATCCACAACTTCTGTAAGACGAGCTTGTCCTGCAATAAATCCGGAAACTCCTATTACCACTCCAAAAAAAGCCGAAAAAACACTGGTAAGAATTATCTTCTGAGCTCTAAGCTTTTCTTTTTTGCGAGCCCCTCTATTGGGAAGCTTTATGACTTTTCCTTCCCTTTTAAATTTTTTCTCCTCTAACGTTTTAAAATCAAATGCAGCATTTCTGTTATACATCTACAACAACATCTCCACAAAAATTTACACAATTTTTTCGCAAACCCTCAGCTTTGCACTTCTACTTCTTGAATTATTTTTCAATTCACTTTCAGATGGTTTAATTGCTTTTTTATGTACAATCTTAGCTTTTTGAACATTTTTACAAACACATATTGGAAAATCCGACGGGCAAATACATCCTTGCGCCCACTTATTCATTTTAGTTTTAACAATTCTATCCTCCAAAGAATGAAAAGTTATAACTACTAACCTTCCACCTTTATTCAAAATTTCAAAAGCACTGTCCAAACCTGATTCTAAACTTTCCAACTCTTTATTTACATAAATCCTTATCGCTTGAAATGTCCTTTTAGCAGGATGAGATCCCTCTCTCCGTGAATAACAAGGAATTGCATCCTTAACTATCTCAGCTAATTCCAAAGTAGTTTTTATATTACTCTTTTCTCTTTTTTTTACAATTTTCGCAGCTATATTAGAAGAAAATTTTTCCTCACCATATGTACTTATTATGTATCTAAGCTGTTCATAACTCATAAAATTTACCACATCAAATGCAGATTCTCCACTTTTACTCATCCGCATATCAAGTGGTGCATCATGCTTATAAGAAAAACCACGTTCAGCTGAATCTAACTGATACGAAGAAACCCCTAAATCAAATACAACTCCATCTACACCGGTAAATTCGTTATTATGTACTATACTCTTTATATTAGAAAAATTATCCTGTACCACAACTACATTATTAAAATTTTTTAACCTATCTCTGCAAGTTAAAACAGCATCTGGATCTTGATCAATACACAAGAGTTTACCCTTCGGAGAAAGCATCGATGCTATTTCTAAAGAAAGCCCGGCTCCTCCAGCTGTCCCATCAACATACACGCCATCTGAAATAATATTAAGATACTTTACAGTTTCTTTCAACAAAACTGTCTTGTGAATAAATTCCACTATAACCAACCTTTATTAAATAACAAACTCACATAAACATCAAAATTTGCTATTACAATTTAGTATATTACTACAACTCTCATTTTAAATCAACATTAACAACAATTGTTAAAAACTTTTTGTACGTATTAATATAAAATTTCATAATTTACATGCTTTTTTATGCTTGTTATGCTCTAAATATATTTCCGTACAGCCCATTTTTAGCATTCAATGCATTTGCTTCATCCGTATCAATATGCATTGCTAAATTAAATTGACTATTGACTCTCACAACTACATCACTAAAAATTAAAGATCTCTCATCGCTAAGAATTTTTACAGAAACCACTTCTCCATTTTTTACTTTAATAACTTGAGAGTCCGACGGAGACATGTGAATATGTCTTTTAGCCGCAATTAAACCTTCATGAATTTCAAACTTTCCCTTTGGTCCTTCCAAAATACATCCCGAAGTATTAAATAAATCTCCTGATTCTCTTATTGGAATTTTTATGCCTATTTTTATTGAATCAGTAAGCGAAATTTCAACTTGAGTTTTTTTACGTTCAGGTCCTAAAACTGCAACCTTTTCCAAAATTCCACGAGGTCCTATTATGCTCACTCTTTCTTCACATGCATACTGTCCTGGCTGAGAAAGATCTTTTTTTGGCGTCAATTTATAACCTTTACCGAAAAGCGCTTCCACAGCATCTAAACTAAGATGTACATGACGAGCAGAAACTTCTATGGGTATATTCAAATTTATCATCTCCTATATAAAATCTTTATTAATAAATTTATTTATATTTTTACAAAAATTATTTTCATTCAAAATAATAAATTTAGCATATTTCCTTGATTTCTTTAATTTCAAATATCCTGATTTTTGCTTTGTTAAATAAATATTTCCATCAATCGAAATTCCAATCGAAGCATTATTTTTTAAAACATAATCAACAAAAAATTCTTTTTTCGAATCTAAAACCATACTTTTCGGTGATAAACAATGTGCACATACAGGAGTAAATATAATACATTCCAAATTCGTATCTACTATAGGCCCTCCGGCTGAAAGAGAATACGCAGTAGAACCCGTAGGAGTACATGCTATTATACCGTCTGCATGATAATTGAAAATTTCGCCGTTGGAATCACTTATGCAATAATCTGCAATCGGAGAGCTAATTTCTCGATTAATTGATATATCATTTAGTGCACATACTATTTGATCATCAATTGTAATTTCAAGCATCATACGATTGCTTATTTTATAGTTTCCGTAAATTAAATTTGACAATACATCTAATTTATTTTGTTCAACGTCGGCTAAAAAACCAAATCTACCTACATTAATCCCCAAAACAGGCTTATCATATTCCGAAGCTTGTTTTGCAATGCGTATAATAGTTCCATCTCCACCTACAGCTAAAATTATATCACTTATTTTAAATAAATTATCATAATTCGTAAAATTTATATCAGATCTATTGAATTGAAGAATATACCGTTCATCTATAAAAATTTTAATCCCAAATTTTATCAAAATATCTATGATATTTGAAATACATTTATATATATTATTCCTTTTATTTCCGAAAACAATCGTTATATTCAAATTCAAACCTCTCCGAAAAAATTTTTAAACTAAGATTTTAATTCTTCGTGAGATGAGTCTACTACGTTCTCAATGTCAACAGGCTCATCAATGTAAGCATTATCCGATTTCTTTACAAGTAAAAGATATTCTATATTTCCTTCAGGTCCCTTAACGGGAGAAAAATCAACGCTCAAAACTGCAAAACCATTTTCGACACAAAAATTACATATTGAACTCACTACTTCTTTATGAATTTCTCTATCTCTTACTACTCCTTTTTTACCCACTTTCTCCCTACCCGCCTCAAATTGAGGCTTGATCAAACATACTCCCAATGCGCCATTTTTAACTATTTCTCTCACAACAGGAAGCACAAGTCTGAGTGAAATAAAAGAAACATCAACTGAAAAAAATCCTATTTCATCTCTTATGATAGATTTATCAATATATCTTATGTTTGTTCTTTCCAAATTTACAACTCTGATATCATTCCGAAGCTTCCAATCCAGTTGTCCGTAACCTACATCTATACAATACACTTTTTTACAACCGTTTTGAAGCATACAGTCAGTAAATCCTCCGGTAGAAGCACCTATATCCATAGCAACAATACCATCAAGACTAATATGAAAAACATCCAATGCTTTTTCGAGTTTTAGCCCGCCTCTACTGACATATTTCAATTTATTATTTCTCACTTCAATTTTACATTCTTCATTGTACATCGTACCTGGTTTATCAGATTTTTGATTCTCAACAAACACTAAACCTTCCATAATAGCTATTTTTGATTTTTCTCTGCTGTTGAAAAGTCCTCTTTCAAACAATATCACATCTAATCTTTTTTTCATTTGCAAGATATAAAATTTTTAATTTATATCTGTTACTCACTTCCTTCAAAATTTAATTAAATTTATTCATTGCGGTCTCAAATTCCCCTGAAATAATATATCTCAACGATTCATACGTACTTTCCATAGAATTATTTAGCAGTGACATATCTCTATCAGTAAATTTTGAAAGCACCCAATCTGCTAAATCCCAGTGCTCGTTGGGTTTACTTCCTACTCCTACTTTTATTCTGGGAAACTTATCTGTACCAAACAAATCAATTATATTCCTAACTCCGTTATGCCCTCCATGGGACCCTTTATTACGAATTCGAATTTTTCCGCACGATAAAGAAATATCGTCAAAAATAAGAATAATTTTTTCAGGTAAAACTTTGTAAAAACGAGCAGCTTCAACAACTGCTTGACCACTTAAATTCATGTATGTTTGCGGTTTCATGAAAAGTATATTTCTACCTTCCAATTCTCCTGTTCCTATAATTGATTTAAACTTTTTGCAACCAAATTCAATAGGAATTTTTTGTGCAATAAAGTCAAGCGCCATAAACCCTACGTTATGACGCGTTTTTTCATATTCTTTTCCGGGATTTCCAAGTCCTACTACAATATAATCAATACTCATTAAATCTTATCATTCACTTTAACAGAAAATTATTCTAAAATCATGGTAGAAATTGGGCGATCGCTGTTAATCCTCTTTATCGCCTCAGAAATAACGGGTGCCACATTTAAAACTGTAAATTTATCAAGTTTTTTACTTTCCGAAAGATTAATCGTATTCAAAACTATCATCTTCTTTATGCTGCTTTTTTGAAGTCGTTCCAAAGCATTTCCCGATAAAACCGGATGCGCAACGTAAGCATATACTTCTTTTGCTCCACCCTTTTCAACAACTGCATTTGCAGCATTACATATGGTTCCTGCGGTATCTATTATGTCATCTACCAAAATTATTTTCTTATCTTTTACATCTCCGATAATGTTCATAACTTCACTTACATTTGCTCTGGGACGTCTTTTGTCAATCATTGCGAGCGGGCAACCAAGTCGAGTTGCAAATTGACGTGCTCTGGAAATCGAACCTAAATCAGGAGCTAAAACTGTAAATTCTTCCGGATTAAATCCATCAACTTCTTTAATGAAAGAAGCAAAAAGCGGAGCAGCAATAATATGGTCAACAGGTATATCAAAAAATCCTTGAATTTGCAATGTATGGAGTTCCATCGTTAAAATACGATCAGCTCCGGCGGTCGTAAGAAGATTAGCTACCAATTTAGCTGAAATAGGGTCACGAGGTTTTGCTTTTCTGTCTTGTCTAGCATAACCGAAGTACGGAATAATTGCTGTAATTCTGGCTGCGGATGCTCTTTTAACCGCATCAATCATCAAAAGCAATTCCATTAAATTTTCATTAATCGGTGCACACGTAGATTGAACTATAAAACAGTCCACTCCTCTTACGGACTCATGAATGGAAACAGATATTTCCCCGTCACTGAAGCGTTTAACTTCTGACTTTCCCAACTCACATCCTAATTCTTGTGCTATACTTTCGGCTAACTGCGGATTAGAATTCGCTGCAAAAATTTTCATGACTCTACCCTGACATTCCATAATTACATTTCTCCTTACTTTAGTACTTCTTATATTTTATTTATAAACCACTTGGTTAACAGTCGGTAGTCAGCACATCATTTATATTCACAAAGGATGCAAATGGACCTATTTCTTTATTTTCAGATATTGTACTGTTTTTGCAGTAACTTTGGTTCAAGGAAACATTATCACCTACAACCGAATCTATAACTTGTGTATTTGGCCCTATTGTACACTCTTTTCCTATAATTGTCTTACCACTTAATATAGTTCCCGGCAAAATAGTGGTTCCGGATCCTACCTGAACCCATTTTCCTACAATCACACCATCACTGCACGGAATTTTTATACCACTTTCCAAAAGTCCTTCTATTACCTTATTTCTTGCCACTTCATTGAGCTTTTGAAGCTGACACGTATCATTTGCCCCGAGGGTAACATCAGAAGCAGAAGTTTCAAATGCATCAACTCTGAGTCCATTATCGATAAAAAGTTCTACAACCGAAGTTAAATAATACTCATTTTGAGAGGTATTGTTTGTAATTTTATCGAGATAATTTATTAAATCCTTAACTTTAAACCAATATGCACCCGAATTAATTTCTTTTATTGAACGTTGACTGAAACTCGCATCTTGCTCTTCTACTATTGCCTCAACATTATAATCAAAATTATTTCGTATAATTCTTCCATACCCACAAGGATTGTCGAGTTTAGATGAAATTATAGTTGCCGAATTATTTGAATTTTTATGTATTTTATAAGCTTTGGTAATGGTAGCCTTATCTATGAAAGGTGCATCTCCGTTTAAGACAAGTACATCACCATCCAAATATCTTTCAAGAAACGGTAAAGCAGTCATAACTGCATGAGCGGTACCCTTTCTTTCACTTTGAACCACACTTTCAAGATTGTATCCCAAGCTCGAAAGATAATTCCTGACCAACTCATGTTTATAACCCGTCACTACGCAAATATTATCTATACTGCACGTCACAACGGAATTTATAACCCATCCTACCATAGGTTCAAAAAGCACCGGAGAAAGAACTTTTGGTATATTTGATTTCATTCTTTTTCCCTCTCCGGCGGCAAGTATCACGCAACAAACATCGTTCAAATAAAATTCACTCCCGAAAAATTAAAAACAAACCTTAAAAATTACGTCAATGTCTAATAGTTTACAACTTTTATCAAAATATTTCAATATATATTTACGGTTTTGATTTTAAAACAGACATTACCGCTTGCACTATATCTTGAGCAGTCATATTATATGTTTCCTTGAGATAAGACATTTTTCCAACCTGACCAAAAGAATCTCTTATTCCTACACTTCTAAGTGGTACCGGACAATTTTCGCTGAGTACTTCGGCTACTGCGGAACGAAGTCCTCCCATAATATTGTGATTTTCTACAGTTACAACCGCTCCCGTTTTATGAACTGAATTAATAACACTCTCTTCATCTATGGGTTTTATGGTATGAATATTTATAATTTCGGCGTTTATTCCCTTTTCTTCCAAAATTTTATTGGCTTCCAATGTTTCTGCAACCATTATTCCGGAGCAAAAAATACTTACATCAGTCCCCTCTTTGATAGTTTTTGCACTGAAAAGATTAAATTTTTCGTCTTCTTTAAAAATGTCAGGTGTAGATTTTCTAAACATTCTTATATAAACCGGACCCTTGTAGTCTATTATTTGAGGCAGAATATTTTTAAGTTGATTATTATCTACCGGCTCAAATATAACCATGTTTGGAATGCTTCTCAATACTCCTATATCCTCAAAACTCATGTGTGTTCCACCATTATATTCTGCACTGATTCCGGGATCCGATCCTATAATTTTGACATTTTGTTTGGCATAACATATGGAAATTGCAATTTGATCACAAATTCTTCTTGTTGCAAACGGTGTAAAAGTACATATGAAAGGAATAAACCCATAACTGCTCATTCCCGCAGCTACTGAAGCCATATTCTGCTCTGCAATTCCAACATTTATAGCTCTATTCGGAAACTTTTCAGAAAAACTTCCGAATCCATTGGGCTTTGCAAGATCAGCATTAAGCAAAACTATATTTTCATTTTGATTCATTGCATTTTCCAATTCACGAGCAAACAGTTGACGCATTTCCATTAGCATTCACCTCCAAGTTCTTTTAAACCTTCTTCAAACATTTCCTGAGTAACAGGCATACTGTGATTTGATACACCGGCTTCTTCAGCAAATCTTACCCCACAGCCTTTAACAGTATTAAGTATTATCATAACGGGTTTTTCTGATGTTTTAGCTCCCGAAACAGCTTCATCAATTTGATTGCAGTCATTACCGTTATCAACTTCAATTACTTCCCAACCAAAAGCTCTCCACTTATCTGACAGAGGTTCCAAAGAACAAATATTTTCCACCGAATCATCAAGTTGCAATTTATTATAGTCTGTAAATGCTATAAGATTATTCAGTTTATGGTGAGATGCAAACATTGCGGCTTCCCAAATTTGACCTTCCTGAGATTCTCCGTCACCAATTATAGTGTAAATTTTTGCACCGTCATTTCTGATTTTTGAAGCCATGGCTATTCCTACTGCACAAGAAAATCCTTGACCAAGAGAACCAGTTGTCATATCTATTCCCGGAGTTCGATTCATATCGCAGTGACTCGGAAGATTGGTGCCGGGTTGATTCAGCGTCAAAAGCCACTCTTTCGGAAAATATCCTACATCGGCTAAAACTGCGTAAACCGCAGGCCCACTGTGACCTTTTGAAACTATTAATCTATCTCTTCCCTCTTTTTGAGGATTTTTAGGATCCACATTCATATGTTTATTATAAAGCACAACAAGAAGTTCCACTATCGAAAGTGATCCACCTATATGACCTACTCCCAAAGTTCCTATTTCCGTCAATATGCTCTTTCGTATTTCTTTGCATTTAAGTTCCCAATTCAAAATTGTTTCCTCCCAATTAATCTTTTGAATCATTAAAAACGGCTATAAATTTTCCGGACCAAAACTTTCCGGAAGTAATTCTTCCAAAGTGTAAACCTTATACTCGGAAGCACTTTTTGCAAGAATAATTTTAAATTCTTTCGGGTTACAAAATTCTCTCAATACTTGCCTGCACACTCCGCATGGAGGACAAAAAGATGAAAAAATCTCTTCTTCAGATTCACTTCCTCCGACAACAGCAATCGCTTCAAAATCTCTGTGCCCATCAAAAACAGCTCTGAAAACAGCTGTACGCTCAGCACAATTGCACGCAGAATATGCCGCACATTCAATATTAAATCCTCCATATATTTCTCCGCTCTTAGTTATGAGAGCTGCTCCAACTTTGAATTTGGAATAAGGTGTATAAGCCTTTTTTCTTGAAATAATCGCTTCACTTATCAGCTGCTTAATATAGTCCAAAATAGTATGCCTCCAAAATATTAACCTGATTTCTATGTAATTCAATTATACAGTATAATATGATATACGGCAAATTTCAAATTAATAGAATTTTTTCAGGTAAAAATTGAAATATATTTTATGATTGTGTAATATATTGTGTGATAAATGTTTAAGGAGATGAACAATTGAAATTTAATATTAAAAAATTTATGTCATATTTGATGTCGGTTATTTTTTTGACAATACTTATAAACAATTCCAAGGAAAGCTCAGCGGTACAATTTTTCCCTGTAACGGCAGCTTCGGAAAAGAACAAAGAAGAAGAGTTTAATAATTTTAATTTCATAAAATCAGATGAAAAAGTCAAAGATTTTATATACGACGGTTCTGTATTTCTTTACGGAGGAATACTTTTAATTACAATATCTTGCTTAGGAATATTTTTCACTCTTAAACCAAAGAAAAAGAAAAAACGCAAAAAACAAACAAATAATACAAGAAGATAATTTTGTACTGGAGATGAACGATATATGAATAACACCAAAAGGCATAATATAGGAAAAAATATCAATTTCACATATATTCCCGAAAGTAAATTTAAGACTACAACCATATCTGTCTTGATTTTTACCTCTCTTGAGGAAAAATATGCTTCTCAAAATGCTCTTATACCAAACCTTTTAGCTCATTCTTGTAAAAAATATCCATCTCTGCTAAGTATAAGTAAAAAACTCGAAGAACTTTATGGAGCACATGTTTCACCCGGAGTGGGAAGTTTGGGAGACAGTCAAGTTATAACCCTTTCAATCAATTGCATCAATAATAGTTTTATTCCCGACGGTTCAGACAATGTGTTAGAATCGGCAACGCTTTTGTGTGAAATGATTTTTAATCCTGATATTTCAAATCAAGCCTTTAAAAGAGAAAATATCGAAACCGAAAAAAGACAATTGATTGAGGAAATAGAATCTCAAATCAGTGATAAAAAACTTTATTCCAGAAAAAAATGCATTGAAATAATGTGCAAAGACGAACCTTTTGGAATTGACCCATTAGGAAATATCGATAGTGCAAAAAAATTAAATGAAATAAATGTTTTTGAAGCTTGGCAAAGACTTTTACAATCTGCAAAAATAGAAATAATCATGACGGGAGGCGGAAAATATGAATCCGTCATGGAAGAATTTGAAAAACACTTTTCTGAAATTGAACGAAAAGATATTTTTTCCTGCGAAAATAAAATTATAAAAAAAACCTCTCACATAAAAGAAGCAAAAGAAATTATGGATGTTGTTCAATGCAAACTCATGATGGGATTCCGAACGGAAATAGCCAAACCGGACGAGGATGTCGAATCAGTGAAAGTAATGAACGCTCTTTTGGGAGGAACTGCACAATCCAAACTATTCTTAAATGTCAGAGAAAAGTTAAGTCTTTGCTATTACTGCTCTTCAAAGTATGTTGCTCAAAAGGGAATTATTTTTATAGAAAGCGGAGTTCAAAAAGAAAATGTTTCCAAAGCCAAAGAGGAAATTTTGAAACAAATAAAAGATATCCAACTCGGAAACTTTACAGACAAAGAATTAGATGAAACAAAGCTTTACTTGAGTCAAAGTCTCGAAAAAATAAAAGATTCTCCGGAAAATTTAAGTTCATGGTACGGCTCGCAAGCATTCGACAAAACAAAGCAGTCACCCGAAGAGACCATCGAAAAAATAAAAAATGTTTCACGAGAAGAAGTAATAAGTGCAGCTAAAAAAATCACAACCGACACTATATATGTTCTGTCAGGAAAGGAGAATCAATAATTATGAAGCCAAAGTTAATTAAAAACAATCTTACACGTGAGCAATATTTTTATATGAAGCATCCCTCCGGACTCGATATATATGTACATCCAAAAAAAGGCTATACTTCGAATTATGCTATACTCGGTACAGATTTTGGTTCCATAAACAATAAATTTCGCAAAATCGGAGAATCTTCTTACACGGTTGTCCCCGACGGAATAGCCCATTATCTTGAACACAAACTCTTTGCAGGAAAAGAAGGAGACGCTTTTGAATTATTTGCCAAAACAGGAGCGTCAGCCAATGCATACACATCTTTTGAAAAAACAGCATATTTATTTTCGTGTACGGGAAATTTTGAAGAATCTTTGGATATTCTCCTTGATTTTGTTCAATCACCTTATTTTACCGAAGAAAATGTGGAAAAAGAACGTGGAATTATAGGCCAAGAAATAAAGATGTATGAAGACAGTCCAGATTGGAAAGTTTTAATTAATCTTTTAGGAGCTCTATACAAGAATCACCCTGTAAAAAATGATATAGCAGGTTCAATTGAATCTATATCTAAAATTACTCCCGAACTTTTATATGAGTGCTATAACATGTTTTACAATCTTCATAATATGGCTTTGTGCGTAGTCGGAAATGTAGATCCTGACGCAGTATTCACGGCGGCAGATAAAAAACTTAAATATTCAGCTCCAATAAATGTGGAAAAATTTTTCCCTAAAGAATCTCACGATATTGTAAAATCAGAAGTAGTTCAAAATTTTGACATCGTTTCCCCTACTTTCAGTTTGGGATTTAAAGAAAATATACCGGAAAATTACAGAATATCAACGGAAGAACTTGTATACAGTGACTTAATATTACAATGCGTAAGTTCACGAACATCAGAAATGTATCAAGAATTAATGAAAAAAGAACTTATTAATACATCCTCTTTTTCAAATGAATATTTTGAAGGACCCGGATACGCTTCCGTAATATTTTCCGGAGAATCAAAAAATCCACAAAAAGCAGCTGAAGTAATAAGGAAGCACATGCAAAAAATAAAAGCAAACGGAATTGATAAAAATTTGTTTGAAAGAATTAAGAAATCAGTATATGGTCAAAGTCTTTCAGTGTTTAACAGTGTTTCCGGTATCGCAAATTTAACCCTCGATTTCGCACTTTCGGGAAAAGACATTTTTGAATATATGGAAATTTTGGAAAGTGCTTGCACAGAAAAGGCCAATCGTCGGCTTGAAGCTCAACTTGATAGTGAATTCTCAGCTCTTTCGATAGCCAATCCACAAAATAATGAATAGTAAAATTATTTATCACGTTTCTTTCCCGAAATTAAAAATATTTTTGGAAATATCTCCTATAGCCGTAAATTTCAAAAACATATCAATATACTGGTACGGAATAATTATAGCAACTGGATTTTTACTCGGATATCTATATGTAAACAAAAGATCAAATGAATTTGGAGTATCTTACTCTGAACTTTCGGATTTTATCGTTACTTCGTCAGTCACAGGGATAATATTTGCCAGAATCTATTATGTTTTATTCTATCCAGGAAATTTTTACAAAGAGCATCCTCAAAAAATTTTTATGATTTCTGAAGGCGGAATTGCAATTTACGGAGCTATAATTGGAGGAATGTTTGCAATCTGGGTTATGTCAAAAATAAAGAAAAAACAATTCCTTTCTGTGCTCGATTTGATGGCACCGGGTCTTGCAATAGGTCAAGCTGTAGGTAGATGGGGAAATTTCGTTAACCAGGAAGCTTTTGGAACAATTACTTCTTTGCCATGGGGGATGTCAAGTGAAAATACCTCTTTTCTTACTGTTCACCCATGTTTTTTGTACGAATCTCTCGGATGTATATTTATATTTTTTATTTTAAATTTTTGCTCTCATTCACTAATAAAAAAACCGGGAAATTTATTTTTAATTTATACAGCTCTTTATGGTTTGCTCCGCTCATTTATAGAACCGTTACGTACGGACAGTTTGGTAATACCTAATACTCAAATTAAAATATCTCAGGCACTTGCAATTTTATTGTTCTTAACTTCCACAGTATTTTTAATAGCTTCAGTGCCAAAACAAAAGAAAATCTCATCTTAGTAAAAAGTTTCACAATAAAATAAAGCGGGTATGTTTAATAATTCATACCCACCTATTTTTAACTTTGTTCACAAAAATTTTTTCTTTTTAAGATACCACACACATAAAATTATAATTAATAAATTACCCAAAATAAATACTTCATATCCCCATTTCCAAGTTAATTCGGGCATATCAAAAAAATTCATACCATACCATGCCGTAGAAATTGAAAGCGGCATAAATACAGTAGTAACAACTGTAAGAACTTTCATTATTTTATTTTGTTTTGCATCTAACTGAGAACTATAAACACCTCGTAATTGATTAGAGGTTTCCCTCAAAAATTGTGTTTCCTCTCGAAGTCTTTCTGCTCTCTTTACGTATTTTTCAAACAAATTTATTTCATCTTGTGAAAAAAATCTATTTTCATTTTCTATAAGTTCATCGCCTAAATCAACAAGCTGAGTATAATATCTGTAAAACATAAGCATTTCTTTTTTAAAATCTGCCATGAGTCTACTGAAATCTTTAACTATTCCACGAATTAAAGCAGATTCCATTTTTATGAGCCTGTCTCCCATTTCCTCCAAATATCGTAAATCCGATTCTATAACAGTTTCAAGAAAATCATACAAAAATCTTCCTATTTTAGTCCCGCCGTGAAATTTATTTTTTTTAATTTTCTTTATGGTTGTCCTCACAAATCCTGAATTATCTATAAAAATAACTTCATTCGATTTAATAATAAATCCAAAATTACGTCTATTCATCTTTTTATCTTTAGTAACAGTCGAGAAACACACTGATACCAATGAGGGATGCACTTTTGCTCTGCAGCATTGCGCATTTTTGTAATTAGGTATATCATCTTTTGCAACCTCTTTATATGATAACATTTCCTTTAATTCACTGTTTGAAACTATTTTAACTAAATTTCCGTTATACCCATCTATCGACTCTAACTCTTCAAAACTTTCTCCAATTTTATAATAAATCATATTATTCACCTTTGTTTTTCGTATATTCATGTCAAATATATCACATAAATATTTACATTTCAATGAAATTAAAATTTATTCGACATATCTAAATAAGTATTTTTCATAAATATTTTATATATTCTTAATTTTTATTAAATCAAATAATCATAAATTTTAACTATACATAATTTTTATAAAAAATATTTATTATATAGAAAATAAACTTCTTAATCGTCTCCTTATCTCAATAATAAATTAACAATTTTTTGTCTACATAACTTAAACTTATTAAATTTAACGATCTAAAACTGTATATTTAAGATGAATTTTGTTATTTTGCATATTTAATTAAAAATATTCATGCCATATAATATTTTTATACTATAAAAATATATTATATAAAATAAGGAGGTAAAAATAGGTGAACATAGCTGTGTTAGGTGCAGGTAATGGAGGGTGTGCAGTGGCTGCAGACATGTCTTTAAGAGGTCATGACGTAACTTTGATAAAAACTTCTAATTATCTACATAACGAAAATTTTCAATATCTTTTAAAAAACAATGGTAAAATATCTTTGATTGAAAATGAAATATGTAAAACCACATTTATTAAGAACGTTACTACAGATTTATCACTTTTATCCAATTCAGAAGTTATTATTGTATATATTCAAACAAAGTATCATGAAGCTTTGATAAAAAAAATTATTCCATATCTAAGATCAAATCAAATACTTCTATTTAATCCAGGATATATTTCTACAGCTATTGCTTTGAAACACGGCATTCCAAAAGACGTAATAATAGCAGAAGCGGAGAGTTCTTTTATTGATTGCAGAATATCCGCCCCGGGAATAGTTAAAGTTTCGTTTAGAAATAAGAATAATCCTCTCGGAATATTTCCTCATAGTAAAAAAGAAAAAGCAATAAAAATTCTTGATAAAATCGGATTTCCTTTTTCATATTTATCATCTGTAATAGAAGCAGGATTACATAATCCTAACTTAATAGTACATACAGTGGGAGCAATAATGAGTATACCCCGAATCGAAAAGACACATGGCGACTATGTTATGTATCATGAAGTTTTTACACCTAGTGTTTGGAATATATTAGAAAAATTAGATGAAGAGAAAATGAATGTACTTGAAAAATTAGGATTTGAACGTTTGCCTTATGTGGAAGCATGTAAAGCACGAAATAGTCCTCAAGACACTCGAAGTGCAAAAGAAGTATTTATGTGGTATGCTTCACTTCCTACCGCTGTGCCCGGTCCTACTGTAGTGGATTCAAGGTACATTTCCGAAGATGTATCGCAGGGTCTTGTGATGCTTGAATCTTTGGGACTTTATCTAAATGTAAGTACTCCTATTACAACTTCACTGATTGAAATAGCAAGTGCTGCTCTTAAAAGAGATTTGCGAAATGAAGGTAGAACAATTAAAACTTTAGGAAAAGATAATATAAAAATCATTCTAAATGATAATCAGTAAATATTCTCTAAATTTGAGTACCACCGACACGAATTCGGTGGTATTATACATTTAAATGAAAAAATAAAATCGAATACCTCATAATTCACAAAAAAGCATTCGATTTTACATAAAAACCATAATATTACTAAATTTAGTCTTACAATTACACTTTTTCACACATTAAAATATAATCCTCTACGATGTCTTTGAAATGAGTAACATCTACAACATTTTCACAAAGATATGTAATCAAATTATAAACAAAATCCTTATCTGGAGATATATCTTCGACAATTTCTTTCCTACTTAAATCATCTGAACTTTCTGCTATTTCAATTCCATAATTAATAACATCTCCATTTAAATTCTCACAAATATTATACCTGATAACTTTGTTTCTCATGCAAGGTAATGACTTCTCATAGATGTTTTTTACGATCACTATTATTTCCTCATTTCTCAAATTCACTCCTGATATAATGATTTTAATCTTATTAACTTATTTCTTCAACTAAATATAACAAAAAATTTTCGAATATTTCATTTTTATTTAGTTAAAAAATATGAATTTATTCGACATGAATTTACATAATAATATATTTTGACAATTTGCTATTAATGTTATTTTAATTTCTTTATAAAATAATTTGTCTTATATAAATAAAAAATTTAAACTTATAAATTAAAATCACTACATTCAAAAATCTATTTACGATTTACTAAAAATGCATCGCCAAATATTTTTGTATGTAATATCCGGCGATGTCTATGATTATTCGATTATGATTATTTTACTATGCACTTTAAAAGATTTACTATAGCTGAGAGTAAAAGTATAAAGAAAAGTACAAGTAATCCTACGATAATAGTTGGAACAGCTGTAGTCGTAAGAGAAATAGATAAAGCTGCAATAGATACAACTATGGCCCCTATGCTACCAATTAATAAACATTTCAAGCTTCTGCGTAAACAATGTGAAAACCTCGCACATGTTTCACTACAAGAACTCAAGAATGTACTCAATAAAATATAAATTAATGAAAAAGCAGCTATCCCAAACGTGATCCATATACCAACCACTGCAGAAGTTATGTATCCAAGATAAAATAATACTGCCGCAGCAATTCCTCCGATAATACTCCAAATTATTCCGCTTACCGAACAGCTTCCGCAAACACAGTTTCTTGTATTATCTGCCTTCATTTTATCAACCCCTTATCTTTTATGTCTTGAGCATAAATGGTTTTCTGTCACTTCGACATTATTTACAATCATGCTCTTTTATAATATATGTAAGTTCTTGACAATAAGACACAATCTCTATATAATCGCATTTATAAAATGCTATAATGAAGGGAGAATAAGAGCGGTTTTTATCGTTTAAAATAGTCATGAAAATATCACCTTCCATGCTTGCTTGTAACTTTTCGGAAATGGGAAAAGAAATACATAAAATTTCAAATGCTGATATGATACATATGGATGTAATGGACGGAAATTTTGTTCCGAACATATCCTTTGGAGCAGATGTAATAAAATCTTTACGTAATAAAACTGATATACCATTTGATGTGCATTTGATGATAAATGATCCTTTAGAATACGTGAATTCCTTTGCGAATGCAGGGGCAAACATTATAACTTTCCACATAGAATCTAATTCGGATACATTCAAGACTATTAAAAAAATTAAAAACAAAGGGAAAAAAGCGGGAATCTCCCTAAAACCTAACACTCCAGCAGAGATTCTTTTTCCATATCTGGAGTATATCGATTTGGTACTCATCATGACTGTTGAACCCGGATTTGGGGGTCAAAAATTTATGCCTGAGCAACTTCAAAAAGCAACCATATTAAAAAACCAATTTCCAAGTAAGAATTTTTTAATTGAAGTAGATGGAGGTGTAAATTTAGAAACTATAGGGATTATAAAAAAATATCCAGTTGACATCTGTGTTTCAGGAACATGTATTTTTAACTCTTCGAATCCTTCAGAAACCATAAATAAATTAAAATGATAGGTGAAGTTAATGATTAAACGTATTAAAATTTGTAAGGGTTTATTGTCTCTTACTTTAGTGTTATCAATATTTGGAATTTGCAAAATTGTGAAATTGTTAAATGATGAGAATTACAACAAATGCAATGGCCTGGATACTCAAATTAACAATACTTCACAAAAATCTCCCGATCAAAGTGAATCAGAGGAAATGCGAGGACTGTGGGTATCGTTTGTAGACTTGGAAATAAATTCAAGCGAAGATACTCAACAAAAATTTGAAAATAAATTTCAAGATATAATAAAACAAGCTAAAAAAAATAAAATAAATAACTTATTTGTGCATGTACGTTCGCATGGAGACGCCCTTTACCCATCGAAAATATTTCCATTTTCACATATACTCACCGGTAAGCAAACTGAAACCATGTCTTTCGACCCTCTCAAATACATGTTAGAGGAATCACATAAGAACGGTCTTAAATTTCATGCGTGGATAAACCCTTTAAGAGTACAATTAAGAACAAAAGACAAAATTTCACCAAAAGAATTGTGCGAAAAAAATCCTTATTTTAAATTCGACTCAAAAAAGCATATGATATATCACACCGGTGGAATTTGTTACAATCCCGCATTTGAGGAAGTTCAAAAGTTAGTAGTTGACGGTGTAGATGAAATCGTGAAAAATTACGATGTAGACGGTATACATTTTGACGACTATTTCTATCCGGAAAAAAGATTTACAACAAGTTCTGATATTGCCTTTGAGGAATATCTTAAAACTGAAAAAAATCCTATGACAGAAGGTTCGTGGCGTCAGAAACATATAAATGAACTCGTTCAAAAAGTATATAAAAGTATAAAAGAAATAAATCCAAAGGTTGAATTTGGAATTTCTCCTGCAGGAGTTATAGCTAACTGTTATAAACAGGGAGTAGATGTTAAACGTTGGCTCTCCGAAAAAGAATATGTGGATTATGTTTGTCCTCAAATATACTGGAGCACTGACTTTGAAGTGATGCCCTTTGAAAAAACTGCCAAAAACTGGAAAAATATCCAAAAAAATTCTGAAGTTAAACTTTACTGCGGATTAGCTCTTTACAAAGTTGGTACAGATTGTGATGAAAATACTTGGAAAAATCAAAGCGACATTCTAAAAAGAGAAGTAGAAATATTAAGAAAATTTGGTTATAACGGATTTGCTCTGTTTTCCTCTCGACATCTAAATTTTCCTGAAACGCAAACCGAACTTAAAAACTTTTTATCAATCATGTGATTTTTTCACCATCATTTTTAAGAGTATAAATCATCATCACAATAACTCCGACAGTAATAAAATAATCAGAAATATTGCATACAGGTTTAAAAAATTCGACCTGAAGGTAATCAGTTACAAATCCCAAAAAGATTCTGTCTAAAAGATTTCCAATTCCTCCCCCTATTATAAATGATGATGATACAATAAACCATTTGCTTCGTATGTTTTTAAAAAAAATCAAATAAAGCAATCCGAAAATCATTAAACAAGAAATAATTTCCAAAAAATGCAGTTTACCGGGAAATATCCCAAACGCTGCTCCGAAATTTTTTACGTAGGTTACCTTTAAAAACGGTAAAAATGTATCCTGATTAGTTCCCTCTATAAAATTTTTACGGATATAATATTTAATTAGACTATCTGATACAGGAATTAAAAACACAAATATATAAAATAAAATCATAAAACTCAATCCCATTTAAAAAAAGCAAAGAGTAAATTAATCGCTCTTTGCTCTTATTATTTTTAATTTAAAACTTCAATACATCTTTTACATATCGTAGGATTTAAAGAATCTTGGCCAACCGTACTGCTATAAGTCCAACACCGTTCACATTTTTTATACTTTGAATGACTAATACTTACGGAAAGATTTTCAATTTCTTCTGATTTGTAATTTCCTTCACCATTTTCAAAAATTTCTATTCCGGAAACAATTAAGACATTTTGTAAATCTTCTTTACTTCTTTTTATGAACTCAAAAAGATCTCCATCACAATATATTGCAATTTCTGCTTCAAGAGAAGAACCAATAATTTTATTCTTTCTTTGAATTTCGAGTATCTTTTTTATTTCATTACGAATTTTATGAATCTTATCCCATTTATCAATAAATTTCTCTGTAATTTCCAAATTAACATTCTCAGACATATCATTTAAAAAGATACTTTCAGTTTTTTCGGATTCAAAATGAGGCATATATTTCCAAATTTCTTCAGATGTATAAGACAAGATCGGAGCTATCATCTTGACAAGAGCATTTAATATTATATAAATAGTAGTTTGTGCAGTGCGACGCTCTACACCATTCGATTTTTCAACATATAATCTGTCTTTAAGTACATCAAGATAAAAATTTGACATATCAACTATACAAAACTTTTGAACTGCGTGATATACTTCGTAAAATTCAAAACTTTCATAACCATTTTTAACTTTGTTCATAAGGTTATTCAATTTTGCCAGTGCCCATTTATCTATACTACATAAATTTTTTAAATTACACATATCTTTATCAGGATTAAAATCGTACAAATTTCCTATTATAAATCTTGCAGTATTACGTATTTTCCTATAAGCCTCGCTGAGCTGTTTAAGTATCTCATTAGACATCTTTACATCAGAATGATAATCCGCTGAAGAAACCCAAAGTCTTAAAACATCTGCTCCATATTGTTTCATAACTTTAGCAGGATCTACTCCGTTATTCTGTGATTTAGACTGCTTTTTACCTTCTTCATCAACAACCCAACCATGTGTCACTATATTTTTATATGGAGCACAACCCTTAGAAGCAACTGATGTTAAAAGTGAAGATTGAAACCATCCTCTATATTGATCCGCGCCTTCAAGATAAAGATCAGCAGGGAATTTTAAATCTTTACGTGCATCACATACAGCGCTATGAGATGTACCTGAATCAAACCATACATCCATTATATCTTTTTCTTTTTCGAATTCATGGTTCCCACAACTTTCACATTTGACATCTTCAGGCAAAAAATACTTTGCATCATGACTAAACCACGAATCTGAACCTTCTTTTTCAAAAATATCAGCAATATTCATCATGATATTTTCGTCTATAAGCTCTTTCCCACAATTTTTACAGAAGAAAATCGGAATAGGTACCCCCCAAACTCTTTGCCTGGAAATACACCAATCTTTTCGCTCACTAATCATGGAAATCATACGATCCTTTCCCCATGCAGGATTCCAATTTACAGTTTCAACAGCCTCTAATGCCTCTTTTTTAAAATTATCCACCGAGCAGAACCACTGTTCCGTTGCACGAAAAATTATTTCAGATTTACATCTCCAACAATGAGGATATTGATGTTCAAAAATTTTTGATGCAAATAAATGTCCTGTTTCTTTAAGGTAATCGTATATTGCTTTTCCAGCTTTGTGTATATCAAGACCTGCAAAATTTCCTGCTTCAGAAGTCAAAACACCCTTACTGTTAACAGGAACTATAACAGGTAAATTTTTATAATTTTTACAAACCTCAAAATCTTCCGCACCATGACCCGGAGCAGTATGAACACAACCTGTACCGCTTTCGGTAGTTACATGATCTCCCACTATTATCAGTGAATTCCTATCTAAAAATGGGTGACGAGCTTGCATATATTCTAAATCTGAACCTAAAATTTTTCCAACAAGTTCATAATTTTCAATATCTGCAGCTTGCATAACTTTTTCTTTTAATACGTCGGCAACAATATAGTATTCTTCTCCACTTTTTACAATTGCATATTCAAATTCCGGTCCTACGCATATTGCAACATTAGCCGGTAAAGTCCAGGCAGTCGTAGTCCAAATTACAAAATACGTATTGGAAACATCAACTCCCATTTTTGAAAGTTTTCCTTTATCACCAACAACGGGGAACTTAACATATATCGAATGACATTTATCATTATGATATTCAATTTCAGCTTCTGCCAGAGCGGTTTCACACGACGGGCACCAGTAAACAGGTCTAAGCCCACGATATATGGTTCCTTTTTTTGATGCCATTTTTGCAAAAGTTCTTACCTGCTCTGCCTCATATTCAGGATAAAGAGTGACGTAGGGATTATTCCAATCTCCGAGAACTCCCAAACGTTTAAATCCTTCTTTTTGTTTCTTAACATATCCAAGAGCAAATTCTTTACATAATTTTCGTATTTCTAAATCTGACATTTGTTTAGCTTTTTCAGCACCAAACTTAGTACGTGCTTTTATCTCTGTAGGAAGTCCATGAGTATCCCAACCGGGAACATATGGAGCTTTAAACCCATTCATATTTTTATACTTTACAACAATATCCTTCAAAATTTTATTAAGTGCATGACCTAAATGTATATCACCGTTAGCATAAGGAGGACCATCATGTAAAATATATGAGGGGTTATTTTTATTCTTTTCGAGCATCTTTTTATAAATATCCATATTTTCCCAATATTCTAAAATTTGAGGCTCTTTTTCGGGTAAATTTGCACGCATGGGAAAATCGGTTTTAGGTAAATTAAGCGTACTATTGTAATCTTGTGACATATGATTAATCCTTTCGAGAATTTTTAATTAGTATACAATTATTATATTATAATTATCTCATAAATTTCAATGAAACACCAATAAGACCTGCTCCTTAAAAAGCAGATCTCTAAAAAAATAAGTTAAATCTCACTTCTTTCTAAATATACCAAAATAAGCTCCGTTCCGTTTACGCTCACCATCTTCATCGCCCACATTATTTCCAAATTTCAAATTTTTAAACTTTCTATGTGGACGCTCTAAATCTTCAGAAGAAAATATTTCACGTTTAGAAAGTTCAGGCAGCACACCTGCTGAAATTTTGCTTTCTTTCCCCTGATGCAAGGAATCCGTTTTAAAATTTTTTATATCTACTTTATCTTGTAAATCTGAAGTCTTATTGATAGACCTTTCAGGTGAAATCTTAACTTCTTCTTTCTCATTTTCACAAATTTTGATATCCTCAGGAATACCTTTCATTAACTCCACATGTTTCCTGTATACATCTTCAAGCTGTTTGCGAAGTTTAGATGACGCTTCTCTCAGCTTGTTGGATATCTCCGTATGTGCCGAAACTTCTTTTTTAGCTCTTTCAATCATTTTTTCTGATTTTTCTACAGCACTGTTTATCATCTCAGCTGTTTTCGATTTTGCCTCATCCAACGACTTTTCTGCCACTTTTTGAGCACTGAGTATAATGTTTTTTATAGAGCTATCTTCTTCATGAAATTTGTCTATCCTTTCATTAAGTTTTTTTATCGTAAGCTTTAATTCTTTATTTTCGTTAATTAATTTTTCAAATGAAATTTGCATATCATCAATAAATGCATCCACATCTTCCGGTTTATATCCACCAAAATTTGCTCTACGAAAACTTACATTTTTAATATCTTCTACCGTTAACAAGCTTATTCACCTCTAAAAATATGAAAACCACAATGCTACAACTACATAAAATCATATCAATTATGTATTAAAAATAAACTCCATGGCTCTCCAATTCACCAAGAACTTCATCACCTTCAAGATCCACATTGCACGGTGTAACTATAAAAGTATCTGTAGAAACTTTTTTTATTTTTCCACCATTAGCATAAGCAGCCCCACTCAAAAAATCAATAATTCTCCTTGACTCAGCTTTAACCACTTCTTCAAGATTTAAAACTATCGTATTCATTTTAAGCAACTCATCGGCTATATTTTTTATTTCTTCACTGAAACGTTCAGGTTTAGCCAACACAACTTTAACTTTAGTATTGGCGTGTATACTCAGAACTCTGTTTCCTTGAAAATCCCTCTTATCTTTATGTCTTGGACGGTTATCTTCTTCTTGATAACCTTCTTCTTGCTCGTCATATTCGTCCTCATATGAATCTTCTGAAGGCGCCCATATTTCTTTAAATTTTTCAATCAATCCTGACATTTAACAATTCCTCCTCTTTAAATATACTAAACTTTTTTAAAAAAATAACCAAATTGTAACACTACAATATTCAAGTACTAAAAATCAACAATACGCCACAAGTATAATTATGATTAATTTAAAAACGTATGTCAATAATAAAATTATTTTTTTACCAGAAACTATTATAAAAACATTCAAAATTACTCAAATTTATCCAACTTCAGAACATTTTTTCCAAAAAATATTCTTAAAAATTAGGTTAAATATTACACTATTATCATCAATTGTAAAAAATTTACATTTAGAATTAAACAACCTTTTTGTTTTCATATAAATCCATACCTTTTACAACTACAAAATCTCCCGGCTGCAGATATTTCTCATCCGTGGATTCTTCTGCGCTATAGGAACATATAACTTCGGAAGAATTTACAAAAATAGGATTTACTTTTTTAAACTTCAAATATCCACTTAACTTGACATATACTCCGGATTGAAAAATGCCAGTTTCATCTGAATATTTGTGTATCGCATCTTTATTTATCTTTAATCCACTGTATTCTCCAATATTAATTTTGAAATTTTCCTTACGCAACAAAGCTAATTCTTTATTCATGTAATCGCAAGAAATTATCACAATATAATCATCAGGATTAGACTTTTTTACTACAGACTCAACTTTACACGGAATATTGAACGCAAAATTAGATGAAGGTATATCCATTTTAGCTTCCTGTCCGATTTTTACTCGATTTGCATCTTCAGAACTTACTAAACAAACAGCATACCAAGTTTCTGACTTTATTATTTTTCCAAGTGTATTACTTTGTAAATTGTCTGAACTTATATTTTCAAAATCAAAATTTTTTAAATCTGAAGAAATAAGGTGTTTGTAATCCACAACATTTTCATATCCGTCCGTATGACTCATAAAATCTCCGGAATCAGGAGCATTAATACACGAAATACTTTTCGAAGAAAGAGATAATAATTTGTTTTTTTCATCTCTGAGTTTTTGAAGTCTATCGTCCAAATTTACATCTTTTCCTAATATAATTTGTTTTTCATTAAGCAAATATAATATATTCCTTTTGATTTTTGCAGATTCTGAAATCTGGAAATCGCCTAATGAAGTAAGAAGATTTTTTATTTCATTATTTATTTCTCCATTTATAAAATTTATACCTTTAAATATATTATACTTTGAGAAATTAAGTTTTTCTAAAATTTCAATTTCTTTATTTACTTCATCAATTCTATAACTGATTTTAGCTTCTTCAGAATTACTATAAACCTCAGCTAAAATATCATTTTTGGATATTTTTTCTCCATCACTTAACAAATATTTCAAATTATTTGGATTAAATTTTGAACTATCTAAAACTTCTTCATCTCGTATAATTACCCCTACAGTCTCTATCGTGTCTTTAACTGTATCAAACTCTGTTTGTTCTGATTCCACACCACACAGTTTGTTAAGCGTAAAGCGAAACGCAGTCCACAACACAAGCGAACTGCAAAAACACAATACTAATGTTTTTTTTAATTTCCTATTTTTCATAGTTATCCCTTAAATTCACTCAAAAACTTATTTACTATATCGCAGGATTTTTCAAAAATTTTCGAAAACTCTTTATATTCATCACAGTATATCCAGTTAATTTCTTTATCTTTTCTGAACCATGTAAGCTGTCTTTTAGCATATCTGCGGGTTGCTCGCTTCAAATTTTCTTTTGCACAGTCTATGCTACAATTTCCTTCAATAAAATCAAGAAGTTCTTTATACCCTATCGCCGATTTTGCAGTTTTACCGATTTTCATCACCGATATATTTTTCACTTCGTCTATTATTCCGGATTCAAACATGTTATCTACTCTATTGTTTATTCTCTCATATAAAATATCTCGATTTTTAAAATTCAAACCTATTTTACAGGTTTTATAAGGAGAAGGAATTTTATGAGAATTTTCAACCTGCTCAGATATAGGATAACCCGCTGAATAAAAAAATTCAATCGCTCTTTTGAGCCTTTTTAAATCGTTAACATGAATTTTTTCAGCACTTTTTATATCTATTTTCTTTAAAATTTCCATAAGTTCAAAATTATCAAGCCTGGTAAGATCAATATTCGATTTTTTTAAATTACTTTCATTAAAATCATACTCTGTATTTTTTAAAACCGAATCTATGTAAAGTCCGGTTCCTCCCACCATGAAAGGCAATTTATTTTTTTCTAAAATTTTATTTATACATTCCGAAGCTAAAATTTTAAATTTTGCCGTACTGAATTCTTCTTTTACCGATAAAATATTTACCATATGATGTTTTACTTTTTTCATCTGACACGGTGTAGGTTTGGCTGTAGATATTTCAAATTCTTTATATACTTGCATTGAATCTCCGGAAACTATCTCTCCTCCGAATTTTTCAGCAAGCTTCACTCCCAATTCTGTTTTCCCGGAAGCAGTAGGACCTATTATTGTAATTAAAGGTTTGAGTTTATCAGACATTTTTTACATCCTTCCAAACTGCTTTTCAATAAATTTTTTTGTTATAGGAACAAAAACAGGTCTACCGTGAGGACAATATTTTATGTTGGGATTATCCAAAAGTGTTTGTACAAGACAACATATTTCTTCGGGAGAACTTCCTTTTCCTCCCTTTATAGCGCAACGGCATGCTATGTTGTGGTATAACCAATCTAATTTTTTCGTATCTAAACATTTTTTATTATCTTTTATATAATTAGCAATTTCACAAACGGAATTCGGTATTTCTTCTATATCCATATACATTGGAGCACTCCTGACAATAACACTTCCACTTCCAAAATCATTTATTTCATAACCTATTTTCGAAATTATATCTAAATTTTCCACAATAGCAGAATATTCATCTTTTTCCATAGTCACAATGCAAGGTTCCAAAAGTATTTGTGATTCTTTTCCGCCACCATTATTTTTCAGCTTTTCAAAAATAATTCTTTCGTGAGCGGCATGTTTGTCTATCAAAATCATTTCTTTTTGATATTGAGCAATTATATAACAGTCAAAAATCTCACCAATAATTTTTATATCATTACCTAATGAATTTTTTAATAAAGAAAAAGAATTTTCAGTATCTTGCGATTCGTTTAAGACAGATTCGGAAGAATTTACAGAATCTTTTTTACTTTGAGAGCTCACATAAAATTCTTTGGATTTTTCGAATTTTTCAGGATAAACTTTACCAACTGATTCTATCTTATTAAAATTCACTTCTTTAGAAACTACTTTTTCATCATCAGAGGAAACATAAGGTTTAGATGTTATTACTTCTTTTTTTTGAATTCCTCTAAAGTTAGGTTGAACGATATTTTCAATTTTTTCATTTTTATCTACAGAAAAATTCTTTACAGCGCTTTTTGAAATGTTACTCTGTTCATTTGTTTTTAAATTATTTTGCTTAGTAGAGGTAGGTTTAATGTCGAAAAGTGAAAATGAATCACTCATTCTCATAGATGCCGATGCACCGCCAAATCCTGAAGAATTATTCACAAACATCAAGGCAGATTTAACGGCATAATATACGGCTTCGAAAACGGATTTTTCATTGGCAAACTTTATTTCTGTTTTAGCCGGATGAACGTTGACATCAACCATTTCGGGAGGAACATCTATATATAAAACGCAATACGGAAACTTCCCTACCATAACAGAATTTTTAAATCCTTCCTCCAAAGCAGCAGAACCAACTTTACTTTTAACAAATCTTTTATTTACGAAAAAATTTTGCATACTGCGACTCGATTTTGAACAAGTGGGTTTACCTATAAATCCTGTAATTTTCACGCAATTGAGCTCATAATCCACAGGAATCATTCCATCAAAAAAATCTTTTCCATAAACTGAATATATAGCTGAAGATATTTTTTTATCTCCGGGAGTATATAAAACTTCTTTTCCTTCACGTATAAACTTAAACGATATTTCAGGGTGAGAAAGCGCAAGTTTATCTACGACCAAAGCACAATTATTGGCTTCAGCTACATCTTTTTTTAAAAATTTCATACGAGCAGGAGTATTATAAAACATATCTCTGACTATTATAGAAGTACCGTTGGAACAGCCATAATCTTCTATTTTACCACTCACACCCGCATCTATATAAAAATGTGTGCCCTCAGGTTCTTCTTTAGATTTTGTAATTACCTCTACTCTTGAAACAGAACATATCGAAGCTAATGCCTCCCCTCGAAATCCAAGTGAAGAAATTTCATTTAAATCTTCCGCATTTTTAAGTTTACTTGTTGCATGACGAAGAAATGCGTTTTTTACATCATCACGATATATTCCGCTTCCATTATCGGAAACTTTTATAAATTTAATTCCTCCGCATTTTATTTCTGCGGTTATTCGTGTCGCTCCCGAATCTATAGAATTTTCAAGAAGTTCTTTAAGAACCGACGCAGGACGTTCCACAACTTCTCCGGCAGCAATAAGCTGAGCGGTTTGTTTATTTAATACGTTTATTTTTTTCATTTAAAAATACTCCAATTATAAACTTTATACTTCACCGGCAAGTTTTATAAGTTCGTACAAAATATTCATGGATTCAATCGGCGTCAAAACACTTACATCAAGTTTTTTCAATTTTTCAACTATTTCGTTTTCGGCTAAACAAGATTCTTTAAACTCCAGTTGAATGTTGTTTTCCTTTTTTACTTTGTCAATATTTTCAAAACTTATTTTACTTTTATCATTTTCAATATTTTTCAAAATTTCTTTCGCTCTCGAAATCACACAGTTTGGTATTCCCGCAAGTTTAGCAACTTCTATTCCATAGCTCTCATCAGCCGCACTCGGAATTATTCTACGCAAAAAAGTAATATCGTCTCCATTTTTCTTAACTGCTATACTGTAATTTTTCATATTCGAGTATTCGTCAGCCATGGAAGTAAGTTCATGATAATGCGTAGCAAACAGTGTTTTTGCACCGAGAGTTTTTGAATTAGCAACATACTCAAGAACAGCTCTGGCAATACTCATTCCATCAAAAGTAGAGGTTCCTCTCCCTATTTCATCAAGTATTAAAAGACTTTTTGAAGTGGCATTTTTAATAATTTCAGCAACTTCATTCATTTCTATCATAAATGTAGACTGACCGGAAGCCAAATCATCTGAAGCCCCTATTCTGGTAAATATGCTGTCCACTATACCCACTTTTGCTTCGGATGCCGGAACAAAACTTCCTATTTGAGCAAGCAGAACCATAAGTGCTGTTTGACGCATATATGTAGATTTACCGGCCATATTCGGACCTGTTATAATTGCGACGGTATTTTCTGAATTATCTAAAAAAGCGTTATTCGGAACAAATACGGAATCTTGAAGCAAAGCTTCTACAACCGGATGTCTTCCTTCTTTTATTGATATTTCTCCACTGTCATCTACGGTTGGTTTTACATAATTGTTTACACTTGCAACCTCCGCTAAAGAACACATTACATCTAAATTAGCAATTATAGTCGCAGATTTTACGATGGACGGCAAACTTTCTGCTACTTTCATACGAACACTTTCGAAAACTCTATATTCAGTTTCGTTAATCTTATCTCTGGCGTATAAAATTCTTGATTCCAAGTCTTTAAGTTCTTGAGTTATGTATCTTTCGCAATTAGTTAAAGTCTGTTTTCTTATGTAATCTTCCGGAACCTTATTTTTAAATGAATTTGAAATCTCTATGTAATAACCAAACACACGGTTGTATCCCACTTTCAATTTTGGAATTCCCGTTCTTTCTCGTTCTCTTTGCTCTATCTGGGCAACTGTTTCTTTACCACCGTTCATGTCTTTTCTAAGACGATCTATTTCCTCATTGTATCCGTCACGAATAATTCCGCCTTCTTTTACGGAAAACGGAGGTTCATCAACTATGGCATCTTCAATAAGCATATACGTTTCTTTTAGTAAATCTAATTTTTCGCACATCTTTTTAAGAAGAAAAGAGTTTGCTTTGTAAAGATTAAATTTTATCTCCGGAAGCTTGGACAAAGTAGCCGCAAGAAGTTTCAAATCTCTTGCACCGGCTGAACCATAAGTAATTTTTGTCATAATTCTCTCCATGTCATGAACTCCGCACAGGGAATTCTTCAAATCGCCACGAAGTATTATGTTTTCAACAAGCTCCCCAACCGCATCTTGACGTTTGTGAATTTTATCAAGATTTACCAAAGGCCTTTCAACCCATGATCTGAGCATTCTTTTACCCATCGCAGTCTTGGTTTTATCAAGAACCCACAAAAGTGAACCTTTTTTCGATTTTGAACGAAGTGTTTCTGTTATTTCCAAGTTACGAACTGTATTCAAATCAAGTCCCATATATTCAGACTTGTTATAAAAAGAAATACTCCCTATTCTATGCAGTCCTATTTTTTGAGTATTTTTAAGATATTCAAAAAGATTTCCCAAACATCTTACAGAACTAACTTTATCCTTAGATTGTATTTTTTCAAGCTTCTTAGGTTCAAAACACGAAGATAGAAGTTTTTTCGAATCAGCTTCAGAAAGATCGTTGTTAGATATCTCTATTCTACACGAAAGTTTTTCTTTTACAAACATTTTAAGCGGTTTCAACAATTCAACATTTCCGCCCACCAAAATTTCTTTGGGCATAAATTTTCCGAGTTCTGTTTTTATTTCTCCAATTACGTCATTGTAGTCTCCGTAAAGCTGAGTTACTTTTAATTCACCCGTTGATACATCACAAAAAGATATACCGGCATTACCCAAAGACTTGGAAACAAAAAGAGAACATATATAATTGTTTCTTGCTTCATCGAGCATACTTTCTTCTACAACAGTCCCCGGAGTTATAACTCGCACTACTTCTCTTTTTACAATCCCTTTAGATGTAGCAGGATTTCCTATCTGGTCACACATTGCAACTTTATATCCTTTGGATACAAGTCGAGCAATGTAAGATTCACAACTATGATAAGGGATTCCGCACATCGGAGCACGCTCTTTTTGACCATAATCTTTTCCCGTTAAAGTTAGGTCAAGTTCTTGCGAAACAAGCTTGGCATCTTCAAAGAACATTTCATAAAAATCTCCAAGCCTAAAAAACAGTATAGAATCTTTATACTGCTCTTTTATTCCCATGTATTGCTTCATCATAGGCGAAAGTTCAGCCATTTTATACACCTACTTTCTTCAACAACCCGAACAACTATTGCAGTTGCCCACACATGAAGATTCCGACTCAATATCTACCGTATAAGGATCTTCACCTTGAGCAGCACTGTTTATAATAAGACTTACTTTTCTTAAAGTTATTTCAAATTTTTGCTTAGCTTCATCATAAGCTTTCATGGTCTCATTTTGCATTATCTGATTATAAAGTTCCCCTATTCTCTCATTTAACTCATCAATCTTTTTTTGATTAACTTCATCTTTACCTATCTCATTATTTATGGAAACTTTTTTTAGATTAAATTCTTCGATCGTTTTTTGTAATTTTTCATCACATTCAACATTCTGTTCTTTAATTTTATAATCTATATATTCTTCATCTTTCTGAATAGCACTTCCCAATTCACGTGCTAAATTAATTATATCCATTAAAAATTCTCCTTTATATTAATTTTCCTTCCACTGATTCTCTTTTAAAATTCGTAACTTCAATATCTCTAAAACTACCTACCATATTTTCTTTTCCAGAAACTGTTACCATTATATTACCCGCTGTACGGCACATAAGCATACCTGATTCACAATCAAAACTTTCAACTAAAACTCTGTAAACTTTTCCTACCATATCACTGCATAAATTCTCGGAAATTTTCTCCTGAACTTTAAGTAATTCGAGAAGCCATTTTGTTTTTTCCTCTTTGGATACCGGATCAGGCATCATTGCTGCGGGCGTTCCTTCACGTGGTGAATAAATAAACGTAAAAAGAGAAGAAAATCTAACAGCTTTCAGTAAATTTACAGTTTCGGAAAATTCACTGTAATTCTCACCCGGAAACCCTACTATTATATCGCTTGAAAAAGTTATATCCGGCATTACACTTCGTGCATAATCTATAATTTTCAAATAGGATTCTTTTGTATATTTTCGATTCATTTCTTTTAACACTCGATTACTTCCGCATTGAACAGGCAAATGAATGTGATGTACTATATGCTTACTGTTAGCCATTACGTCAAAAAGTTTATGTGTTGCATCCTTTGGATGCGAAGTCATAAGTCTTATTCGATATTCTCCGTCAAAATTATCCAAAATTTTTAATAATTCCGGAAAATCAATGTCCTCATTCAACCCTTTTCCGTAAGAATTTACGTTTTGCCCGAGAAGCGTTATATCTTTGTAACCCGCTTTCAGAAGATTTTCAAATTCTAATAAAATTTCTTTGGGTTCACGGCTTCTCTCTCGACCTCTGACATACGGAACTACACAGTACGAACAAAAATTATTACATCCGTACATCACGGATAAAAATGCTTTTAAAGTGTTATTTCTTTTAGCAGGTGAATGCTCAAAAATTATATCTTCTTTTTCATTTATGCATACACTTTCAGGTTTTGTTCCTTTACCTTTCAAGCACAGTGCATTATAAAATATTTCAGGAAATTTATGTATCGAATGTGTACCAAACACCAAATCAACAAATTTGTACTTATTTTGAATTTTTTCAATCACCGCAGCTTGTTCAGTCATGCATCCGCACAGTATTATGAACAAATCGGGATTATTTTTTTTTATATTTTTTATCCAACCCAAATTTCCTAATGCTTTATTTTCAGCATTTTCTCGAATCGCACATGTATTGAAAAGAATCACATCTGCTTCATCTTGGTTAAGAACTATATCAAAACCCATCTCAATGAGCATTCCAATATATTTTTCGCTATCTGAAACATTTTGCTGACAACCGTAAGTTTTAACAAAAGCTTTAGGAACACTTTTGTGTTCTTTATTTTTGTAGTATTCACGAACCTTTTTGCAAAAATTTTTTTGCTTTTCGCCGTATTCGTAAACAGGTATTTTACTTTGCAATATCATTCCTCCGAAAAGTTTAATAATACTTATAATTTTAACAAAATATTTAAATTCGTTCAAGATTTATGCCATTTTAAAATTTTAATTCATCATCTATAAATTCTATTGATTTTATATTCAATAAATGAGTATAATATAAATATAAATTTTTAAAAAGGACGTGATAATATGAAAGCATTGAACAAAATAGCCTTGATTCTTTGCGTAATTGGCGGTCTAAATTGGGGTTCAATAGGAATTTTTCAATTCGACATCGTAGCATGGATATTTGGAGGTCAAGATTCTCCGGCAAGCAGACTTGTCTATATTTTGGTATTTTTAGCTGCTCTTTGGTGTATTTCCATTATTTTTTCGGATATCAAAGAACCTGATATTTCCAAAAATGATAACGATATACCTGATATTGGAATCAACTAAAACAAAAATTTAAAAACAGCATACTATGGTACTGAGGTGAACGTTATGAGTAACATAGCATGCTGTATTTTTTTTGGATTTTTAATTATTTTAGGACTTTCTGACATTATAGAATTTTTAACAGTTTCAATTTTTAATATCAAAAATACTGAAAATATCACCGTAACATCCGAAAATATCGAATATATCCTCAGAACCATGATCATTAAAAATCACGCCGTTAAAAACAATAAAGAATTAAAATTAAACTCGGAACAAATCAAACATGGTGAAATTAATAAAATATACTCAACTTTATGTAAAGATTATCCCGAGCTTATTTTTTAATTTAAAAATTTACAATTATTTTCTAGTTCTTTGTAAGATAACTAAATCTCTGTACCTTGAAGTAATTTCTACGCCCAAGGACCCTCCGTACGTGTTTTGATACAATTTTGAAACTATCTTATCTCCTCTGCGTTCTTCCCTACTCCTGCTATTTAACAATGACTTTATGATAAATTCTTTAATTTGATATACATTTTTGAAAACATTAAATGATTCGTAATTTTTTATATACAGGATAATAAAAATAAACATAGCACTATCTTTATTAACATTTTTACCATGAATTTTCATAAAATTTTGATATTGTTCGCTAGATTTAATAGTTGCCTCCACATTGTAACCTCCATCAAGATCAAACATCTCATCTTGGTACTTTCTAACATCGCCAGATAGAGATTTTCTCCTATCAAATAATTTATTAATTATACTTTCACACGAATATGCTTTTACATTATTTAGAGTAGAAGAAAAGATTCCGAACATTATTGTAAACGTCAATACTTTTAAAAATTTATTCCTATTCATAAAAAATTCCTTTCAAAATAAAAACTAATTAAAATAACTTTAATTCTTTAAAAATTTCAAGATCGGAAAAAGAAGGAAAAAATGTTCTATCATTGAATTCTTCTGAGTCATCTCTGGTCATTACAATCTTTTTTAAATTTTCAATAAACTCACGGTCACAATCTCTGTAAATTCCGTATAAAATAGGAGTATATTCTTCATATTCATGAAAAAAAACTTTTTGCATCATCAAATATTTAAAACAATCACATTTTGTTTCATCTTTAAATACATCGTAAGAATACTTACAACCCTCAAAATACTCACTGTATCGATCATAATTTTTTAAAACAGTATCTATAAAAATTTTGTTACTACCGATACAAGTACTCTGTATTTCCCTAAGATTATCTGCAATATCGTCCGTGCTAATAGCCACTGATTTAGGGCAAAAAAAGAAAATAAATATCCACACAAAACATCCAAAATGTAACAAAATGTATTTTTTAGATTTTTTCAATAAACTCACCACCGTTCTGTACATCTTACTAGCTCAAATTAACATAAAAATCAGTACGATACAAGTAGTTTATCAAAAATATTATGTTAAAATTATATTAAAATTCCACCATTAACTCCTATTATTTGTCCAGTTACAAAATCAGATGCGGGTTGGGACAAAAAAAATATTGCTTCGGATACATCTTGCGGAGTACCTAATCTCATGCAAGGTGTTTCATTTTTTATTTCTTCAATTTCACTTTCACTTAAATTTAATTCCGAATTCATATCTGTTTCGATAACTCCAGGTGCAACACAATTAACTTGTATTCCAGATGGACCAAGTTCTTTTGCTAAAGCTTTTGTAAAACCTATGACTGCAGCTTTACAAGCAGAATAATGAACCTCACATGAACCTCCGGTTATTCCCCAGACAGAAGATACGTTTATTATCTTTCCTTTGCGTCTATTTATCATATTGCGTACTACACTTTGTGTGCAATAAAACATTCCATGTATATTCACATCAAACATACGAATCCATTCATCATGAGAGATATCTGTAAAAAGTTTTTGCTGCGCCATACCTGCATTATTTACCAAAACGTCTATATGTCCGAATTCTTCCATACTTTTACTTATAAGATAATTGCATTCCACAGGATTTGCGACATCAGCTTTAAGTGCTATTGATCCAACACCTTTAGCTCTTATCGCACTAAGAAGATTTAAAGCTTTTTCTTTGGAGTGATTATAATTTATAACCACATTATAACCATTTTCCGCAAATTTAAGAGCTGTTTGTGCGCCTATTCCACGAGAACTACCAGTAATAACAACTGTTTTTTTCAATTTATTTTTCCTCCAGGCATTTAATGATTTCTCCGACGTACATTTTATGATAATCTTTATTTTCATAATTTTTATCTAAATCAACATCAATAAATCCTTCCGGGCTTATAAATTGTCCATAAATCTTTTTACATATAAATACGGTACTGGCTTCTTTAAAATAGGGTGCTTGTTCATCAAAAATAGGAGTTAATCCCGTTTCTTTTATTTTATCGACATTTCTTCCACTATTTCTTCCACAATAACTGAGTTGTTTTTTATATTTCGATTCAAAAAAAGAAAGAGTATAATAATCGTTTTTTTCCAAAAATTCAAAAGTATATCTCTGCGGTCTAACAAAGGCAGTTGCTACATCTTTAGTCCACAAAATTCCCATCATTCCCCAACTTGCAGTCATAGTATTAAATTTTTCTTTGTTTCCTGCAGTAATGAGCATCCATTTTTCACCTATTTGAGAAAATGTATTAAATCCGTCTAATTCTTTGGCACTTGTTTCTGTAAAACTCATTGTTTCCATTTCTCCTTTTACAAATTAAATTATAATTTTTTAACAAATATACATATCGTAAGATAAACCCCCAAAACAAGTAAAGAAAAATTGTATTCGGAAATTGCAAAAATCCATATTCCTATTGCAAAAATTGGTATTAAAAAAATAACAGACACCATATTTAAAATTTTTAAAGCGGAAGATATATCTTTTTTCTTGCTAAGTAACAATAAAAATATACATCCTCCATCCAAATCTGCGACAGGCAAAAGATTTAGTACTCCTATACACACATTTTGAAAATATATTACACGAAAAACATCATATTCAAAATAAAAGTACAAAACTTTAAAAATAATCGATATCAAAAAATTAGTCAGAGAACCACTTAAAAGAATTTCAAGTTTATCTTCAAAATTATCATATTTAAGAAATATATCAGCACTGACACATCCCAGATTTATACCGTTAACCTTATAACCTTTTAACTTAACTGCTGCAATATGACCAAATTCATGCATCAAAGATGAAATAATTCCTATCATAACAAACCCGGTTTTATCCATGAAAACCATAAAAGTTAAAATTGCAAAAAAGTAAAAATCAAGTTTTACTTTACAACCTAAAATACTAAATTCTATTTCCCATCCTCCAATTCCGCATTATTCAAATCATGAAAAATTCTGTGAGCAGCCTTCTTACCCGCACCCATAGCAAGTATTACCGTGGCAGCTCCTGTAACAGCATCTCCTCCGGCATAAACAAATTTGCGTGAAGTTTGCATGGTGTCGGAATTGACAGTTATTCTTCCACGAGAATCAAAATCAAGTCCTGATTCGGTACTCTTTATAATAGTATTTGGCGAATTTCCTACCGCAATCACGGCCGTATCTACCGAAATATTAAATTCACTACCCTCTATCGGAACAACAGACTTTCTCCCTGAAGAATCTTCTTGAGCTGTACGCATTTTTATACATTCTACCTTTGTTAATTTTCCGTTTTCACCCAAAAATCTTTTGGGATTACTCAAAAATAAAAATTCTATTCCTTCTTCTTTTGCATGAAAAATTTCAGCTTTACGGGCAGGCATTTCGGTTTCGGTACGTCTATACATTACTGTAACTTTTTCCGCTCCAAGTCTTTTTGCAACTCTGGCTGCGTCCATCGCAACATTTCCACCTCCGACTATAATTACATTTTTAGGTGGTACTATAGGTGTATCGTACTTCTCTTCCTGAGCATGCATAAGATTTACTCTTGTCAAAAATTCATTCGCACAGTAAATTCCCGAAAGTCCTTCTCCTGGAATATTCATAAATTTAGGCAATCCCGCTCCAGAAGAAATATAAACTGCACTATATCCTTCTTCAAAAAGAGAATTTATTGAAATTGATTTTCCTACAACAACGTTATTTACTATATCTACACCTTTATATTTAAGATTTTCAAGTTCTCTGTTAAGAACTTTTCTCGGAAGCCTAAATTCAGGAATTCCATAAGCAAGAACTCCGCCCGGAGTATGAAGTGCTTCAAATACAGTGACTTCACATCCAAGTTCAGCAAGTTCTGAAGCACACGTCAATCCCGACGGTCCCGAACCCACTACTGCAATTTTATGCACCTTTGCTTCAGAAATGCACTTTGTTTTTTGCTCTTTAGCTTTATTTTTATCTCGGCACTCATAACTTAAACTTTTATCCGCACAATAACGTTCCAAACTTCCAATGGCGACAGGTTCTCCTGTTTTCCCACGTACGCACATAGATTCGCACTGTTTTTCTTGAGGACACACACGACCACAGACAGCAGGAAAAATATTATTTTTCAATATAGTTTCATAAGCAGAATCTATATCACCATTTTTTATAAATTTAATAAATTTGGGAATCTCAACTCCTACCGGACAACCCTTTACACATGGAGAATTTTTACAATTAAGACATCTTTCCGCTTCAAATAAAGCAGATTTATCGTTCAATCCCAATTCCACTTCACAAAAATTTTTAATTCTTATCTCTGGCAAAAGCATAGGCATAATTTCTTTAACTTTACTTTTATTAAACATAATTATACACCTTTAAATAAATTACAATATTTTTCATAGGATTTTTTTTCAATATCAATGAACGTACGATTTCTTGTCATTACTTCATCAAAATCCACTTTATGACCATCAAAATCAGGACCATCCACACATGCAAATCTAACTTTACCATCTACCGTTAAACGGCATCCCCCACACATGCCTGTTCCATCAATCATAATCGAATTCATACTTACTATAGTTTTTATTCCGAATTTTTTTGTTATATCGCATACTGCTTTCATCATCGGAATAGGTCCTACCGCTATAATTAAATCATATTCCGTTGATTTTTTTAGTTTTTCTAAAAGAGCTTCGGTAACAAATCCTTTTTTTCCATTAGAACCATCATCAGTCATCACAAATAATTCGTCGGAAATATTCCTCATTTCGTCCTCAAGAATTATAAGATTTTTTGTTCGAAACCCTGAAATAATTATGGTTTCAGCTCCGGTATTTTTAATTTTTTTTGCTAACGGATATGCTATGGCACTTCCTACTCCACCCGATATAATCATAGCTCTTTTTAATCCTTCAATTTCTGATTTTTTTCCTAAAGGTCCAACCACATCAAGTAAGTATTCACCTTCCGATTTTTTATCGAGCTTAAGAGTTGTAGTACCTATCTTTTGATAAATTATATCGATGGTACCGTTTTTTTCATCATAATCAAAAATTGTAAGGGGAATTCTTTCACCAAATTCATCTACTCTCAAAATTATAAACTGACCTGGATTCGCATTTTTTGCAACGTATGGAGCATATAAAGTCATTTGAGAAACGTATTCGTTCAGTATTTTTTTATTCAATATTTTAAACATGTCATATTCACCAACCCTAAAAAATAATATCAAAAATTAATTCGCTTTACTACAGGAAATAATCTCAAACATATTGACTTTTTCATAAACATGTCACTATTTTATCTTTTGATATATCTTTGACTTTCTCCTAATTTTATACTTCATTACATATAAAAAGCACTGTGAATATCACAATGCTTATATTTTAAATTTTAGAGCATACACCTCGGAATCGGATAATTACCAACTCCTCGCAATCCCGTATTTCTACTGTATATACTTCTGAAAAATATGTCCAATTCTTCACAACGTCTTTTTAAAAGTCCTTGATTACATTTTTTCTTAACATGATGATACCGTAAAAATTCCGATATAAATCTATTTCTATCTACGTTATCAAGATTCTTTTCTCCGCTTTTTTCAGAATATACTTTAAGATAATCGCCAAAGCAATATCCTACAATTCCATTTTGAGTTCTAACGTGATACCATTTTCCATTTTTTTTATTTTTATCCAGTAACTCCACTCTCGAATTATTTATGAGTGCACAAAGTTTTTTTGAAGAAGTACTCGGAGAAGAACGAACGTACAAACCATTTCCAGAATTCACAATTCCATACGGACGTTCAGCACCTCCTCTTGCACAATCAAGCAATATGTTTCTAAGCTCATTTCCACTTTTAAATGCCCACGAACTTCCGAGATTATAAGAAAAACTCACTAAAGCATCGAATTGATTTTGTCGACATTTTATATTATTTTGCATCAAAAATTTATTAATCAATTTTGTGCAATTTCCGCAACTTAAAAATCTGGATGCTAATGCCGCTCCTTCCTCCCAGCTTAAATTATCATAAAAAGGTTCAAACGGATGAATTTTTTTCCCACACCCTATCGTAAGTATCCCGGCACGATCTTTATAAACTTTAGAAACAAATCCCTCACATGAAACAATAAAATCTGAACCTTTAGAACTTACTCTTTTTTCAGAAAGATTGGAATCTTGATTTTTATATTCGTTTGATATGTATATTTCGAAAATTCCTTCATGACAACTTTTCCACGAACCATTAATTTTTCCCAAAGCTTCTATTTTACACTTTCCACATTTAGGAATTTTAACTGACTGAGTCCAAATACAAAAATTTTTTTCATCTCTCTTATTTTTACACTGGATGGTCTGATTATATCCAGAAGCCTGTATATTAAATTTTACTTCACTTACATTTTTTGTAGCATAAGCCTTTATGTCAAAAGATTCATTGATTCCCGCAATATTCAATGATGTTATAACATTCTTAAAAGGTTCCGATTCTTTGACTTCCAGGCAACATGAGGATCTTTTTTTATTTCTTTTATCAACAGCAATTATATTTGTCTTGCCTATCGATTTTGCATGAACCACACCCCAAGAATCAACTACAGCTATATTAGTATCTTCAGATTTCCACTCTAAATATTGATCAGGAGTAGATGTACGATTCATAAGTACACTTTTTCCGACGGGAAGTGCATAATAATCTCTTGGAATGTCACCGGAAGCAAGACAAATTTTACCGCTAAACTCTGACAAAATCACAGCTGCCATAACAATAAAAATTTTTACAATTTTATTTTTCAGTTTAATATATGACATTTTTAATCAATTCCTCCCTTTTTTCGACAAAAATGCGACAAAACAACACTTCAAATTTCTCAATTCTACTTCTTTATTTACCTTATTCTTTTTTCTAAAAAAGCCAATTTCACACAGATACAAAACAAATCTGTAGCCATATCAAGTTCATTAGAGTCCGGAAATGTAGGAGCCAAACGAATATGTGAATCTTCTTCATCAACACCGTAAGGAAATGCGGCTCCGGCACCTGTAAGAACAACTCCGGCTTCTCTGCACAATTCAACAGTACGTTTGGCACAACCTTTTACTGTATTAACACTTATAAAATATCCCCCCAATGGGACATTCCATTTCAAAATCGGGTTTTCCCTAAATTTTTCATTAAGTTTATTTAAAACTGCATCAAATTTGGGTTTTAAAATTTCACGATGCTTTTTCATATGAGAAAATAATTCATACTTATTTTTTAAAAATTTAATATGCCTAATTTGATTTATTTTGTCAAATCCAACAGTTTTAATCGAATACATTTCTTTAAAATCTTTTAGATTGTTCCCTGCACATGCCATAAAAGCTATCCCTGATCCGGGAAAAGTTATTTTGGAAGTAGAATAAAAAACTATCGGCCTTTCTAAGGTACCTTGATTATTACATTCGGAAATTATATCGAGCAGCGGAACAGTATTTTCAGTAAGATCATGAACAAAATAAGCATTATCCCAAAATATCCTAAAATCAGGTGCAGCAGATTTCAAACTTGCAAATCTTTTTACAGTTTTATCGGAATATGTAACTCCTCCGGGATTAGAATACTTGGGAACACACCATATTCCCTTAACTGATTTATTTTCGGAAACAATTCGTTCTATCAAATCCATATCAGGGCCTTCAAAATTCATAGGAATTGTAATAAGTTCTATGCCAAAATATTCAGCCATACGAAAATGTCTGTCATATCCGGGAGAAGGACATAAAAATTTTATTTTCCCCTGTTTACACCACGGCTCACAGCCTCCCGTACCATGAATCATAAAAAACGAAATTACGTCAAACATCATACTAAGACTTGAGTTACCACCAACTATAAAATATTCACTCTTTATTCCGGTCACTTCAGAAATAAAATTTTTCATTTCCTGAAGTCCATCACACACTCCGTAATTTCTCACATCAATTCCGCTATCCGTTACAAAATCAGATTCACTGTTAACTACGTCCAGCAACTTCAGTGACAAATCAAGCTGTGCATTACTGGGTTTACCACGTGACATATCAAGTTTAATATGCTTTTTTTTAAAATTTTCATATTCTCTCAGAAGATTCTCGTACTCTTCAGAAAGTTCTTTATTATTAAGTTTTAAAAAATTTTTCACCAATTAAAACCACCTTCAGTATAATGATAGCAATAAGTACATTTAATTTCAACAAATATGTCGATTTAAAGGAGAAATTGCAATGATATCAAAAAGAATCGGAATAATCGGTGGAGATATGCGTCAATATTACCTGGCAAAAAGCCTGAAAGCAGATGGTCACGACGTAAAAATAACAGGTTTTGAAAATTTCACTACAGAAACAAGTTCTTTAAAAACATGCAATTTAAACGAAACTATAAATTTTTCCGATTACATAATTCTTCCGATTCCAGTATCACGTGACGGTATTTGTGTTAACGCACCGTTCTCCGAAAAAAAAATAACCATGGATAACGTTTTCGAACTCAAAAATAAAAAAACATTTGGCGGTACAATTTCTCCTGAACATTATACTAAATTTGATAAAAGTTTAAAAATATACGATTTTTATCGTGAAGATTTTATGATTTTAAACGCAGTACCAACCGCTGAAGGCGCTATAAGAGAAGCTTTTAACCACACAGATAAAACACTTTCTTCATGCAAATGCTTAGTTACCGGTTACGGAAAAATCGGAAAAGTTTTATGCCGACTTTTAAAAAATATTGGTGCCGAAGTAACTGCTGCCATGAGGTCAAACAAAGACTTTGCTTGGGCTTATACACAAGGAATTGAATCAGTAAACATCAATAAATTCGAAACTGATTATGACATAATTTTCAACACTGCACCAGTAATGATTTTTAACAAAAAAATTCTTGAAAAAGTTCCCAAACGTACTCTGATAATTGATTTGGCCTCCGAGCCCGGAGGAGTTGACAAAGTTTATGCTAAAAAACTTGAAATCAACTCAATCCAAGCCTTAGGGCTTCCGGGAAAATATTTTCCGAAAACTGCAGGAGAAATTATAAAAACCGTTATTTATAAAATTATCGAGGAGGAAAATTTATGAAAAAACTCACCGTGGGATTTGTAATGTGCGGTTCATTTTGCACACTATCAAAAGCAATAAATCAAATGGAAAAACTTTCTGAAACATACAATATAATTCCCATCATGTCGTACAACGTTTACAGTATGGATACAAAATTCGGAAAAGCTTCAGATTTTATAAAAAAAGCAGAAGAAATTTGCAATAAAAAAATTATTAATACTATTCCCGATGCAGAACCGATTGGTCCCAAAAAATTAGCCGACATAGTACTCATTGCTCCGTGCTCCGGAAATACTTTGGCAAAATTTTCACATGGAATAACAGATACTCCCGCCCTTATGGCCGTAAAATCACATTTAAGAATTAAGAGACCTGTTGTAATTGCACTGGCTACAAATGACGCTCTCGGTGCTTCCGCAAAAAATTTAGGTACACTTCTTAACACACAAAATATATACTTTGTACCTATGAGCCAGGATGATTTTCAAAATAAACCAAATTCTATGGTAGCTGATTTTAATCTAATACCTCAAACTTTGGAAATGGCTTTAATAGGCAAACAAATTCAACCTATTTTCAAGTAATTTGAATTCTCGTCAATATTCCATATTAAATTTTTTCTGTTTTTGTGATATAATTATACTGGGTAACTTATAAAATTTCGGAGAATATAAAATGCAAAGAATAGACAAAATAAACTATTATTTAGACATTGCCGAAACTGTTTTGAAAAGAGGTTCGTGCATAAGAAGAAATTTTGGAGCAGTTATAGTTAACAACGACCAAATTATTTCTTCAGGATATACCGGAGCTCCACGTGGAAGAAAAAATTGCATGGATATAAACTGTTGCGTACGGCAAAAATTTAACGTGCCACGAGGAGAACGGTATGAAATGTGTCGTTCAGTTCATGCGGAAGCCAATGCTATAATTCATGCTTCTCGTGAAAAAATGTTGGGAAGTACACTGTATCTTGTAGGTAAAGAAGCAACTACTGCAAAATATGTTGAAAATGCTTCACCTTGTTCTATGTGTAAAAGGATGATTATAAATTCAGGAATCGAACAAGTTATTATACGTCGTAATAACGTTAAATTTGACATTGTACCCGTTACATACTGGATCGAACATGACGAATCTCTTGAAAACAGGCCCGGATATTGAAAAACAGCAGCAAAAGAAAGGATTTTTTTATTAAATGAAATTCCCTGAGCTTATTCACTTTAACAAAGATTATAAAATCGGACTCAGAGCGATAAAAACAGCTATTGCAGTTTCAATTTGCGCCCTGATTTCAATGTTCTTCAATCACGAAGATATTTTCTGTGCGTGTATAGCATCTGTAATTTGTATGGAACAGACTTGTGAACAAACTATAGACACAGGTATAAATAGATTCATAGGCACTATGGTAGGAGGTATTATTGGTTACGCAGCCCTTGAATGTGCATGTGCGTTACCTTACTACGAATGGATAAGAATAATATTTTTACCACTTTGCATACTCGGTGTCGTTTATACCTGCAATATAATAAACAAAAAACCTGCCGTATCTATCGGTTGTGTTGTTGTAATAGTAATTTTGTCACGCTCCGGAGCAAGCACCAGCAGTACTCTCACATACGTTATCCAAAGAGTTAGCGATACACTGCTGGGAATATTTGTAGCTACAATAATTAACAAGTTTACTTTTAGGAAAAAAAGCGCAGTATAAAATGTGGTCTAAAAAGGAGGAGAACGTAATGAAAATGAAAAAAAAATACGCCCTTTCTATTTTCGGAATATCATGTATTATGCTTTTTGCAGTGGGAATTTACGGAGCAAAAATTATGGACAAGAACGGAACAAATCTAAAAGACCTTATCTTAAGCAATTTTTATAATATTGAAGTTTCACAAACGGAAAATGATAATCAAGACAACATAGATTTAAGTTTGGCAGCAGGAACCCCTTATGTTAAACCCACAACTGCCAGAAATTCAATAAATACTACCAGTGGTTACAGCGGACTTATATCCGATTCCGAGAGAAAATGTTATACTTTGATAAAAGCAAATGCGCATAAAATTTTGGATTCACAACCCAAACCCGGACTTTATTCGATTGAAGCGATAAAAATACTTGGTTGTCGACTTACTGCAATTCAAATCAAAAGAGTACTCTATGCCATACAAATCGATAACCCAGGTATGTTTTGGATATCCAGTACTTTTACTTATTGCTACTCCGGAAACAAAACCATTCTTAAATTAAATTCCAATTTTTCAAAAGAAAAACAACAAATTGCAATGAAAAATTTAACCAATAAAGTGAATACAATTCTGTCTCAAGCTCCCAAAAATGCCAGTGATTACGAAATGGAACTGTTTTTTCACGATTATATAATTAAAAATTGCAGATATCAAAAAATAACATCTTTCAAAAATATAAATTTCAACGTATTTACTTCCTATGGTTGCTTGGTAGAAAATTCAGCTGTCTGTGAAGGATATTCTAAAGCCATGCAACTCTTAATGAATTCTGTAGGAATAAGATGTGAAACTGTGGTAGGTTCCAGAGAAGATGAAGCTCATATGTGGAATATCGTAAAAATAAACGATAATTGGTATCACTTGGATGTAACATGGGACGGAGCAGGAAATTTCCAAAAATATAATTATTTTAATTTAACTGATGAAATGATAAAAAAAGATCATAAAATAAATCAAGAATTAAGTAATAATATTAATTTTGATAAAAATATTCGGTACAATTTCAAGATGCCCGTGTGTAATTTAACTGCCGAAAATTATTATAAAAAAAATGCAGTAAAAGTTCAAAACTTAAACTCTCAAGCTAATAATGCTATTATTAAAGAACTTATTAAATCTGCTTCTTCCAAAAACGAATATTTATATATCAAACTCGACAAAAACATATCACTCGAAAATGCAAAAAAATATTTATTTAGTCAAGCTTCTTATAAATTTTTTTCGTGCATAAAAAAAGCAAATCAATCTCTCCCCGTAAACAACAAAATGAATGAACAACAAGTACGCTACAGCGAAAACCATATTCAAAATGTATTAATTATTAAATTATCTTACAAAAATTAAGGAATATTTAAATGATAGACAAAAATAAAATACAATCTCTTACTTATGAACTACTAAAAGCAATCGGTGAAAATCCCGAACGTGAAGGTCTTAAAGAAACTCCACAAAGAATAGCTCAAATGTATGAAGAAATTTGCTCAGGATTACACAATTCACCCGACAATCTAATAAAACTGTTTACAGAAACTTCAAACATAAGCGGTCTGATTGAAATTAGAGATATACCGGTGTATTCAATTTGCGAACATCACCTTCTTCCATTTACGGGAACCGCAAATATAAAATACATTCCTAAAAACGGAGTCATATTGGGCATATCCAAATTTGCCAGAATAGTGAATCATTTTGCACGAAAACCACAAGTTCAGGAACGTCTTACAAGTGAAATAGCTGAATTCTTATTTTCAAAATTAGATGCCAAAGGAGTAGAAGTTACAATTGAATGTACTCATATGTGCATGGTAATGCGTGGCGCAAAAGCTCTGGGTTCTACAACAAAAACCACTTCCATGTTCGGAAGTATGGAATAAGGTGATTTAACTGAATTTTTTTAATTTTAAAAATTATAATTTTAAGTTAGACAACAATTCTTACGTAATGGGGATTCTAAATCTAACTCCTGATTCTTTTTCTGACGGTGGAAAATGGAACGATTTCGAAACAGCTATACACCGAGCGACTGAAATTGAAGAACAAGGTGCTCATTTTTTAGATATCGGAGCTCAATCAACACGACCGGGATATATCACTGTAAGCGAAGAAGAGGAATGGGATAGATTAAAAAATGTCTTAAAGGTTATAAAAGATAAAGTAAAAATTCCTGTTTCCATCGATACGTTCTATCCCGAAATTGCTCGCAGAGCCATGGAGTATGGAATTGACATCATTAATGATGTTACGGGATGCGAAAATCCAAAAATGTTTGAGGTAGCTTTTAAATATAACTGCGGAGTCATAATAAATCACAATTTTAGAAATTTAGAGATAAAATCTTTCTTTGAAAAAAAACTTTTAGAATCAATTCAATATGGATTAAAACCTCAACAAATTTGTTTTGATCCTGGAATAGGATTCAACAAAACTCGAAACCAAGATGCATATATACTAAAACATTTAAAAGAGATAAAAATTCCTCAAAATGCCATTTTGATAGGCGCTTCGAGAAAAAGGATAATCGGAGCTTGTTGTGGTAATCCACCACCGCAAGATAGAACCGCTGGAACTATCGCTGCTCACACCATAGCAGTATTAAACGGTGCAAATATAGTACGAGTTCACGACGTAAAAGAAGCCGTCCAAGCTTTAAAAGTAACAAATTTTATAAATAATATAGTTTAACTTAACAGAAGGATTTTCATGAAAGAAATTATAATTAAAAATTTAAAAGTATTTGCTTACCATGGAGTTCATACTGAAGAAAAAATTGATGGTCAAAATTTTTACATTGACGCCGTTTACCAAACTGTAGAATCTTCAATTAAGCTCCATGATGACATAAAAAGTACGGTAAGTTATTCAGATGTAATAAAATTTATTAAAAAAAATATGCTGGTTAAATCTTTTGATTTGATTGAAACAGCTGCAGATGATTTATGTGAAAAAATATTGAAAAATTTCCCTAAAATATTGAAAATTGAAATTATTCTCAAAAAGCCGGAAGCTCCTATAAATGAAATTTTTGATTATGTTGCAGTAAAAGTAAGCAAAAAAAGGAGTGACGGCACCTAATGAAAGAAGCTGTATTAGCACTTGGAAGCAATTTGGGAAACCGAATACTCAATATGGAAAAAGCATTACACTCAATTGAAAATATTCCTGAAACAAAAATTATAAAAATTTCTTCATTTTACGAAACTGAGCCATTTGGTGTAAAAGAAGAACAAAATAAATATATAAATTGTTGTGTAAAAATTTCAACCGGACTAAGTTCTGAAATTTTAATGGGATGTTGTTTGGGTATTGAGTCAGCCTTGGGAAGAGTAAGAAAATATAAATTTTCTCCTCGTACAATAGACATAGATATTTTGGCTTACGAGAATGAAGTGAAAAATAAAAAAAATCTAACTCTTCCCCACCCTGAAATGCTAAAACGTGCTTTTGTTTTAGTTCCTCTCAGAGAAGTATGTAATGGAACAGTATTTAAAAATATTGATTTTTCTGAAAGTATAAATAATTGTGATATTTATACAGTAAAAAAATTTTTAAAATAAAATATTTATAAAAAGCTTGACAATATTTACAATGTTTTATACAATCTTCATGTATTTAATTACAGAAAGGTTGTGTTTACCTGTGGGAAAATCAAGCACAATTGATATTAAAAATGTAATAGAAAACTTATCAGTACCCGAAAACATCATCAAGCAAGCTATAATGGATATGAAAGATGTAGATAAATTTATAATAAAATTTAGGGCTAAAAACTTGTCCAATATAAGTCGTAAAAGTGCTCCAGAAGTATACAAGGAAAAAATTGAATCAATCTGTGAAATAATTTATAACTCTCCAGTATTAGAACCGGAGAAAATATATCTTATTGCAAAAGAATGTAAGCCCACTGCTATAAGCAAAAATATATTCGCTAAACTTTATGAAGTAGTGCGCAATGTTTGCTGCAATGCTACTCTTAAAGAATTCGATATAATCAAAAAACTAAAACAAAAAATTCCTGAAATAGATGGAAATCCTCCCGAAGTTGTACCCGGTAGCGATGAAAAAACTTCTGAAACAAATAAAAAATCTAAATATACATCTGCTGAAAAGAAAGCAGCCGAAAAATACTTCAAAGAAATTAATAATGCTTACAATAATTATCTAAAATGTAAACCAGATGAAAAGATCATAGTGAAAAATCACTACGATCCAAAAAAATCTGAAGAACTCTACACATCAATTGGAGAAACATGCGAAAAACTAACATTACTTTACCAATACTATAAAGAAATAAAAAATTCAGAAAAATTGGAAGAATTTGCAGAAAAATCAAATAAAAATTTAGTAACATATATGAAGAAACCCATTCCTAGCTTAAATTCAGAAAAATTAGAAAAATATGCTGATGAAGGAATAGTTTTGCTATCTGAAAATGCCAATAATAACTATAAATCAACTATGGAAACTATTTTAAAAACCCACAAAGAACGTTATGAAAACCTATATCGTAACTTACACAACGTTAAAATAAAGATAAAAGGTGATAAACACGGAAAAACAGATAAAGAAAAATCCGGAACGAGAGAACTGAATATTACCTCAGCTGAACTCAAGAAAAACTTAAAAAAACTCAAACAATATAAAGATAATCTATGTAATTTGGAAAATTTTTCTAAAAGATTAATTAATATTAAACCTTCGTTTGAAAAAGAATTAAAATCTATTATGAGACAAATACGTACTAAAAAACATAAATACAGTATAAATTATTTATCAAATTTATGTAATGATATATCATATGAAATAAAATATGGACAAGCAGTACAAGGAAAGGGAAAAAATAAAAAAACTACGGACGTATTCGTTATTATCAAGTTAATAAACGATGATTTAGATATTTATTATAAAACTTTAACAAAATTAAACGATAAATTAATACATGGTAAAAGCATTGAAAATATAAAAAAATCATTAAATTCTCTTTCCGATTTAGTTCCTAGATTAAAAAAAGATGAATCAAAAATTAACAATCTAAATGGTCAAATAAATAGTATCGTATCTCTTGGAAATAATGACATTCAGCAAAGCAAATATATAGCAACAATAAATAGTTTTTTAAATAAAAACAGTGCACAAATTGATGATATAAATAAAAAATGTAATGAAATCGATAAGTACTTAAGCGAAATCGAAAAACAAAAATCGTCTTTAGGAATAAGTATTGCTATAATCAAATATGCATTTAAAATAGTACTAATGATTACAGCAGCGTTTACAAAAGGCTTACAATTGAATGTTGGCATAGATAATGCGGGAAAACTTTTTGCAAAAGGAGAGTTAGTCAGCATAGATAGAACACCTTTATTTGAAGTTTAGGTAATTGACTATAAACATGAAATAATGTAAAATAGGTCCGTATAGTAGACTAAGTGACTGCGTGTACGGAATTTGTACATGAGGAAAGTCCGAGCTCCACAGAGCAGGTTAACGGTTAACAACCGCCGAGGGCAACCTTAGGGAAAGTGCAACAGAAATATACCGCCCAATTTATTTTTGGGTAAGGATGGAAAGGCGAGGTAAGAGCTCACCGGCACACAAGAGATTGTGTGGCCCTGCAAACCCTAACCGGAGCAACACCCATTTTGGTAAAAATTATGCGTTTGCTCGACGCTTGATAAAGGGTGGCAACGAGCTACTGCGGCAACGCTTAGCCCAGATAGATAGTCACTCACGACAGAATTCGGCTTATCGGTTTACTATCCTTTACACGATGTGTTATTCATTTTTTGAGTAATACATCGTGTTTTCTTATGAATTTAAACACAAAAAATCCACATAATAACTAAAAGGAGGGATAGTATGGAAATTAAAGAAAAAGACACAGAAAAAATTTCAGGAGGCAAAGTCATAAAAGGCAAAGACGGAAAATTTTATATCACTGCTTCTTGGAACGAGATTGTAACAGATGAAAACGGAAAGTTACACATTGTCTTTCCGCAAGAATTCACCACTGAAGAGAAAGCTAAAAAAATGGAAGAAATTAGACGCGAAGAAACTGCGAGACAAGCAATGCAATACGATACTTTTAGATTCAAAAATAACTCTAATGAATAAAAACAATCTTTGGAAATGTAAATTCAAAAACGCTGCCTACTAAAGCAGCGTTAATTTTATATTTTTATTCTAATCGAGAAGTAAAAAGTATTCCATCAAGATGATCTATTTCATGGCAAAAAGCTCTTGCTTTAAGCGAATACCCAGTGTATTCCATCATTTCTCCTTTTCGATTTTGAGCTCTAACTTTAACAAATTTAGGGCGAATAGTAATTCCATATTTACCGGGACAAGAAAGACACCCCTCTTGCTCTCTTTGTTCTCCACTAAACTCAATAATTTCCGGATTTACGAACTCAATATTTCCGTCCCCCACATTAATAACTGTTATACGCTTCAGTAAACCTACCTGAGGTGCAGCAAGACCTACTCCACCCGCATTTTTCATAGTTTCAAACATATCATCGATTAAAATACTTAAACTTTCATCAAATTTTTCAACTTTCCTACACTTCTTATAGAGAAGTGGATCTGGTACCTTTATTATGTTCCTCAATGCCATTGGGATCACCTCACTGAAATTTATAATATCATCGTAACACAAACATACACTTCTTTCAACTTATGTTCGGTGGAGAACCTTCGTAACGTTTATACCAACATTCAGGCATTAACGGATTAGACGCTTTTTTTGCACTTTCTATTCCGTTTACAATTTTGCTTTCATTTTTACGAACTTTACGTGCTACCACTACTGTTCTAAACTCCGGAAATTCATAAGAACACGTGGATAAAGTCAAAAGTCTATCGTTTTTATTTATATTTACAGGAATGTCTATCAATGATCGTATTTTTATTTCTCTGGCAAATTCCAAAAATTTAGCAGTAGTATCAAACTCGGAAATCAAGTAATTAAAAATTTTTCCTTGTTCAGCCAAAGTGTTGGTCTTAAAGATTGAAACTATTTTCCACGATGCTTCTTCTTGGGGAGTATTAAATTCTATTACGGGATTTTGTTTATAAAATTCCACATCTGAAAATTTCATTAAATCAGCAAACATACTTCCATCTTTCATATGGTGACCATGCAATATAATGTTTTTCGCATTTATGGTATTTTCACACGTAGGATCTATAAAAATACTTCCGTAACGAGATTTTTGTTTTTTATAATTGTGATTTAAATAAAATTCCGATTTATCCGCACTGTACAAAACAGGATAATCTATTGCTGTACCACTTATAAATATCCATGCTTTTACATCTTTATTTATACTCAAAAGATATTTAAATTTATCTTCTTCTGTTTTTATTTCATCGTGATAGGCATTTTTTACTTCATTATCTGATTTATTTAAAAAGTATGGGTCGATAATAAAAAATTTAATAAGAATACCTGCACATATTAAAAAAATCAGCAAATATAAACAATACATAAACTTTTTTATATCAACCGCCTTCTTTCATAATAATCATATACTTTTTAAGGCAAATTTAAAACTTATACTATTACGATTTACATAAAAACAAGAAAGCCTATTAACGACTTTCTCATTTAATAAACCATACTATAATATTTAATCATCAAATTCGGAAAAATCATCTTCGGCTTCCTGCGTAGGTTTTGAATTTTCTGTTAACTTTTCCCCACATTTTGCGCAATATATCGAATCAACTTCGTTCTGACTTCCGCATGACTTACACAAAATTTTATTTTTAATAGACGCTATCTGCTTTTTCATTTCTTCTATTTGAAGAGTAATATTATCAATCTGAGCTATAGATGCATTTATACCCGCACGATTCTCTACATCATTCTTTTCACTTTCATAAACAATTTTTCCGAGATTTTCGAATTCTGATTTCAAATCATTTTTAAACTCAGCAAGCTTTATATTCAACTTCGAAACATCTACATATTGTCCGGCTTTTTCACCCAGAGCACCTGCTGCAGCTTTTGCTTTTACAAAAATATCCTCAAATACTCCCATTATTATCCTCTCCTCAAAATTCTTACTTTTCATATATTATAACTAAAAAAACTTAAAATTACAATAATTTATCAAAATTTATTTTTTATACCATGTCGAAACAATTATATCACTATTTTATGTTTTCACATGCATTTTCGCCATAATTATTTTTTAATTTTTCTTTATTCAGCGAAGTAACATCTCCATGTCCGGGATAAACTATATAATTTGCATTAAGGTTATATAATTTTTTGAGAGATTCTTTCATATCACTCTTACTTCCTGTAAAAAAATCTGTACGTCCTGTACTTCCCTTGAATAAAGTATCACCTGAAAACATATGTTCTCCGATTAAATAACAAACACTTCCACGAGTATGACCCGGAGTATGAAGGACTTTTATAGAAAAATTACTTACCAAAATTATATCTTCATTTTTAAGACAAATGTCAGCTTTAAAAGCTTCTATACAAGTTTCTTTAAAAAACGTTGATAAATTGAGATTATTGTCAAATAAAAAATCTTTATCTTCGTAGAAAACAACTATTTTTGATCCCGTAACTTTGCGCACATAATTTGACGAAAAAATGTGATCAAAGTGTCCGTGAGTTAATAATATCATTTTTATATCAAAATTTTTTATGTCCTTTTCAAGCTCAGGGCACATTCCTCCCGGATCTATTATAACAGAAGTATCATTGGATGTTTCCGTTACAATATAACAGTTAGTGAGAAGTTTCCCCACGACATATTTCTTTACGATAAGCAAAATTTCTCACACCCTTTTAACCGATGAAACACCACTTATCCTGGCAAGATTGTTAGTTATAAATCTTAAATGTTCAAGATTTTTCACATTCAAATTTATAAATATTTCAATTTTATTATCTGGAATTGCCTTGGAATTAAAAGACTTTACCTTCAGATTCATGGCTGAGATTTTACGGGTAATATCAGTCAAAAGTTCTTCCCTATCGCACGCTTTTATCTCTATTGAAGTGTCGAAAGTAGATACAATTTTATCATCCCAGGAAACATGCACCCACCTTTTGGAATCATCATTCTCATACGGATTTTCTGGAACATTTTTACAATCGCATCTATGTACCGAAACTCCGTACCCTTTTGTTATGAACCCCACTATATTATCTCCGAGTAAAGGATTACAACATCGTGCCATTTTAACAAAACAGTTTTGCATATCTTCCACAATAATTCCTAAAGATTTTTTATTAGTATGCACCTCTCTGTGGTGTTCAGGAATAATTGCAGGTTGATTTTGTAAATTTAAAGAATTAATAGAATCTCTATTTTTCTTCATATATTCATTTTTCAACCGAGGCATAATACGCCAAAGCTGTATTCCGCCGTATCCAACTGCTGCAAAAAAATCTTCGAGGGTTGCACACTGATTCTTCCTCATTACAGGTGTTAAAAATTCAGAAAATTTGTTTTCAGATATAAATATTTTATTCTTTTTAAACTCAAGCTCAGTTTCAGCTTTTCCTTCAACAATATTTTCTTCACGTCGTTCTCTTTTAAACCATTGTCTGATTTTATTACGTGCTTCACTCGTTTTGACAATTCCAAGCCAATCTCTGCCCGGACCTTTTTTCGAGTCTTTTGTACTTATGATATCTACTATTTCTCCTGTTTTTAAAACGTAATTTAACGGAACTATTTTTTTATTGACTTTTGCACCTATCATATGGTTTCCGAGTTCAGTATGAATCGCATACGCAAAATCTATTACCGTAGAACCTGTAGGAAGACTTATAACATCGCCCTTAGGAGTAAGGATAAATATCTCCTTTGGAACGAGGTCTGATTTTATATTACCTATAACGTCTGTTACATCCTCTACATCACGATGATTATCCAAAAGTTTACGTACCCAAGAAAGAGATTCCGTCATGGAATCGTCCTTTTCTGTTATACCAAGCTTATATTTCCAATGCGCCGCTATACCATACTCTGCAGTTCGATGCATCTCCCAAGTACGTATTTGTATTTCGAAAGGTATGCCTTCTTTACTTAGAACTGTAGTGTGCAAGGATTGGTACATATTAGGTTTCGGAATAGATATGTAGTCTTTAAATCTACTTGGAATTGGTTGAAACATATCATGCACTATACCGAACACGTTATAGCAATCATTTACGGTATTAACTATTACTCTTACAGCATATATATCGTAAATTTGATCCATTGACTTGCCTTTGATAAATATTTTTTTGTATATCTCATTGGCACTTTTTACCCTACCTTCAATATACACATCAGGTATAAATTTTTGAAGTCTGTCCATTAATCTCTTTTTTATCAAATTGATGAATTTTTCTCTGTCTTCTTCTCTTAGCGCCAGAGAATTTTCTATTTCGGCGTAGGCTATCGGATCCAAACATTTCAAAGAAATATCTTCAAGCTCATCTTTTATGGTTCTTATTCCCAACCTGTGAGCTATTGGAGCAAATACTTCCATATTTTGCAAGGATTTATCACGACGTTTTTGTATATCCATGCATTCTATGGTACGCATATTTTGAAGTCTGTCGGCAAGCTTAATCATTATTACTCTTATATCGTGCGACATTGCCAAAAGCATTTTGCGTATATTTTCGGCTTGCTGCTCTTCTCGAGACGAAGATGGTATTTTTTTTAATTTTGTAACTCCATCCACAAGTACCGATATTTCTTCACCGAACATATCTCGTATATCTTTTTGTGTTAACTCTGTATCTTCAACAACATCATGAAGAAGAGCAGCAGCTATAGAGGGAGTATCCATACCCAACTCTACCAAAATGTAGGCTACGGAAACGGGATGAAGAATATAATCCACTCCGGAAATTCGTTTTTGTCCGTAGTGAGCTTTATATGCTGCCTGATACGCTTTGTCTATTACATTTAAATCGTAGTTTTTACCGCTCTGATTTATAAGATTTAATAATTCGCTATACGTATTATAATTAAGTCCTACTGACATTCTCATTCCCCTTTTCGTTTTTTATGAAATTCAGAATACGAGAATCACTGATTTTTACTTTTCCTTCAACGTTATTTACAATTATTTTATACTCATCTGCATTTCTTAATATTCTAACTAAACCAAGTTCTTCCATTACGTCTAAAACAATGTAAATCAAAAATAAGTTCTTACTGTTATTAAACAACCTTTTATTTATTAAATCAACCCTTACGGATTTATTTTTTAATATCTTAATATATTGATATATTTTTATAAAATCTTCACGGACAGGAATAATGTTTTCTAATTCAAGATTTACAGTTCTATCTCTTTTGAAAGACTCATATAAACTTTTTTCATTCATAATTTTTTTCAAATCACTGCCTGCAATTCTTAAATCAACAATGTAACACGAAACTCCTATTACACCCATATATTCATTCTTATGAACAGTAACAGCAATATCCAACATCTCTCCTTCACAAAACAGAAAATCTTCGATGGTTTTATTAAAATAAAGTGCAGATATTTCAAATCCTTGTTTTTCAAAGATAAGTTTTAAATGCTTTCCTTTACCTATAGGAACTATCTTTTTCAATTTTACTTCGAAAATACCGAATATCGGTTCAGAATTTCCTGCTCCGTAAGGTTGTAAAATTTTAAGATCTTCCAGAACATCACACGAAATTTGAGTAGGTTCCAACTCAAAATCAATTAAAAGATTTGCATATGGTATATGATAATTTTCTGAATCTTTTCTTAGAGATTTTTTAAATAATTCCAAATTTGAGGTACTAATACTAAATCCTGCAGCCATGGGATGTCCACCGAATCGAGTAAGCCACTTGGAATTTCTAAGCAAAGCCTCATATATTGAAAATCCTTCTACACTTCTACAAGAAGCACGAGATATTTCATCTTCAATAGTTATAAGTATACAAGGTTTTCCGTATTTTTGAGTAATTTTGGATGCAACTATTCCCAATACACCATGATTCCAATTTTCTCCTTCGGCAACTATAATTTTTTCATATTTTCTAAAAGGTTCTTCGGAAAGAATACGTTCAACATCATATAAAATCTTATTTTCCGTAATTTTTCTCAAATCATTTAGTTTACACACTTCTTTTGACATTTCATCTGCTTCATGTAAATTTTCACATAATAAAAGTCTAAGCGCAAGATTTGCATTTTCCATTCTCCCACAAGCATTTATGCGTGGTACAATTCCGAAAGCAACAGAAATTGAATCGAGCTCTTTTCCCAACAAATTCGAGCATTTAAGTAAAGATAATATCCCCGCTTTTTTTGAATTAGGAATACTTTTCAAACCATAGTTTATTATATCTTTTGTTTCTCCGAAAAGTTCTATTGAATCACCTATTGTTCCTATCGTCACAAATTCAGAATATTTTTTCAAAAGTTCTTCAGTATCCATTTTATCTTTTTCAAGAGCTTGTACAACTTTAAACGCTACTCCAACACCTGCAAAATTTTTATTTTTTAAATTTATACACTCTTTTCGATAAGGATTCACTACAGCACATGCACACGGAAGTTCTTCACGAACTCTATGATGGTCAGTTACAGCTACGTCTATATTAAGAGATTTCGCATACTCAATTTCATCAAATGCTGAAATACCATTGTCTACGGTAATTATCAACTTTGTTTCACAACTATTTATAAAATCCAAAGCATTTTTATTGAGACCATAACCATCTTTATTTCTTTCAGGAATGTAGCAAAAAACATTCGCTCCTCTTTCAAAAAGATAACTGTACAAAAGCGCTGAAGATGTTATCCCATCAGCATCATAATCTCCATAGATGCAAATTTTTTCACCACTTTTAATTGCTTTTTCAATTCTATCAACAATTTTATCCATATCAGTAATATCAAAAATGTCATCTTTTTCCGCTTTCATTAAAAAATTTTCGATATCACTCTCACTGCAATATCCTCGAGAATAAAGTACCGCTGCAGCAAGATAAGGTATATTGTATTTCTGGCAGTATTTCGATACTTTTTCTTCGTCAATTTCTTTAATTATCCATTCGCAAATACTCAATTATATTCACCGCTTTTTCAATAAATCTTTTATAACTTCACTCGCTAAAATCATTCCCGCCACAGGAGGTACGAAAGATATACTTGAATTTACACGCTTGGGATTAGTTATTTCACATGAAAAATTTTTGTCAATTTCATGAGGTATGTATAGAGGTTTTTCTTTTGAATATACAACTTTCAAACTTTCTATATTTCTCTTTTTTAATTCTCTCCTCATAACTCGTGCCAAAGGACAAACTGAAGTACTATATATATCTGCAACTTCAAAATCACAAGGATTCAATTTATTTCCCGTTCCCATACTGCTTATTATGTTTACTTCAGAACTTTTCGCTTTTTCAATAAGTAAAATTTTAGAAGACATGGTATCAATTGCATCAATTACATAATCATATTCAGAAAAATCATAATTAAATTCATTGTTCCTATCAAAAAAACATTTATGTGCAATAACTTTCGCATTAGGATTAATATTATTTATTCTACTATGCATAACTTCAGATTTAAATTTTCCTATTGTAGATGTGTCAGCTATAATTTGTCTGTTGATATTAGTCACATCTACCGTATCTGCGTCAAAAAGTTCTATATTTTCTACACCCGAACGAGCAATTGCTTCTGCTGCAAATGAACCCACTCCGCCTATTCCGAATATTGCAATTTTAGATTTTTTTAATTTTTCAAAAGATTCATCACCTATAAGTAATCGTGTTCGATAAAAAGAATTATCTATTTTAATCATTCCTTTCAAAAGAAAAACCGGATAAATCAATTATCTGATTTTCCGGCATAAATATCAATTGTAAAATTAAATTCTAAAAACTACATTTTCTTTTTTAAATATTCTAAGAGTAATACTTAGCAAAATACTTATATAAGCCACGAGCCACAGAAGTACTATTGCCACATGAACCGCATTTACTGCTCCAGATAAAATTTCTTTTATTATACAAATCACATTGTATATGGGTATACATAGATCCACCAATCCAATACGACTTATATCAAGCGTATAAGTGAAAAACGTAGGAACAATACACACAAGAGATACAGGCATTAAATAAGTCTGAGCTTCCTTATAAGATTTTGCATAAACACCTATCATCAAATTTAGTGCAGAGAAAAACATCGATATAAAAACAGTCATTACAAAAAGCGATACCATTCCGAAAGTTGAAATATTTGGCAAATCAGAGCTTGCTGACAGTACTAAATAACCCCACAGTCCTATTACAGTAAATAATCCGCTTGTAATTCCCATTAATGTGGTTGCGAAAAGTTTTCCCAACAAAATACCGGTTCTATCCGCACACGTTGACAAAAGAGGTTCAAGAGTGCCACGTTCTTTTTCTCCTGCACTAAGTTCAGCAGCAGTTCCTGAAGAACCCATACAACAATATAGTATAAGCATCATCGGAACAAGCATACTAAAGTATAAGGAACTTGTGTCTATTTTGGGAACTCCTTCGGCTTGACTTAAATCAACTTTAAAATTCATTGAACGTCTAAGTTCTTCAACGCTTTTGAATTCATAACTAGAAACCAAATATTTGTAAGCACTTTCATACTGCGCCACACTTGCCATGGACATAACCGAATTTATGGAAGATTCGTTATATTTTACTTCAAGATTAAATGCTTCTTTTTTTACAATCTTTTCATCTATGTCTTTGCTCACCGTTATATATGCAGATATCGTACCGGAATCAAGAGCCCTTTGAGGATTATCAACATCAATTACCGTAATAACATCTTGAGCATTCAAAAAATCATATAATGAATTGTCTTTATTGTTCATAGCAACATTGACATTTTCAGCAGTTTGACCCTGCATGCCTTTCATAGAAAAGTCAATTATAAACAGCATTGAAGGAACCAAAAATAGCGGTAAAAGTAATCCGAATATAAAAGTTTTTTTATCACGAATTATGCATTTTAACTCTTTCCAAAAAACAATTAAAGCCTGTTTAAACATTTTCATCACCGTCACAAACCAAATTAAATAAAATATCATTAATTTCACGTTCGGTATATTTTTGACGATATTCCGAAACATCAAATGATTTTACTATTACTCCTTTATGTATAACCACCATTCTGTCAGAGTAATTTTTTATGTTCTCCATCGAATGACTCGAGAAAATTATTGATTTACCTTCGTTTTTACAGGATTCCATAAAATCAAAAACTATCTTTGCAGCTTTAAAATCCAGTCCGGAATCCGGTTCATCAAAAAGCATTACCGTAGGGTCATGAACTATTGAACGAGCTATAGATATCTTCTGTTTCATACCTTTAGAAAATGTCCCGACCTGCTTGTCTGCATAATCCCCAAAAGAAAATCTTTCCATAAGGTAATTTATACGATTATTGCAATCTTCTTTGCTCATTCCATTAAGCATTGCAAAGTATTCTATATTTTCTCTTGCAGTAAGACGTTCATAAAGACCGACTTCACTTCCAAACAATATTCCTATAGACTTTCTTACTTCTTTGGAATCTTGAACTATATCGTAACCATTTACTTTAGCAGTTCCGCTCGTAGGCAAAAGCATCGTACTTATGATTCTCAAAAGCGTTGATTTTCCTGCTCCGTTTTCTCCCAAAAGTCCTACTATTTCACCGTCGTTTACGTCAAAGCTCACATCAGTGAGAGCATCTGTTTTATTGAATTTTTTTGATATATTGAGTATATTTATCATTTATCAGATCACCTCGTGATATTGTCATTTTCACCAATCGTATATGTATTAATTGTATCAAATTTATAAATATTTGTCAAGTTGATAAAATGTGTTAAAATATAATGATATGAAAAATATTTTTCAACAAGGATGATTAAAATGAATTTTAAAATAGAATCCGATTATAAATTGTACGGAGATCAAAAAAATGCTGTAGAGTCCTTATCTCAGGGAATAAAAAACGGAGATAAAGAACAAACTTTACTCGGAGTTACAGGTTCGGGGAAAACTTTTACTATGGCCAATATAATCGAACGCGTACAAAAACCAACTCTTGTATTGGCACACAACAAAACACTCGCGGCTCAACTGTGTTCGGAGTTTAAAACATTTTTCCCTCACAATGCTGTGGAATATTTTGTAAGTTACTACGATTACTATCAACCTGAGTCATATATAGCCGCAACTGATACTTATATAGAAAAAGATTCTTCCATCAACGATGAAATAGATAAACTTCGACACTCAGCCACCTCTGCACTCTCTGAGAGAAAAGATGTTATTATAGTTGCAAGCATATCTTGTATTTACAGTTTAGGAAACCCAATAGATTATAAAACCATGGTAATTTCACTGCGTCCCGATACAGAAAAAAGCAGAGATGAATTAATAAAAAAACTTGTTGAACTTCAATACGAAAGAAATGATGTTAATTTTACAAGAAACAAATTCCGAGTAAGAGGAGATACCGTTGAAATATTTCCCGCAGCCTCTTCGGGAAGTGCGATACGAGTAGAATTTTTCGGTGATTATATAGACCGAATTTGCCAAGTAAATCCACTTACAGGTGAAATTACAGCAATTTTAAAGCACGCTGCAATATATCCGGCTTCACACTATATCGTTCCAAAAGAAGAGCTTATGAAATCCATTGAAGAATTGAAAGATGAAATGCATCAAAGAGTTAAGTACTTCAGAGAAAATGGCAAACTCATAGAAGCTCAAAGAATTGAACAAAGAGTAAATTATGATACCGAAATGCTTGAAGAAATAGGTTTTTGCAAGGGAATAGAAAATTATTCACGAGTACTTTCGGGACGTCCTGCGGGAAGCACTCCTTTTACGCTTTTTGATTATTTCCCCAAGGACTTTCTGATGTTTATTGATGAATCGCATGTCACACTTCCTCAAGCAAGAGCTATGTACGCTGGAGACAAATCAAGAAAAGAAAATTTAATAGAATACGGATTCAGATTACCTTCCGCATATGACAATAGACCAATGACTTTCGACGAATTTTATTCAAAAATAAATCAAGTTATATTCGTAAGTGCAACGCCGGGAGATTTCGAACTTGAAAAAAGTCAAAATGTAGTTGAGCAGGTAATACGTCCGACCGGACTGCTCGATCCGAAAATTTCAGTACGACCGATTTCAGGACAAATAGATGATTTAATACACGAAATAAATGTAAGAACAGAAAAAAAAGAAAGAGTACTTGTAACAACTTTAACCAAAAAAATGGCCGAGGACCTTACCTCTTATTTGAAAGACGCAGGTATAAAAGTCACCTATATGCACAGTGATATAGATACTATGGAACGAATGGAAATTGTACGTGATTTACGTTTAGGTAAAGTGGATGTCCTTGTAGGAATCAATCTTTTGCGTGAAGGACTCGATATTCCTGAAGTTTCACTTGTAGCTATACTGGATGCGGACAAAGAAGGTTTTTTACGTTCCGAACGTTCTTTAATCCAAACTATAGGAAGAGCAGCTCGAAATGCAAATGGACAAGTTATAATGTACGCAGACGAAATTACTCCCTCAATGGAAATAGCCATAAAAGAAACCGAAAGAAGAAGAAAAATTCAATCCGAATACAATACAAAGCACGGTATTACACCCAAAACAATTGTCAAAAAAATTTCAGATATTATTGAGATATCCAGCAAAGATTTAAAAAATCGAAAAAATTCCTATAAGATAGTCGATAAACGTGAAAAAGAAAAAATAATAAAAGAACTCACAAAAGAAATGAAAACAGCCGCACAAATGCTGGAATTTGAGCACGCTGCATTTCTTCGTGATGAAATTCAAAAAATACAAAATTCATAAAAAAGGAAGCGTGTATTATGCCACAAGATATAATAATAAAAGGAGCAAAAGAACACAATCTTAAAAACGTAAATTTAACTGTTCCAAGGGATAAACTCGTAGTCTTTACAGGTCTCTCTGGTTCAGGAAAATCTTCTCTTGCATTCGATACTATATACGCAGAAGGTCAAAGGCGATATATGGAATCACTTTCTTCATACGCAAGACAATTTTTGGGACAAATGAATAAACCTGACGTCGAAAGTATAGAGGGCCTTTCACCGGCAATTTCAATAGACCAGAAAACTACTTCCAAAAATCCACGTTCAACCGTCGGAACAGTAACTGAAATCTATGATTATCTTCGACTCTTGTATGCAAGAATCGGAGTGCCACATTGTCCAACTTGTAATAGAGAAATTACTCATCAAACAATTGACCAAATTACCGATAAAATAATGGCACTGGGTGAAAATGTAAAAATTCAAATTCTTTCCCCTATTGTTCGTGGTAAAAAAGGTGAACACTCGAAAGAACTGGAAAATTTGAAAAAAAACGGATTCGTCAGAGCACGTATTGACGGAGAAATTCATGATTTATCCGAAAATATAAGTCTCTCAAAAAATCAAAAACATAGCATTGATGCAATAGTTGATAGGATAGTAATTAAAAAGGAAGTTAAGTCCCGAATTTCTGAAGCTGTAGAATCAGCATGTGATTTGTCAGGTGGAATAGTTACCGTAAACGTAAATATGGAAAAAGATATATTATTTTCAAAAAATTATGCCTGCCCGATACACAATATTTCCATAGAGGAATTATCACCGAGAATGTTTTCATTTAACAGCCCTTTCGGTGCATGTAAAAAATGTACCGGCCTTGGCGTTTTCATGAAAGTAGATCCGAATTTAGTTGTTCCAGACAAAAATAAGTCAATTCATGAAGGTGGAATAAAAGGCAGCGGGTGGTCTATGGAAGGAAATTCAATTGCAAACATGTATTTTGATGCTCTTGCAAAAAAATATAAATTTTCTCTTGATACTCCGATCAAAGATTTGGCCGAAAATATATTAAACATAATACTTTACGGTACAAACGGAGAAAAACTCGATCTAATAAGAAAAACTTCTTACGGAGAATCCAAATATAAAAATTCCTTTGAAGGCATTATACCCAATCTTGAAAGAAGATTTCGAGAAACCGGGAGTAATTGGATTAAACAAGAAATAGAATCATTTATGAATGAAATCTCATGCGACGAATGTAAAGGTAAACGCCTTTCCCATGCAGCTCTCGGAGTCACTGTGGAAAATATAAATATCTCAGATTTGTGTGAAAAATCTGTCAAAGAATTACTTAAATTCATAAAATCAATTAAATTGAGCGAAAAAGATTTGCTCATTGCGTCTCCTATACTGAAAGAAATAAATAACAGACTTCAATTTTTACAAAATGTAGGCCTTGAATATTTAACCCTCTCACGCAGTTCAGGAACACTTTCAGGTGGAGAAAGTCAAAGAATACGTCTTGCAACTCAAATAGGTTCAGCACTAATGGGTGTTTTATATGTTCTTGATGAACCAAGCATAGGACTTCATCAACGTGATAACGATAAACTTATCGATGCCTTGAAAAATCTCAGAGATGCAGGAAACAGCGTAATTGTGGTGGAACATGACGAAGATACAATGTATGCTGCGGACTATATTGTCGACGTTGGTCCGGGTTCGGGTATAAATGGAGGTCAAATAGTCTGTGCAGGCACTGTTGAAGATATAAAAAATTGTAAAAACTCTATCACAGGTCAGTATTTGAGTCATAAAAAATTTATTCCCGTCCCCGAAACTCGAAGAAAAGGCGCAGGAAAATATTTGGAAATCATAGAAGCAAAAGAACATAACCTTAAAAATTTAAATGTCTCTATACCTCTCGGAACCATCACGGGTGTAACCGGTGTATCAGGTTCGGGAAAGTCAACACTTGTAAACGAAATTATTTACAAAAAACTTTCTTCAGTGCTTAATCGAGCAAAAAATATTCCGGGAAAACACAAAGAAATTCGAGGAATTGAAAATTTAGACAAGGTTATTGATATAAGTCAATCTCCGATAGGAAGAACTCCCCGTTCAAATCCTGCAACCTACACCGGAGTATTTACCGACATACGAGAGTTATTTGCTTCAACAAACGACGCAAAATCAAAAGGTTTTAAAAGCGGAAGATTTTCTTTCAATGTGAAAGGTGGACGTTGTGAAGCATGTCAAGGCGATGGAATAATAAAAATAGAAATGCATTTTCTTTCGGATATATATGTTCCATGCGAAGTATGCAAAGGAAAACGTTACAGCAGAGAAACTTTATCAGTCGAATATAAAGGTAAAAACATAAGCGATGTTTTAAATATGACTGTCGATGAAGCGTATGAATTTTTTGAAAATATTCCAAAAATAAAAACAAAATTGAACACCCTTAAAGAAGTAGGACTTGGTTATGTAAAACTCGGTCAACCTGCAACAACTCTTTCCGGTGGAGAAGCTCAAAGAGTAAAACTCGCGACCGAATTATCAAAAAGAGCTACGGGAAAAACTCTTTACATTCTTGATGAACCTTCAACCGGACTTCATACCGCCGACGTACACAGACTTACTGAAGTTCTTCAAAAACTCGTAAAATCAGGAAATACAATAATAATAATCGAACACAATCTTGATTTAATAAAAATTTGTGACTACTTAATAGATTTGGGGCCGGAAGGAGGAGAAAATGGCGGACAAATTGTGGCACAAGGAACACCTGAAGAAGTATCCGAAAATAAAAATTCTTACACAGGAAATTATCTCAAGAAAATACTATAAATATTGACTTCTTTAACAATTATGCTAAGATATATTCGAATATTTTGAAAGGAGGAAAAGTAGTGTCGCGAAAAAATTTAAAGTTACTCGGTAAATCTCAAATAAAAAACAACATAGCCACGCTGTTTGTGTTTTATATCCTATCTATTGCTATGAGGGGGACTTTTATTGGATTTCGTATAGTTTTTTCAAATTTGTGGATGTGGAAAACAAATTCGAACTACCTTTATTCATTTCCATCTGATTTTACCATTCAATACGGAGTTGCGCTAATACCAAGTATCCTTTTATTACTTTTTTATTCGCCTATGCAATTCTCGATTAGTAATACCTATATTGAACTTAGTAAAGGTAAAAAAATAAATTTAAATATGATTGGAACTGGATATACTCAAGCCTGGGGAAAATCCATATTATTAAACATTTTAATTGGAGTATTTACATTTTTATGGAGTTTACTATTCATTATTCCTGGAATTATTAAATCATATTCATACAGATTATCTTTCTTTATATTGGTCGATAATCCTGAACTAAGTGCAAATGAAGCTTTAAGAAAAAGCAACGAAATGATGAAAGGTCATAAATGGGATTTATTTGTATTGGATATTTCGTTCATATGGTGGTACATTTTGATAATTATTACATTTGGAATAGCTTCAGTTTATGTTGCACCATATATAAATGCAACAATGACTAATTTTTATCAAAGTTTAAAAAATGATTAAACCCTCTCTCTTTGACACAAATTTGTCAAGGAGATTTTTTTTAATAAAAAATAATTAGTCAATTAATTATGTATTTTTTAAAAGTTCAAACAATGATAACATAACAAATAAAAACACAAAAGCAAAACAAAACTGCAAATTATGTTAAACATTCATCAATTATACAACAAACAACACTTCCTTTTGCGACTTTAATTTCGCCAATATACTTGAGGAAGTGTTGTTTTAATTAACATAGTTTTATTTTAAGAATCCAAATCATTTTTTGTTTGATTGACAGTTCCTCGAGGATGGTGAGGAGGTGCATAAACCGAATACAATTTAAGTGGTACTTTGCCTACATTTATAACATTATGCCAAATTCCTGCAGGTACAAAAATAGCAAAACCATTTTTTACGTTTTGTCTGAAATTCAAATTTTCTCTTGATTTACCCATAAAAACTTGACCCATTCCGCTTTCTATTCTAAAAAACTGATCAGTTTCCGGATGAACTTCTAACCCTATACTTGAAGACGTCTCTATACTCATCAATGTTACTTGCATATAAGTACCAGTCCATAAGGTTGTTCTAAAATTTTTATTTTGTTCTGTAATTTTTTCAATATTAACTACAAATGGATCATTTCCATAATCATTTGTAATTGAAAATTGATTGTTTCGATTGTTTCTGTAATTGTTTCTCATAAATATCCCCCTGAGCTAAATATTCTATATATAATTTATGTTCAAGAAAAAAATATATGAGAATTTAAATTTTATTCACAATAATTCAAATTACTGACTTGCCAATTTTCAAGTACACTTAACATATCCTTGGCATAAAATCGAGCTTTTAATAAATCGTGATTTTTATAATTTCCACATTCTCTTTTAGATGCACCAGGTATACTGCCTTCAAATTCAGAAATAAAATTCAAAGCATTTTTCACTAAACTTATAGCAATTTCTTGAGATAAATCTCTAATTAATAAATAAAATCCCGTATGACATCCCATTGGACCAACATAAATAATATTCTTTGCATATTTACTATTTCGTAAATATGTGGCAAAAATATGCTCAAAAGTATGCAAACCAGCATTCTCTAAATATGGTGGAGTATTAGGTTTAACCATTCGGATATCGTAAGTCGTTATGTCATCATCTATTCTTGATATGTACATTCCTTTTTCGAGTTTATCATGATTAATTTCAAAACTTTTTATTTTTTTCATATTTAATTACTCTTTTCCAAAATAAAATTGTCCTATGCTATAAAAACATAGAACAACAAATATACCTAAACATAAATTAGTCGCTTGTGTAAGGCAACAAAGCTAAGTAACGAGCACGTTTAATAGCCACTGTGAGTTTACGTTGATGTTCTGCACATGTACCGGTAACTCTACGTGGCAATATTTTTGCTCTGTCAGAAATAAAACGTCTCAATTTCACACAATCTTTATAATCTATACTTTTAAGAGCTTTATCTACACAAAAACTGCATACTTTCCTTCTGGCTCTACGCATATTGCGATTGTCACGTCTCTCAGTTCTTTCTTGTTTTTCTGCCACTGCAAATTCCTCCTTTTCCCTCTTTATACCAAACTAAAACGGTAAATCATCATCAGATTCAATAGTCTGGAAATCTTCATTGTTTCCACTTGAATAGGAATCGCTATCTACAATCGTCGCAGAAGAACCATTCGATTCAAAAGAACTTTCCGAAGCACTTTTCTTAGATTCGGCAAACTGAGCATCTTTTGCAACAACTTCAAATGCTTTACGCTTATTTCCATCTTTATCTTGATATGTTCTCGTCTGAATTGAACCCTCGATAGCTATAAGTTGACCTTTTGTGAAATATTTGCATACAAACTCAGCTGTATTTCTCCAAGCAACTATATCTATGAAATCTGTTTGTCTCTCTTCTCCCGGACGCGCAAACCTGCGGTTTACTGCAATCGTAAAAGATGTAACGGCAACATCGTTAGGCGTATGTCTAAGTTCAGGATCCGCTGTTAGTCTTCCTGTCAATACCACCACATTTAACATTACTGTTCCACTTCCTATTCTGATTCTTTTTTAACAATCATTGTTCTTAACACACCATCTGTTATACGGCTTATACGGTCAAGTTCTTTCGGGAATTCCGAACCACTGTTGAATTCGAATAGGACATATTCGCCCTCAGACTCCTTATTGATCAAATAAGCAAGTTTTCTTTTTCCCAAACTATTCATGTTGGTAAGCTCAGCGTGTGACTCAATCAAATTTTTGAATTTGCTTACTATCTCTTCGGTCTTTTCTCCGACCTTTACAGATACTACTAACACAAATTCATAAGAATGCTTTAATTCAACCATGTCTCATGGCACCTCCTTCTGGACTTATGATCTTATCGTATAAATAAGATAAGGACTGGGTTTCAAAATAAACCTCAATAATTCTATCATTTCAAAACAAATAAGTCAATATAAAATATATTAAGAAAATATTTTTATTTTTTTAAATTATCTTGACTTTTTAGAAAAATATAGTAATATAAATTTAAAGTAAAAATAAATTAAATTTAATGCTATAGGTTGATAAATAAAATGCACAAACTAAAATTAAAACTAAAATTAATCTTTCAAATAATTTTCTTTTTGCTAATTTGTTCGTCAATAAGCAGTAATTTACTGTATTGTAGAGCTAATAAACATAAACAAGTTTCAACGACATCTACTCCAATAGAAGAAAAACATTTAACAGATTTAATAGAAACTAATGAACCAGATTTGTCAGCAGTAGAAACTCATCTAAAAAAAATTATTTTCAATGGAGGAAGTGGAGGAAAGTACGCTAGTTTAAGTAGTGTTCCAGGGAATGAAAGACATCACCTAATTTCTTCAAGTTTTTGCAAACGTCACCATGTTTACGTGTCAAGGCATGAAGCTCCTGCTATAAGCATTCCAAAAGATTTACATTATAAAACAGGAAGCCATCCAAAATCTGGATATAATTCTTTATATCACGACTTAGAAGAATATATATATAACAAAACAAATAGTCTCAGAATGGTTTGTTTATTAGGTATAAGAGATTTTATGCGTGTATTAAAAGATGAAGGAAAATGTTCAGAAAATCCAAAAGCAATTATACCAATGTCACCCATAAAAAGAGCGAGAGAAGAATCCGTTCTTGCTTCTGCAAAAAAAGCAAAAAGATCCAGAAGATTTGGCGAATGTGACCATCCCTCATCTCCATATACTACGAGATTTACTGATACCCCAAAGTTTGATTATCAAATTTTTTGGCACTCCATGATAGACGCTTCTGACATCGAAACATCTGATGATATAAGGCTAAACGACCTCATTGACAGTTTTTTTAAAAGTTTAATTGAAAAATCCCAAAAATTATAAACTAAAACTCACATTTAAAAAATTATTAATTGCTATTTTTAGATAATTTTATTTCCTTAAAGTTATCTGCTAATTTTAATTTAAATACTAATTTTAAAAAACTACCAAATAGCAGTAAATATCCCCAGCGTAAACGCTGGGGAAAAGTCCTTTAATAAACAAAATTTTTGTTATCTTGCTACTAAACTACATTCTCACTTTATACTTAAGAATTTTAATATTTTGAGAATTTTTAAATAAATTTTTTGACCAAAGCAAAACCACTTTTACACTGTTTAAACTTAAATTAATTTTACGACCCACTGCACATAACAACTACGTTCTATTTAAATACACTATTAAATTCCGACATATCAATAAATTTATATCTCTTTAAAAAAGGTTGGACTAAATTTAAAATTGCATGTACTCCATTAATTGTGTAACTTTCAACATACAGAACCATGACAGGATCATGTATACTTTTACGCAACAATATCCATCCATTTTGACGTTTAGAATTAAAATTAATCCTAACGCCTTCTATATTATCCTTATCTAATGAAAAAAGTTTGTTTGAATCGGCATAATTTTTTAAATCAACCAGCATCTTCTCAATTTCTTCATTTTTAGCATTAACGGGAATACGTATGCAAAGTTGTTCTTTAGCATCTATAAGATTTTTTATTATATCTTGTAAATTTTCTCCGGCTCGCTTACGCTTAACAAGTTCAATTATAATTTTAGCTGCCAAAAAAGCTCCATCATCAAGAAATCCATTTTCTTTAAAAGCTGCATGCCCTGAAGATTCTATTGCAAGCAGACAGTCAGTACCTTTTTCATTAATTCTTTTTGCCATACTTATAACGTTATTATATCCCCTCTTGTATCTGAAAGCCAAACCTCCGAGCTTATCAATAAACGATTTAAGATAATCCGACGTCACAGAATCCGTTACTATTACCCCACCTTGAGTGTCTTTGAGAACTAACGCAGAAGTAAGAGCTATAAATCTGTTTTTAGATATCTCTCTTCCATCTGAATCAACAAAAGCTGCCCTGTCAACGTCGGTATCAAATATTATTCCCAAATCCGCAGAAGATTTAAGTGTAGCTTCGGTTATATATTTCATTGCTCGGGTGTTCTCCGGATTCGGAACATGATTCGGAAACATTCCATCGGGCTCAAGGAATATACTTCCTTCAATATTTGCTCCCAGAGGTCTAAGCACTTTTTCTGCAAAAAATCCACCTGCCCCATTTCCGGCATCAACAACTATCTTTAAACCTTTGAGAGGTTGAGGTTCATCAATATCTAAACCTTTTTTTATTATTTGACGAAGATTTTCTGAATAATAATCCATAATATTTATTGATCGCACACTTCCATATTTTTCACTTGAAGAAAATGCATTATTTTCAGCTAAATCCAAAATTTCATTAATATCGGACTCTGAAACTCCACCATCTACAGTGAAAAATTTAAAGCCATTTCTATTGAATGGATGATGACTGGCAGTAATTTGAATTGAAGCGGTACAAGATAAAACAGAAATTGCCATATACATTGCCGGAGTCGACGCTAAAGAACAATCATATACGTCTACTCCCATATCCCTAAAAGTATTTATTGCAACATTTTTTATTCTCGAAGCCGAAATTCTACAATCATGACCCACCGCTATTGTAATTGCTGAAACAGGTATTCTATTCTTATTGGAAATCCATTCGGTGAAAGCTCGGCATATTTTTTCCACCGCTTCATTTGTTAAAGTTATTTTTTCACCTTCAACACCGTCAAGAGCTACTCCTCTGATATCCGAACCACTCTTAAGTTTTTTTATAAGACCGTTTTCCATTTCAAAATCCATCCTTTTTATGATTTCACTTGATAATTATACCATATACTCTAAAAAATCCAATTTAATATTTAATATATTTTTTTGATAAAAAACATAAAAATTATTTACAATTTTATATTAATATTTTATCACTTAACTATAAATAATTATTTTTAATCCACAATAATCATACTTTCGAATTTATAAAACAAGGAATTAAAATGCCGGCAGATTTGATAAAAGTAATTAATAAATTAGAAGAGGCTCAAGAATTAAAACCATTTAAAAAATCAACAAATTTTCGTACTTATCTCATCACAAAAAGAAAAAAACAGTTTAATAATCTAATGGAAGCATTCGAGAAAGATTTAGTATTAATACAAGAATTAATAATAGGCAAATTCATTAAAACATATGAATGCCTTGAGTACAATTTAAAAAACTTTGAAGAGCAAGAGAATATTAATGTAAAAATTTGCCACCAGTAAATCTGATGGCTTTTTGTATGTAAAAAATTACATGATATTATCGTGGTTATGATTTAGAAAAGACTATTGTATCTTTGGAATAACCAAAATTTGACCTACTCTTAAATTTCCGTTTTTTAAATTATTCTCTTTCATTATGTCCACATATCTATTTCCGTTTCCATAATGATTCTGAGCTATTTTCCAAAGAGTATCTCCCTGTTGAACCGTATAATACTGTGGACTATTTTGAACCTCTGAAGGAATTTTAAGTATTTGTCCTGGATAAATCATATCATTTGACAATCTGTTAATACGCATTATTTCATCATAGCGGGGACCTTGACCTAAAAACCTCTCCGACAATTTCCATAATGTATCTCCTTGAACTACACGATATAAAATCATATCCGAATTTATGCTCGCAGGTATACGCAAAGTTTGACCTGCAAAAATTATCGGACGTGTAAGATTATTAAGTTCCATAAGTCTACGATACTGTTCTGCATCACCAAAAACTTTTTTTGCAATATTTCTCAGTGTGTCACCTTTTTCTACAGTGTAAAAGGTGGGTTCCGAGAAATCAGGCTCTAAATTTCTGCTTTGATTTGTATCTTCAGAGATACTTTTAAATCCTTCTTGCTTAATAATCTCGGGATAATTAACAAAAGATATATCTAAATTTGCATTTCCGGCTATTCCCGGAACACTTCCTCTTTGAGAATGCTGCCATATTGTAACATTTTTAATTCGTGGGACATTTGTTGTATCTGCAGAAGGCGCACCAAGCCATATATCAAATTTCGAAATACGATCCATATTTATAAAATTATCAATCATTTCCTGCGTTGCATAAAAAATCGGATAATAGCCGTTTTCTTTTATTACATTCAAAAATGCAACAATAATGTTTGTAAAAAAATCTTTCCCTTTTTGAATATCAAAATCACTTTCCATACGCAAAGCCAAAGGGTAAGTAAGATTATATCTTTTAACGGTATTCAAAAAATAATTGGCTTCAGTTACCGCTTCATTTACACTTTGAGCACTTGATTGATGGTAAGCTCCGGCATGAATCTTTGTTTGAGAAACTTCTTGCATATTCTTTTCAAACTGGCTATCCATACCCGATGAATCATACGTAGCTCTTATCATAGCAAAATCAATTCCGTTTTGAGCCACTCTCGCCCAATTTATATTACCCTGAAGTTCTGAAACATCAACGCCGTTATATTCCATAAAAATCACCCTTTATAAAAATATTTTTCAAAAACTAAATTATTTCTCCTTTCTGAATTGAAGTAATTTTAAACAAAATGATTATGTATGATTCAAATTAATCCAAAAAATCTTACAATTGATTTTTTAGTGTTGACATACACATTATTACATGTTATGCTGTAATGCGTGAGAAATATTCGATTGCTGGTGTAGCTCAGTTGGTAGAGCAATTGATTTGTAATCAATAGGTCGGGGGTTCAAGTCCCTTCACCAGCTCCAGCATTTGTTACATATGGGAGATTTCCCGAGCGGTCAAAGGGGGCAGACTGTAAATCTGTTGCGTTTCGCTTCGGTGGTTCGAATCCACCATCTCCCACCACTTTTAATTAACACCCATTCAAGGGTGTTTTTTTATACAAAAAATTAATGCACTAATTTATGAAGTTTCAAAACACCTCAAAACGCTAAAGAGATACAAAAATTTTTGATAATTAATCCAGTATTGACGTTTATTCCTCGTTATTGACTAATTATCTTTACATTTCAAAAATCAAACAGCACACCTTTCTATATCTAAAAAGAAGAGGCGCTGTTTAAGTTCCATAGAAACATATTAATTTTATTCCATAAATTCAGGAGCTTCCACTTTGAACATTTCCAATATACTTTTTATTATTATTCGAACACAACCACATAAATAAAGTCTGGCACTTGTAAGATTGGAATCCTCAGAAATTACCTTACACCTTGAATAAAATTTATGAAAAAGAGTGGCAAGAGATATCACATATCGTGTTATTTTAGTAGGATCTAAGTTTACAGAAGCATTTAATAATTCAGACGGATATGAAGCAATAAAATAAATAAGATTTCTTTCTGATTCATCTGACAAAACATTTAAATTCACATCATCAGAAAAAATATTAACTTTATCAGAACTATTAAATTGCTTGAAAATACTACAAATACGTGCATGAGCATACTGTACATAATAAAGAGGATTCTGCATATCCTGTTTGACCGCTAAATCTAAATCAAAATCCATTCCTGAGCCTGCTTCATGTGTATTGAATATAAATCTTGCAGAATCCGCTCCCACTTCATCAATAAGGTCTGAAAGTTGTACTGACTTCCCTGTTCTTTTACTCATACGCACAATTTCACCGTTTTTCATGAGTCTTACCAACTGAACAAGTATTATTTGTAGGCGATTTCTATCTATTCCCATAGCTTGCATAACGCCTTTCATTCTCTCGACGTGTCCGTGATGGTCCGCACCCCAAATATCAATACATGTATCAAATCTTCTTGTAACAAATTTATTGTAATGATATGCTATGTCAGCTGCAAAATATGTTGGTATTCCATTATCTCGAACTAAAACGTCGTCTTTATCTGAACCAAATTTAGTCGAGGCGTACCATAATGAACCGTCTTTTTCATATGTGTATCCTCGTTCTCTCAAAATTTCAATCGCTCTTTTAACATCTCCGTTATTATGAAGTTTACTTTCATAAAACCAGTTATCATAAATTATTTTATATTTTTCCATATCACGCTTCATCCGACTAATATTTTTCGGCAAAGCGAAACTCACAAGAGCATTTTTACGAATATCATAACTTTTATCTATATAGCTTGTACCGTAAATATCATAAAATTCTTTGGCAAGTTCTATTATGTCATATCCTTGGTAACATTCTTCAGGCATCTGAATCGAATCTTCTCCGCAGCATATCTGACGATATCTCACATCAAGAGATAAACCGAATTTTTCTATTTGGTTACCTGCATCATTTACATAAAATTCTTTATAAACATTGTAACCTGTTTTACTCAAAACAGATGCCAAACAATCACCCAAAGCACCGAGTCGTGCGTTTCCCATGTGCATCGGACCTGTGGGATTAGCAGAGACAAACTCCACCATTACTTTTTTCCCTTTTCCATAATCGCTTTCACCATAGGAATTACCAAATTTATTGACTTCTTTCAAGGTATTTGAAAAAAACTCTGCTCCCAGGAAAAAATTAATAAATCCTGGACCTGCCACCTCTGTTTTCTCAATTGAAATTCCATCAACAGAAAAATTCTTTAAAATAAGCTCGGCTATTTTTCTGGGAGACATTTTAAGTGATTTTGCGGAAACAAGAGCCACATTTGCAGACAAATCCCCATGACTTTTATCTGCAGGAACTTCTATAGCAAAATCTGAAGAAAAATTTTCTGGTATTTCACCTTTTTCAAATAAAATTTTAAGTGATTTATTTATTGCATTTCTTAAATCATTAATTGTTTTTTCTAAGTTATACATAATTTCTCCTTTTATTTATCTATTTTCCTGAATTTTACAGAAACTTCATTGGTACCTGCAGAAACCGAATTTATATCAATTGAATACTTAAGAAGCAATTCTCCGCAGTTTTCACTATAACTAAATTCAACACACTCAGTATATATTCCAACGATAAAAGTTCCGTGTTCAGTATTATAAGGACAATAATGTCTTTCATCCTTTTCCAAAATAAGTTTGGTTTGAACAACCCCGTTTTTTATAAGCTCTACTTTACCTTTAGCATCGATTTTTACTATACACATTTTATATATTCGAGGATTATTACTGTCATATTCTTTATAAGTTATGTAATACTTGCCCTCAACTTTTGCGAACGTTCCTGTTGTATTTAATTCTATTAGATCTTCCTCTTGGTCAATATTCCTAATCGATTTTATATCTATCAAATAATCTTCTTTAATACGTCACAACTCCCAAAATTTATTTTTAATATTCATCTATGTTTATTTTGAAAACATTTTGGCTTATATCTACTCCCAAAAATATCTGAGCAGTATCTGAAAAAGATTTTTTGTTTCCGCTTACATAAAATTTGGAGAATCCTTCAGATTTACGGTCATTGTTGAGTTTCTCTTTAAAGATATAATCTTTGACAAATTTCGCTGTTTCCAAACCTGAATTTACTAAATTAACCGAATCTCCCGCAAATTCACCTATGATTTTTTTTATTATAGGATAATGTGTACATCCCAAAATTATCGTATCAACACCATAAATCAACAACGAGTCCACATATGATTTTACAGCATTTGAGAGTTTGAAATTTTCACCAGAAATATCTCCGCTTTCAATAATATCAACAAGTTGTGGGCAGCCTTTTGTAAAAACTTCAAATTTTGGATTTATTTTCATCAAAAATTTTTCATAAGATTTACTTTTGGCTGTCGCCTCAGTACACATCACACCGATTTTTTTATTTCGAGTTTTCCGTGCCGCTGACAAACATGTAGGTTCTATAACTCCTATTGGTTTCGTTAACCCAAAATTATTTTCAGTTAAATAAGAACTCACTGTTCCACAAGCCGCAACAATAATTTTAGGAGAAAACGTATTTAAAAAATTAATATCTTGAGCAGTACACTTCTTTATCTGTTCTTCATTTTTCGCACCGTACGGAATTCTATCAGTATCTCCGAAATAAATAATATCTTCAGATGACATAAGCTTCCTAAGTTCTTTAAAAAGCGTAAGACCTCCCAGTCCGGAATCGAAAATCCCTATGGGACTGAATTTCAAAGTATCACAACTCTCGGTCTCTTCGCATAATTCCAATTTTTTATCTCCTTTCGTTTAATTCTTTTCGTTGCAAAGCAAAATCTATAAGTTTATCTATTAAATCCGAAAAATCAATACCAATCTCTTTCATAAGTTTCGGATACATACTAATATTCGTAAATCCAGGAAAAGTATTTATTTCATTTAGCAAAACTTTATCTGTACCTTCCTCAACAAAGAAATCAACTCTCGATAATCCCGTACATCCCATTGCTTTATATGCCAAAAGTGCAGTTTGACGAATTTCTTCTGAAATGCTGTCAGATATTCTTGCGGGAATAAAAAGCTTTGAAGAATCACTTATGTATTTAGCTTCATAATCGTAAAAACTACTTGACGGTGCTATCTCTCCGACAATTGAAGAAATAGGATTTTCATTGCCAAGTACCGCACATTCAACTTCTTTTCCGACTATTCCCTCTTCTATTAATATTTTTCCATCTTCTTTAGAGGCCTTTTTTATTCCATCTATTAATTCTTTTCGATTGTTGGCTTTACTTACTCCAACAGAAGAACCTGCATTTGCCGGTTTTATAAACATGGGATATTTTTTTACTATTTTTTCAGTTTCTTCAATATATTTTTCAGAATCCTTTTCAAAATCACAAGCATAAAACCAATTAAACTTGGGCTTATTTATTCCACAATATGAAAGCACGCAATTAGTAATTACCTTATCCATACAAGCTGATGATGAAGTAGTGTCACATCCTACAAAAGGTATCCCCGACAGTTCAAGTAATCCCTGCATTGTGCCGTCCTCACCATTTTTTCCATGAAGCACTGGTATAACTACGTCCAACTTTATTGTTTTGAAATTTTCATTACCATTATCTACAATTAATCCCTTTACAGATGAATCCGGAGAAATAAATGCTCTTTTTTTAGAACTACTGTTTTCCCATTCACCATTTCCAATTTTATCACTATTTCCGGTAAATAAAAACCATTCACCAGATTTTGTAATTCCTATCAAGTGAATATTATATTTTTCTTTTGAGATATTATTGACTATCGCTTGTGCAGATACTCTTGAAACTTCATGCTCTGAAGATTTTCCTCCGAATATTATACCCACATTGATTTTTTCCATAAAACTACCACCTTAAAGCAAATATTGACACTAAATTTTTCATAAATATGTTTTTTAATCAAATACGTAATTTTTAACCATTAATATTATACCACTAATTAAATACATTTGTTACATGTATTTAAGAGGCTAACAAGCGCGATAAATTAATTTTTATTCACAAAATATTCAAAATATTATATTTCGACACTATAATTATTTTTTCTTTTACATATTGATTTAAAATTGAACTTGAGATAGTATTATGTCGAACAACTTGTTGTTGTGTCAAAGGCGTTTGTACATAATATTATCTTAGGAGGATGTAAATGCAAACCACAAAAACAAGAATCAACAAAAAAAACATAATGGTCATAGGTACAGGCGGAACAATTGCAGGCACAGGAGAAGAAGGCGTAACTTCTGCATATGATTCAGCTCAGGTTAAAGTAGATAAGCTTGTTTCAGATATCCCGTGTCTTGAATCAGTTGCGAATGTTACATCTAAAAATCTTTTCAGTGTTGACAGTTGTGATATGAGTTGGAAAAATCTCATAGAGCTTGCAAATTACATTAATAAAGTTTCTGAGGATGATACTGTTGACGGATTTGTCATCACCCATGGAACAGACACGCTTGAAGAAACTGCTTATTTTTTGAATTTAGTTTTAAAAACAAATAAACCTGTAGTAATAACCGGTTCCATGCGACCCGGAACAGCTATAAGTGCTGATGGCCCTTTCAATCTTTATCAAGCAGTCGCTTTAGCTGCAAATTCAGAAGCTTCCGGAAAAGGTGTTTTGGTAACTTTTTCTGACGGAATATACGGTGCACGAGATATTTGCAAAGTTAATACCTTTCGAACCGGTGCTTTTAGTCAAAAAGATTTAGGATGCCTTGGTTATATGCGAGACGATCAAGTATTTTTTTACAACTCTTCAACAAAAAGACACACCCTGGATACAGAGTTCAACGTCCCAGATGTCGAAAATATGCCCAAAGTTGAAATAATTATGTTTTATATAGATGCAGGAACAGATCTACTTGATTACATATCAAAAACCTGCCGTGGCGTAGTTTTAGCCGGAGCAGGAAGTGGTGGAAGCAGTAGTGAATGGGATGACAAAATAAAAGAAATTGTAGAAAGTGGAATTCCTGTTGTAAGAGCATCCAGAGTTTCCAATGGACTTATAACATACGAAGATTCGGAAATAAAAACAAAAGGTATTTATTCCGGAAACCTATCTCCTCAAAAAGCAAGAATATTATTGAGTTTAGGATTGACTAAAACTCAAAAAATGGAAGAACTCCAAGAAATGTTTAACATATATTAATACAAAATTTTTTATAACATCATATAACCACCTATACTGAGCATATAGGTGGTCTTTTTGTTATCTAAACTAAGATCATTAATTAAATAACATTATCCTTAAAACAACTTTTACTATATAATCTTGCATCAAAAAATGGTTATCGCTCACTTTGTTCAAAAAATTTTAACCTTTTTTAAACTTGACTATAGATTTTATAATATTTAATATTTCTTTTTTCTCTTTTTCCGACAGTTGCTTAATTTCAAAAATTATATTTTCGACAAATTCATCATCTTTTTTCGAATTTACAGACTGATCACTAAACAAATCTGATAAGGAAATTTCCAAAACATTCGCTATTTTTTCTACCAATTTGACAGTGGGATTTTTTTCTTCTCTTTCTATTTGTCCAAGATAAGCAGTAGTAATACATGCCCTTAGCGCAACCTTTTCCTGAGACAAGTGCTTACTGAGGCGTAAATTTCTTATCCTACTTCCTATACTATAGTTGTTCATAAAAAAATCACCTATAATAATTATAAATACTTGATTTTTATTATTCAAAGTGATATAGTTCGTAATATACTACACAAACTATAGTATGTTTTTACTTCCACAAATAATACGAAAGGAGAAAAATTTAGTTAAACCAATTAAATATTAATGTTTTAAAGGAGGAAAAAGTATGAAAAAAATTTTATTAATATTAATGGTAGCAACCATATCGATTAGTTTTGTAGGTTGCGGAAACACTGATTCCGATTCTAAATCTTCCACCAACACCAACTCAACCTCAGAAAAAAAATCCGATTCAACTGAGGATTCAGACAAAAATAAAACGGTTGAACACAAAGTCGGTGAAACTATAAATATTAAAGGCGAAGAACTTACCGTAACAGCAGTTAACAAAAATTATAAAAGCGGAAATCAATTTTTAAAACCTACTTCAGGAAATCGATATGTAAAAGCAGATATAACAATAAAAAACAATACAAACGACACTATAGATGTATCCCCTTTTGAATTTAAAGTACTCGATAGCAACGGAGTTTATCACGATATCAAATACATATTAGATAAAACATTAGATAGTACAAAAATAGCTAAAGATGGGAAGATATCGGGTTCTTTAACTTTTGAAGTTCCTGAAAATGACCAAAATTTAAAATTGATTTACACACCATCATTCTGGTCTAATGATCACATAGAGGTAAATATATAAAATTCAAAAATACAACAAAGAGCAGGTACACTTTAAAGCTTACCTGTTCCTTTTTATTATGAATATTCACCTATAATATCGTTTTTAAAAAATCACAAAGTTTACTAAGCGCTATAGCTCTATGGTTAAATTTCATACGAATATCATCGTGCATTTCCGACAATGTTTGGTTATATCCCTCAGGTTCAAAGCAAGGACAATATCCAAAACCATGTGTTCCTCTGCCTGGGTAAACGAAATTACCGTTTATTTCTCCTTTAAAAAGTTTTTTAACAATTTGACCACCATCTTCGTAAATCAAGGCTATAACCGTAGTGAATGATGCTCGAAAATCTGAAGATATGCAAGAGTTCAAAATACGAAATGCATTTTCATAGCTTTCACACGCAGATGCAAATCTTGCCGATACAGTTCCGGGAAAACCGTGCAACGACTTTATTTCAAATCCGGAATCATCTGCCAAAACCGGTGTTTTACATTGAGAAAAAATACTTTCAGCTTTAATCAAAGCATTTTCCTCATAAGTTAAACCGTTTTCTTCTGGTGCTATCAAATTTAATTCGGCCATACTCTTTATTTCAAGTGAAAACGGTTTCAGAAACTTTTTTATATGAACAATTTTATTTTCATTACCTGAAGCAATTATTAACTTAGAAATTTTTTTCACTGTATTTTTCCCCTTTTATTTTTTAAAATCAATGTCGCGTTATAAATAAAAATACCCCAAATCTTTCGACTTGGGATATGTTTGGTTGCAGAAGGTGGATTCGAACCACCGACCTTCGGGTTATGAGCCCGACGAGCTACCAGACTGCTCCATTCTGCGGTATCTTTTACTTTTCCTATTGTAATACATTATATTATAAATGTCAATAGAAATATGAAATAAAATTTTCACTTAATTTTTGGCATATAAATTGTTAAAAATAGTTGTACATAATCTTCTTTTAATGATATACTTTAAACAATCAGAAATTATATCCATATTGAAACTAATTTTTAATCCATGTGAAATATTAATTTTTTGAAACTATTTACCAAACTTATATGTTAATTTTATTATTTCAAACAAATGTTAATCACATAATTGTGATTTATAGGTCACAAATTTACAAAGACAAATATTAACTCTAAATACTTTCAACTTATTTGTATTTATTTTAAATCTATACTATAATGTAGATTGTAGTGAAAGGTTATAGTTTCATTAAACGATTTCATATGATTAATACGCAGGGGTATAAATTTTAACTTGTTTTTTAAATTTATAATATTTATCAGGAGAGTGCATTAAAAGATGTCAGAAACAGGAACAGAACTTATCTACGTAGTTGACGATGAACCAAACATAAGAAAACTCGCAGCTTTAGCTCTTAAAGAGTATGGATTTGAAACACAGGAATTTTCCGGCGGAGATGAATTATTAAAAGCTATTCAACGTCGTATACCGGATGCAATAGTTTTGGACTGGGTCATGCCGGCTCCCGACGGCCTTAGTATTTGCGGAAGGCTCAAACTTGACAAAGAAACACGTACCATTCCGATAATACTTCTCACTGCAAGAAATGACGAGGTAGACTGTGTTTTAGGACTCGAAATGGGTGCAGATGATTATGTAACAAAGCCATTTAGTCTTAAAGAACTTTGTGCAAGAGTTAAAGCAGTACTTCGAAGAAAAGAATACTCAAACGTAGTAAATCCTAACAATGATATTATAACTTGCGGAGAAATAACCGTAAATTTGGCTCGCAGAACTGTTATGAAAAATGGTAAATTAATAGATTTAACAATGAAAGAATTTGATTTACTAACTTCTTTGATGTTGAGTAAAGGAAGGGTTTTAAACAGAGATCAACTCATGGAAAAAGTTTGGGATGTTGAATTTTGCGGAGATGCACGCACTGTCGATGTTCATATTAGATATCTCCGTCAAAAAATTGAAGATGAATCAGAAAATCCGCGTTATATACTGACAGTAAGAGGCGTAGGATACAGGTTTGCTTCTGAAGACGAGATTTAAATTTTAAAAAAAGGAGGTTCGAGAGGCTGTATAATTTTACAGTTAAATTATAATGAATAACAAAATTGGTATAGGAAACATAAGAAACATTGTTCACGATTTAAAAACTCCTATTACTTCTATAATAGGTTTTGTGGAGCTTTTGAGAAAAAGTTCACACGATGAAAAAACTACACAAGAATTTTATGATATTATTGCCTCGGAATCGAACCGCCTTTTGAAAATGGTAAATGATATGCTTTATGAATCTCAAAACTCAAGTTCTGGTTCTACAAATAACAATCCTGATATCTGCAATATCAATATAGAGATTCACAAATATGTAAAATCTCTGGAGCCTTTGGCAGAAAAAAATAATATAAATATTGATATAAACGTAAATTCAGGAAATATATACGTATCTATGCCTGAGATCAAAGTGGCGAGAATTTTAACGAATATACTCGAAAATGCTATAAAATACAACAAAGAAAAAGGAAAAGTGTTTATAAATATTACTGAAGAAAGTAATCACGTTATAGTAATCATAAAAGACACGGGCATAGGAATAGCAAAAGATGAATTGGATAAAATTTTTAACAGATACTATCGTTCAAAAGATTTGAAAAAACTTGGAATTGAGGGATCCGGGTTGGGATTGGCAATAGCTAAAGATATTGTCGAATCCTATAACGGAAGCATTAAAGTTACCAGTGAACTCGGACAAAGTACGGAATTTACCATTACTTTTCCATCTGCTCAAATTAAAAAATAATTTAATACCTACAAGGAGGAGAGCAATTGAATTTTTAGGGAAACTAAAGATTTAGTTGCTATTTTTTATGAAAGAAAATATGTTTTTTTACAAAAATTTTTTAGACATGTCACAAACTTCTACAAATAATTTATTCAAAAACGTTTACTATCCATGGGAAGTGCTTCCTCATATTAAAGAATACATCGTTGAAACAGGAAAAAATTTATCCAAAGATGAATTTGATGAAATAAAAGAAAATGTTTGGGTTTCAAAAAAATCTTCAGTTTCTCCTACTTCATATATCGGCGGTCCAACAATTATTTACGAAAATACTGAAGTTAGACATTGTGCATTTATACGTGGAAGTGTAATCATTGGAAAAAATTGTGTTATAGGAAATTCTACTGAAGTAAAGAATGCTATTTTATTTAATAATGTTCAAATTCCACATTTCAATTATGTCGGGGATTCGATCTTGGGATATAGAGCACATTTGGGAGCAGGTTCTATAATTTCAAATGTGAAATCAGATAAATCAAATGTTTCAGTAAAATACGGAGACAAAAAAATAAACACCGAACTCAGAAAATTCGGTGCAATAGTTGGAGACTTTGTCGAAATAGGATGCAACGCAGTCCTAAATCCTGGAACGATAGTAGGTAGAAATTCCTCCATTTATCCCACATCGATGGCAAGAGGAACCATACGTGAAAATGTAATATTTAAAAATTCGGGAAAAATAGTAGATAAATTATAAATATTCTTCTTGTGAATCACCTGAATTTCCCAAATCAACCGAATCGCTTGAATCACCTGAAAAACCTGATTCTACCAATCTAACCAATTGATTTACTGCTTCTTCTTCATCAGTTCCATCAGCAATTATTCTTATACTTGTTCCGCCTATAATTCCCAAAGAAAGTATTCCCAAGAGGCTCTTCGCATTTACTCTTCTGTCATCTTTCTCAACCCAAATCGATGATTTAAATTCATTAGCCTTCTGAATAAAGTAAGTCGCCGGTCTGGCATAGAGTCCCACCTGATTTTGAACTACTACTTCTTTAACGTACATAATACTTCTCTCCTTACTTACTTTAAAATCTTCATTATTAATTATTACAAAATATATTAGTGTTAACATTATATCACAATTATCATTTTAGTCAATAAAAAATAATTTTTTTATTACAACCGTACATCAAAAGCCAAATTTAACACTTCCTATTGTATACAGTGCTAAAAATTTTTTCGTTTTTTGTATAACATTAACATTTAATAAAATCATGACAAATTTATACGATTTTTTACATTTTTTTTATCAAATCAGGGCGATACTTTTTAGTTTCATTAACTGACATCTCTTTTTTCCAATTTTCAATATTGGCATGGTGACCTGAAACAAGTACATCAGGCACCTTTTTTTTATGCCATTCGTATGGTTTTGTATACTGAGGATGCTCAAGCATACCATTGTAATGACTTTCTTCTTCAAAACATATATTTTCAGACAAAACTCCCGGAACCATGCGAGAAACAACATCTATAAAAACCAACGACGGAAGTTCTCCACCTGTCAAAACATAATCTCCAATTGAAATATATTCATCCACAATTTCATCCAAAATTCTTTCGTCTACACCCTCATAATGTCCACAAAGTATCGCTAAATTTTTACACATTACAAATTCTTTTGCAATATTTTGAGTCAAAACTTTTCCTTTTGGTGACATATATACAACTTTAGGACGAGTGTTCCTGATTTTACAAATGTTTTCAAAACAAAGATATATAGGTTCAGCTTTCATGACCATTCCTTTGCCTCCACCATATGGTGTATCATCTACACGTTTATGTTTATCATATGCAAAATCTCGAATTTGGTGACATTTTATATCTAAATATCCATTTTTTCTTGCTCGACCTATTATACTTTCAGATAAAAAAGATTCACACATTTCGGGAAATAATGTCATAATATCAATCTGAATATTACTCATCAAAAATTCCTCTTATAGGATTTATTAAAATTTCTTGGTTATCGACATCTATTTCTTTAACAGTTCCGTCAATTATGGGAACTAAATATTCTTTCTTTGATTCATCTTCAATAACGTAAATATCATTTGCACCAGTATTTAAAACATCTTTTAATTTTCCGAACAACCTATTTTTTTCGGAATCAAAAACCATACATCCCTTTAAATCTTCTATAAAATATCTTCCATCTTCTATAGGAATATCTTTTTTATACGCATAAACAAATTTTCCACGCAGCATTTCCGCAGAATCTTTACTGTCTACGCTTGCTATTCTTAACAAAACTTGAGATTTGTGAATTCTAATTTCGGCTATATCCAAAGGCTCGGCATTAATATCAATATAGATATTCTTAATATCATAAAAATTTTCGGGAGAATCACACCACGGTTCTACTTTAATTTCACCGTTTACTCCCCTTGAACCCACTATTTTTCCAATACATAAATACTCTTTTTTCATTTTTTCACCTATAAAATTATATATAAATACGTCCGACAAAAGCTGCCGAACGCATATATACTTTTGTTATCAGCCTATTTCAACCGCAACTTTCATGTTATTTTTAATAGCCGCAGCCCGAACTATACTACGTATGGACTTTGCCGTACGACCTTGTTTACCTATTACTTTACCCATATCTTCACTATCCACAATTACTCGATAAACAATTAATCCATCTTGAGCTGAATCGTCTTTTTCAATTCGAACCGCATCTTTATTATCTACAAGATTACGTATGATAACACTTAACAAACTTTCGATTAAATCATCCATCAAAAAGTTCCCCTTTGGATTTTCTACGCTTGTTTAGACTCTTTTTTCACATATTCCACAATACTTCTTACTCTATCTGTGGGCTGTGCACCATTCTTTATCCATTTTTCTACTTTTTCCATATCCAATTTTACTTGAACCGGTTCAGTCATAGGGTTAAAATATCCTATTTCTTCGATACATCTTCCATCACGAGGTGCTCTGGAATCTGCAACTACTATTCTGTAAAAAGGTTTTTTGTGTGCTCCCATTCTGCGAAGTCTTATCTTTACTGCCATTTTTGTTTTCCTCCAAAATTAAAATTTAATTATTTTTTATATATTTAAATCTATAAAACATATAAACTATTTAAAAAATTTAGGAAATCTAAATCCCGGTATACCTTTTTTAAATCTTTTCATAACTTTCTGCATTTGCTCAAACTGTTTAAGCAGTTTATTTACATCTTCCACTTTTACACCGCTTCCTTGAGCAATTCTTTTCTTACGAGAAGGATTTATTATACTTGGTTTTTTTCTTTCCTCACTTGTCATAGATAAAATTATCGAATAAGTTCTATCCATTATTCTGTCATCAATATCCACATCTTTTAAGTGTTTATCCATTCCAGGAAGCTTCGTCAAAATTGACTTAAGAGGACCCATTTTTTTAATTTGAATCATTTGATTTTTTAAATCATCCAAATCAAAACTATTCTTCTTAAGTTTTTGACTCATTCTTTCGGCTTCTTTTTTATCAAAATTGGCCGCTGCATCTTCTATTAATGTAAGTACATCACCCATTCCCAAAATTCTCGAAGCCATACGATCAGGGTGAAAATCTTCTAAATTTTCAAGTTTTTCACCGGTACCTATGAATTTTATCGGTTTACCCGTTATAGCCTTTACCGAAAGTGCCGCTCCGCCTCTCGTGTCTCCGTCAAGTTTTGTGAGTATTACGCCGGTAATATCAAGAAGTTCATTAAAGGATTTAGCTACATTAACTGCATCTTGTCCTGTCATAGCGTCCACTACAAGCAATATCTCTTGCGGGTTCAACACAGACTTAAGTTCTTTAAGTTCATTCATCAACGGCTCGTCAATATGTAAACGCCCTGCCGTATCTACTATTATTACATCATTTCCATGATCTTTTGAATATGAAACAGCCTCTTGAGAAATCTTTGACGGAGATTCGTTTCCCATTTCAAAAACTTCTACTCCTATTTGCTGTCCCAATACTTGGAGTTGCTTTATTGCAGCCGGACGATAAACGTCACATGCAACCATCAATGGCCTATGTCCCTGCTTTTTGAACTTTAAAGCCAATTTTGCACAATGAGTGGTTTTTCCTGAACCTTGAAGTCCACACATTAGAATTACGGTAGGTGGTTTCGAAGAAAATTTGACCTGATTCTTTTCTTCTCCCATCAAGTTCACCAATTCTTCGTTGACTATCTTGACTACCATCTGTGCAGGAGTCAAACTTTCCATGACTTGAGTTCCTATTGCTCTTTCAATGACTTTGTTAGTAAACTCTTTGGCTACTTTGTAGTTAACGTCTGCTTCCAAGAGTGCTATACGCACTTCTCTCATTGAACTTTTTACGTCATCTTCTGTTAATTTTCCTTTAGACTTGAGCCTTTTAAAAGCTGCAGAAATCTTCTCGGAAAGATTTTCAAATGCCAAAATATCACCTTACTTTCAAATTTACGTCATTCATCTTTATATTTTCTCAATGTCTTAAAAATTTCTCGGAAATCTCTTTCAAAGCACGTAGCCTGAGTAGTTTTTAGATTATTTTTCAGCTTATAGATCATTTTTTCAATACAAGACAAATCTTTCTTTAAAGATTCTGTTTTTTTCAAAAATCCAAGCTTTTCTTCAGTATCTATCAAAATCAACTCTGCACGCTTAATAGATTCACATATTCCTTGACGACTTTTTCCCACATTATCCGATATTTCGGAAAGCGATAAATCATTATTGTAATATGAATCTAAGTAATATCGCTGTGTTTCGGAAAGCAAATTACCATATAAATCAAGTAAAATCGGAATCCTAATTTCCTTATCCATAAATGTTCACGCTCTTTCCAAAGCTTAACGCTGTCAACGTATCAGCTTTACAGCTTATATTAGTCTACATTATTCTTTTACTTATGTCAAGCAAATTTTTAAATTCGTAATAACCACTTATCACCAACCATATTATTAAATAAAATTCAAAGTATCGGAGAATAAAAATAATGCATATCGGGTTCTACTTCAAACACAAATTGAAAAACAAAATAATATTTTCTTTGGTCGCTGCAATTATTTTTACAGTATCAATATTTTGCATATCTTTTCATTCTCAAAAAACATCTCCTTCAGAAGAATCTGTTGCAGAAATAAAACTACCGGTCATAATGTATCACATGGTTCTCAAAAACCCTAAAAACAACAAATTCATAATATCTGAAAAAGATTTTGAAAATGACCTCAAATATATAAATTCAAACGGATATACAACAATTTTCGTAAGAGATTTGACAGAATACACAGAAGGTAAAAAACCACTTCCGAATAAACCTATTTTACTGACATTCGACGATGGAGCCCTTAATAATTACCTTTATGCTTTTCCGTTAGCAAAAAAGTACAATGCAAAATTTGTTTTTTCTCCAATTGCCAAAGAGGCTGACAGATATTCTGAAGTAAAAGACGAGGCTCCCGAATATGCTCACGCAAATTGGGAAAAAATTTCCGAGATGTCAAATTCCGGATTGGTAGAAATTCAAAATCACACATATAATATGCACTCTGCCAAAAAGCCGAGAATAGGATGCACAAAAAAGTCAGGTGAATCAAAAGAATCTTATAAAAATAAGCTCTCCAAAGATTTGGAAAAATCTCAAAATTTAATATTTGAAAAAACCGGTTCAAAACCTTCAGCATTTTTTTACCCTTTTGGTGCTTGCAGCGATTGTACTGAAGAAATAGTTAAATCTCTTGGATTCAAAGCAACATTTATATGCGAAAGTAAAATTAACACCATAACAAAAGATCCAAATTGCTTATTTGGCCTTGGAAGATTTTTACGTCCACCCGGTATGCCATCAAAAAAATTTTTTTCAAAGTGGGAAAAATAAAACAATTTTAAAATTTTTAACGGAGTGATGATCAATGCCTACTGCTTATTTTGAAACACAAAATCTAAACGAAATTTACGAATATTACATAAAATTAATAGTTGCAGAAATAAATGAATGCCTCAATTTAAGCGGCATTAGTTATTCGGATAAAACAAGTCCGGAAAAAGACACTTTCCAAAAAAACAATCTTGAAACAGCTCAAATCATATTTACAGTAAACAACAATTCGATACCCATTCCATCCGATACTAAAGGAATTTACATATTTTTTACTGCAGGAAACCCCGAATCAAAACGTCTTGCAACCATCATCAGTAAAAATTTAGGGAATATCCATTACAACCCATCAGACGTAAAAATGATATCCCAAGATGGAGAAATTTCTGATTTTCCTACCGTAACAATAGGAATTGGATTTCAAGACAGCACAAAAGATATCAATTGGATTCGTGAAAACACTGAAGAAATTTCCAAAAACATTGTTATGTCATTGTCAGAATACTTCGGTCTACCCTTTGTTTCTTGTCAAAAATCCGACATAGGAATTACGAACACAGATGTAACTCTCCGCGTAAGACCTTCTGAAACATCAAAAATTACCGGAAGTTTGCCTGCAAACACCAAAGTTAAAATTGTCAGTCAATGGGAAAATTGGTATCTTATAGGTGAAAATGAAAATCTCGGTTACGTACAAAGCCGCTACATAACAATGTAGAAAAAACTAAAAATTCACATAAAGTTCTTATGGACATATTTTTTATTAAATTGTAAAATCGTCTTTGGTAATATTATAAAATCAAGGAGAAAAACGTGTATAAAAATTACGACGAATTTATAGAAAAAATAAAAAACAAAAAAATATTGTTTTGTGGCGTGGGAAGAAGCAATGCCCCACTTATAGACATGATTACACATGAAAATATAGCCGTTAGTGTATATGATTCAAAAAAAGAAGATGATTTAGACCAAAATTTAATTAAACACTTAAGGAATAATAAATTTGTTTCTTTACGTGTTCATGACGAAAGCATTTGGAACGAAGAGTATGATATAATTATCAGAACTCCGGGAATGAATTTTTTATGTGAAAAATTATCAACTGCCAGAGAAAACGGTGCTATCGTCACATCAGAAATGGAAATTTTCTTTGATATATGTCCTTGCCCAATAATAGGAATAACCGGAAGTGACGGAAAAACTACCGTTTCTACTCTTATATACAAAATGTTAACCTTACAGGGAATTACTGCTCACTTGGGAGGAAATATCGGTTCTCCGCTTTTACCCAAAATATCTCAGATACACAAAAATGATATTGCAGTCGTTGAATTGTCGAGCTTTCAGCTCATCTCTATGCGAAGAAGCCCGGACATAGCCGTCATAACCAATATATCACCGAATCACCTTGATGTTCACAAAGACATGCAAGAATATATCGATGCAAAAAAACAAATTATTTTACACCAAAATGCATTTTCAAAAGCTGTTTTGAATTTTGATAATTTCGAAACAAAAAAAATGAAAGACATAACTCGAGGAAAAACTTTATTTTTCAGTATATCAAACAAACTTAAAAACGGTATTTGGAAAGCCGACGATGGAAATATTATAATTTCAAGAAACGGCAAAAACGAAAAAATAATGAATGTTTCAGAAATAAAAATTCCCGGTTGTCACAACATAGAAAACTATCTTGCTGCAATTACGGCTATTTCTGATTTAGTATCATTTCAAAATATAAGAAAAATTGCCAACTCTTTTAATGGAGTTGAACATAGAATAGAATTTGTAGATAAAATAAACGGTGTCACGTATTATAATGATTCTATAGCCTCTACGCCAAATCGGACCATAAAAGGAGTATTGTCGCTATTCGATAAAAAAATTCTACTCATAGCGGGAGGATATGACAAAAATATATCTTTTGACGAATTTGCTTCGGAAATAACTAAAAAAGTCTCTGTACTGATTTTACTCGGAAATACGTCCGAAAAAATAAAGAATAAAGTTATAGAATCGGAAAATTACAAAAAAAACAATCCAAAAATAATACAAGTAAAGTCTATGAATGAATCTGTAGAAGCAGCATATAACAATTCACAACCCGGAGATATAGTAGCACTTTCTCCTGCTTGTGCCAGTTTTGATCTATACAAAAATTTTGAAGACAAAGGAAAGCATTTTAAATCTCTTGTGAAATCTCTCAATAAAATTCATTCATTAAAAAATTAGTATGTTAATTTAAAACACACATTACAGTTAAAATTTCACAAAAAATTAAAAATATATCCGACATACATAAAGGTATGCCGGGTATTTTCATTTTCTTTTATCAAAAGATGGATTGAACGCATAAAAGTTTTTACTGTCTAATTTATCCGTACATATTCTAAGTCCTTCACCAAAACGCTGATAGTGTACCACTTCTCGTTCTCTTAAAAATCTTATCGGATCTTTAACATCAGGATCATCGCAAAATCTTAAAATATTGTCATATGTAGTGCGTGCCTTTTGCTCTGCTGCTAAATCTTCATGCAAATCAGTTATCGGATCACCCTTTACTTGCATACTCGCAGCCGTATAAGATTGACCACTGGCAGAAGTGGGATATATACCGGTTGTGTGGTCTACAAAATAATCTGAAAAACCATTTTTTTCAATTTCTTCCGGTGTCAAATTTTTTGTAAGCTGATAAACTATAGCTCCAATCATTTCCAAATGTCCTAATTCTTCGGTACCTATATCTGTAAGAATAGCTTTAAGTTCTGGATATGGCATTGAAAATCTTTGACTTAAATATCTAAGAGAAGCGCCTAATTCTCCATCCGGTCCACCATACTGTGTTATTATCATTTTTGCAAGTGCCGGATTAGGATTTTTTATATTTATCGGATATTGCAATTTTTTTTCATATACCCACATCAGCTGTTCTCCTCCTCGGAATTATTCCACGGCCATGGATCTGCTATCCAACCCCAACGGTTATCCTCTATACTCTTAGAAGTAATTGGGCCGTACTTCTCTTGATACTGTTCTCTAAGAGAAGTACTTTGTTCACGATAATCATTTAGTTTAGCGTTAACTTCGCTGTCATCAGGGTGAGTATCCATATACAAATTTAATTCCACAACTGCAAAATCTATTGCTGCAATTCGTCTTAACATAATTTCTTGCTCACTCATTTATTTTCACCTACCGATTCGCCTTCAAACGGTTTGCTAAGTTCCGGAAACATAGTACCCATATTTATTCCCTGCTCCGCACTGTACACATTATCTGCTATCTGGTAAGGTACATATGCCATAGCGACAACAGGATTTTCCGGCAGTGGCGTAATTCCATACTGCCGAGCAACTATATGCATCATAGATTCGTTCATAAGCACTCTCCTATCTTTTAAAATTTTAATTAAACTTTTTATATACCCAATTACATAGTATGAATTTTTCAAATCATAAGTGAATGCGTATCATGGAAATATCCTATAATAAAAAACTTTTTAATTTACATAAACAAGTTATAATTTAAAAATAAACTTGATAAATTATTTAAAATAAATATGTATAAATATACAAAAAAGAAAATATAATCAATACTCCATAAATTCAACGAGAGGAAAAACAATTGAGATTACCGCATTCCAATACTAAACAACAATAAAGGTTTACTTAAAGACAACATTTAAAAACTATAAATTATTAACTGGTATTAAAATAGTTTTCACTTTATAAAATATTTCCACTTTTGTGAATTCAAATTGCCTCCTATTATTTACATATTACTTGGTGCTCAAATTAATTCTTGAACAACTTATTTTGCAAATTTTGTATAAATTTTTTCTATTTGAGATACCGCTCCATATATTAAAATTGCAATTACACACAGCAAAAATATTCCTGCCATAACTAAATCTAATTTAAAAACCTGTCCGCCATAAACTATAAGGTAACCTATTCCTTTGGATGCCACTAAAAATTCACCGGTTATAACACCTATCAATGACATTCCTACATTAATTTTTAAAGTGGATATAATTGTAGAAATATTGGCCGGTATTACAAGTTTTGTCAAAATTTGAATTTTATTTGCCCCAAATGATTTCATAAGCAGTATTTTTTCAGGACTCACATTTTTAAACCCTGCAAGAATATTAAGAGTCGCTATTATTACAGAAACAAGAAGTGCCATTATTATTATTGATTTTGTTCCGGCTCCCATCCAAACTATTATAATAGGACCGAAAGCAACTTTCGGCAAAGCATTAAGTACTACCAAATAAGGATCTGAAACTTTAAAAATAAAATTCGACCACCATATTACAACAGCAAATGCAATTCCAAGTATCGTTCCAAACAAAAACCCCACAACGGTTTCCCATGCGGTTACTCCAACATTATTCCACAATTGATTAGAAGAATTAAGACTAACCAAAGTCTTAAATACTCTCGACGGAGAACTCATTATAAACGGGTCTATCCATTCGAATTGTGCAGCTATTTCCCAAATAATAATTAAAAAAATCAAAAAACCTGTTTGAGTTGCTTTTACGGCAAAATTTTCTCGCTTTTTTCGTCTTAGGTAATTCTTATGTTCCCGAGAAATAACATTTGTATTTATTTCCTCATTCAACCAACTCACCCCAAATGATATCAAAATAATCGTTAAACTTTTTATGATTTTTCTTTTCATGTAGTGAAAGTTTATCTGAACCGAAGTCAACTTTGACAATTTTTTTTACTTTACTTGGTCTTTTAGAAAATATAACTACTCTGTCCGAAAGCGAAACTGCTTCCGATATATCATGACTGACCAATACAGCAGTCTTTTTTTCATTCTTTATTATATTTAAAACTTCTTCAGATATATTTATTCTCGTCTGGTAATCGAGTGCCGAAAAAGGCTCATCAAGAAGTAAAATTTGAGGTTTAACGGCTAAAGTTCTTATTAGTGCCGCTTTCTGCCTCATTCCCCCGGAAAGTTGACCCGGGTAATGATTTAAAAATTCTCCCAAACCGTATTTTTCCATTAATTCAATTGCATATGACTTCGTCTCAGGAATTAATGCATGCTTGAGTTCCAGCCCAAGTAAAACATTTTGCTCAATAGTCCTCCATTCAAAAAGATAATCTTTTTGAAGCATATATCCAACCTTTTGTATATATTTTTCTGAATCAGGTATATTTATTTTTACCGAACCTTCAGACGGTTCAAGTAGTCCCGAAATTAAGGACAACACTGTACTTTTTCCGCATCCACTCGGTCCCACTATGGTTAAAAATTCTTCTTTATATACATCAAAGTTTAAACCCTCAATCGCTGTAGTCTCTCCTTGAAGGGTGTGATATTTCATTTGCACATTGTTTATTTCCAGAATTTTTTCAGACTCCACTTTATTCCCTCTTTTCTATGTCGCTTTTTTATCACATATAATTTCTTCACTTAGCTGTGTATTGATTATATTTTCGAAATTTACTTTCTCGTCAAGTTCTTCAGCATGTATCATAACTTCCTGCATTAGATCAAAAGATTTTTCATCAATTACAGGATTTTCGCACCAAACATCATATTTAAGATAGTTACTTACACAATCGGTAAGCAAATTTTCATCCGCTTCTACAAAGTACGGAGCAATTACCTTTGCAATTTCTTGGGCTGTATGACACTTTATCCACCGTTGAGCTTTATAAATAGCTTTTATAAAACTTTTTATCGTTTTTTCATTATTTTGAAGATAACTTCTGGAACAACAATATCCCGTATAGGCTATCTTTCCGCATTCTTCACCCAAAGCACTTAAAATATGAAAATTTTTTTCTTTTACCATCATCGAAGCCGTTGGTTCAAACAAAGTGACATAATCCCCAGTACCTCTACTAAAAGCAACGCTCATTAAATTAAACTGAATATTATTTAAAAGCTTTAAGTCCGACTTTACATCAAATCCCTTTTTATACAAAATATATTCAAGAACCATTTCCGGAACTCCGCCTTTTCTTCCGGCAATAATTTCTTTTCCCTTTAGATTTTTCCAACTGAATTCCGAATTTCTTCCTACAAGAAAACTGCCGTCACGTTGAGTAATTCCTGCAAATAAAATCGGAAAATCTTTTTTACCTTGTTTATATACGCTAATTACCGAAGAAAGTCCTAATAAACCTATGTCAGCTTGTGATGACAAAACTGCAGTCATAGTCTTATCTGAACCATCGGCACTTATTAATTCAATATCTAAATTCTCATCCTTGAAGTAATTAAGACCCAATGCAACGTATTGCGGTGCATAAAACACTGAACGTGTAACTTCATTTAACCGAACCTTTGAAATATTTGTATCTGAATTTTGCGAACAAGAAACCATTGTAATACAAAAAATTAATAAAATAAAAATGCTAACCGTTTTCAAAACCTTACTTTTCAATATATCACCAACTTAAATTGTGATAATACCATTTTATTAACAGGTTTAGAAAATTGTTAACACTCATCATTGATATAAAAAATTAAAACCGACACCACATTAAAGTTTCAAACACAACATGGAATCGGCTTTTTAAATTATTTATCTTTTTGTTCGTTAACTGAACTCTTTCTTTTCTTTATTTTATTTGCAATTTTATCAATAACATCGGGAGTCATTGCAATAATTCTATCAATTGCCCCATCAAAGGACTGTATTTGAAGAAGTTTTACATCACCCTGAGAAATAACTAAAAATGCAACAGGAACTATATTAACACCTATTCCATTTCCTCCTCCGAACAAATCTTTATCCGGGTGCTTACTTAAAGCAAAATCAGAACCTCCCGAAGCATATCCATAACTTACTTTCGACACAGGTATTACTACTGTACCGTCAGATGTGGTTATCGCTTTACCTATGATCGTGTCTGCGTTAACGACCTCTTTAATTTTTTCGATTGAAGAATCCATCATACCTTCCAGTTTATCGCTCATTTAAAATACCACCTTTTCGATTTTTAGTTGTATACTAATTGTATAATTCTCGATACTTTTTAACCGCAAAAAAAACCACACAAAAAATCCTGAAAATATTACTACTTACATTAATTTCAAATTCAGAAGTAATTTTTTCTCCTAAAAAATCAGGCATGACTTCAACCTTAAAATCTTTCGGAGAAGAAATACAATTAACTGCAGACATAAATGGATACACAACCGCAGAAGCTTGTCCGTACCTAATTGCCGCAGAAAAAACATTCGGAGCCCCTACTTTAACCAAAAGTTTAACCTTATTTACACTAATCTTTTTCATTAATTTTGCAAATACTTCACTGCAAGCATTTAGAATATCGTACATCATTTTGAACGATTTTACAAATCCTCTTTTTTTAAATGCTTCAAAAATTTTATTTTCAGAGTTTCCCGATTTCAAAGATTCATTCTTCGACTTATCAAAACTATTTTTATTATTAAAAACATTCAATTTAATTCCCAAAATTAAAATTTCAACATTGGGTACTTCAGGATACCTTACAACAACATTAAGAGGCAAAAAGAGAATGACAATTAAAATAATTAAAATTAGCAACGCTACATACAGCCAAATCATCTTGTTCTTTTCCTTAATTTTTCAGTATGATGTTTATTATTGGAAATTTTTCAAATTTTATACATAAAAAAATGGCAAACTGGTTATTCTTATAATAAAGTTATACATCAAATTTTCAATAATATTTATCGGAGCACCGAGAATTCCAAAAAACAAAAGGACTATTAAAATAATCTCTACAGTACGCTGGTGAGGATAATATATCGCCCAAAGTTTGCGAGGCATAAGTGAACCGAATATCGCATAACCATCTAAAGACATAAGAGGTATAAGATTGATCACAGCTATTTCCAAATTTATTTTTATAAAAACTGCAAAAAACAAGTACAACCAATCATTTCCCAAATTACACACTATTGCAAGATTCAAAAGAAATCCCCCAACAAGTGCCGACAAAAAATTTGAAATCGGACCTGCAGCAGCAACTAAAGCAGTGTCTCTGCGAAGATTTGAAAAATTGGAAGGATTTACAGGAGCAGGACGAGACCATCCAAATCCAAAAAAAAGAACGCACGCCGCACCTATCGGATCAAAGTAAAAAAGTGGATTGAATTTTAGCGCTCCAAACATTTCTGCAGTATTATCTCCGAGTTTTCGTGCAACAATCGCATGGGCATATTCATGAAACGGTAAAGTTACGAAAACTACAACCAAAACGGCAGCAATTCTCATCAACAAATATTCAAAAGTAATTCCGGGCATTAAAAACCACATTATTTTTCACCTCTGAATTAATTATACCATCATTTCGTAAGCAACTCAACCGATTAAAATTTATTTATTCAACGACACTACAGCTGTATTTGGATAATACCACTCCAGTATTTTTTTATAATCTGCTCCTTGTTTAGCCATATACTGCGCTCCACACTGACTCATACCCACACCGTGTCCATAACCTAACACCTTAAATATAAATTTACCACCATCTTTATCACAATCAACATAAAAATCCGAAGATCTCAGTCCAAACATTTCACGAATTTCAATACCTTTTGCTTTATGAGAAGCTATATTAATTTCTTTAACCATTCCGCCTTCGGTACGTGAAATATCCTTAATCCAATTTTCCGGAATATCGCTGAAATCACAATCGTTCCATTTATTCGAAGTAACCTCTTTGAATTTCTCAAACGTAATATCTACAGTAGTTTCATATCCTGAAGCAAATTTATCTCCAGGGCTTTCCACGTTTGTAAGATACTTCAAATCTCCACCAAAAACATCTGATGATTTTTCTGTTTTTCCGGAAGAAATTGCGTGATATGCAGCCAATATCAAGTTACCCTCATCTTCTATTACTTCTCCAAAAACACTGTCTACGGCTTCTTTTATTTTGGAATAATATTTATCAAATTCACTGCCCCATTTTTTATGCATCTGATCTTCAGGAACGTAATTTATCCACTTTTCGGTATTGACTTTAAATGCGTACTTTCGACTCTTATCAGCTGATTTTTCAAAATCATTCCGAGATTTACAAAAATATGTATAACAGGCCACAGCTTGAGCTTTAAGCGCTTCAGGTTCAAATCTTGCAGGCATCTCCGCAGTTACCGCCCCATATAAAAATTCTCTGTCGGGTATGTTCAATATTTCACCATTTGATTCGTCTAAAACACAAAAAGATTTGGAATTTATCTTCGATTTATAAGGTTTTTCTTTAAAATCGCTGATATTTGAATCACATTTAACACTCCTACCCACAGACAAAAGTGGTATTAAAATCAAACACAAAAACAATACCAATGAAAATAAAATGTTCCTTTTAAAAGATGCTTTCATATTCAAACCCCCGTTACTTTTAACAGCCAAAACAACAATTTTTCTTGCTTATTGACTTTAATAAACACTTTATATAAACTATCTTCTGAGAACGTTTCATTATTAATAATATGGACGAGTTTTTAAAAATATGTTTTATTGGAGGTATTGAAATTGAAATTGAATTTAAAAAATACTTGGTTGATTTTTCTTGCTTTTACGCTAACTCTGGTTCCTCTTAAAATTTGTTCTGCACTCTTTACAATTAGCTTTGTGGAATCTGCAATATTTACTTGTATATTTATGGCAGCCATTGCATCTCTTGCGATTTTTTCCTGCTTCAGCGAAATAAAACTCAAAAACATGGACATAAAGAAAAATGCTTTACTCGGAATAGTAAGTGCTCTTATCTCAATTGCATTCTTCTGGTGTATTTCAACGTATTTTAACGATAATTCGAAATATGATTTTGAATGGCAACCTGTGGTAATGTCGCTTCTATCTATACTTTGCTGTATAACTTTCGCATTGAATTCCGCCTCTTTCTTTACCGGAAAAAATATTTTTTCGGGAGTGCCGTTTTTCATTTTCTGTCCGACGATGTGGTTCGGAATGTCAATGATTTTATTCCTGTCCATATACAATAACAATGCGAATGTTTACGAAGTTGGATTGACCTCATTTTTAGCTCTGTTCATGGTCTATCATACACAGGTTTTCGCAACTTCTTCAAATTACAATATTATAAAACAAATGTTTATTTTCGGAATGCCTTCGATCTTACTTATACTCGCAAACTCTGTGCCTGTGATTATCAAATATTTAAGAGGATACGATGTAAGCGATTTGGCTATATCTGTTTCTTCTCTTCAAATCCTTATAGCTTTATACATTGTCGGAGTTTTGGCTGAATCTTACAAACAAATAAACGCCCCACAAGAACCTGAAGTTCGTTCAATAACAATTCATTAATCCGTAATATATTTATTCTTACGTGCACATAATTTATTAATTAATTTTTTTATAAGGAGCTGTTGAACATGTCAATAAAAATCGGTATCAATGGTTTTGGAAGAATCGGAAGAATGGTTTTAAGAGCTTCACTGAACGAACCTTCAATTGAAATAATGGGAATAAACGACCCTTTTGTAAGTGCCGATTATATGGCTTATATGCTTAAATACGACAGCGTTCAGGGTAAACCTGACGCCCAAATAAAATCGGAAAACGGACTTCTTTATGTAAATGGAACTATGATAAACGTATTTGCAGAAAAAGATCCCAAAAATATTCCCTGGGAGACTGTAGGAGCAGAATACATAGTCGAATCCACCGGTGTATTCTGTACATCCGAAAAATCAGATGCTCACCTCAAAGCAGGAGCGAAAAAAGTAATTATATCAGCTCCTGCAAAAGATACCATAACACCTACTTTTGTATGTGGCGTCAACTTAGAAAAATATGAATCTTCCATGAACATCGTATCTAATGCATCTTGCACAACAAACTGCCTTGCTCCCCTTGCCAAAGTAGTAAACGACAATTTCGGTATCGTAGAAGGTCTTATGACAACCGTTCATGCTATTACAAGCACTCAAAACACCGTTGACGGTCCATCTGCGAAAGACTGGCGAGGAGGCAGAGCTGCCGGATGTAATATAATACCTTCGTCGACCGGAGCAGCAAAAGCTTGTGCTCTTGTTATTCCGGAACTTAAAGGAAAGCTTACAGGTATGTCTTTCAGAGTTCCCGTCCCTAACGTTTCGGTTGTTGATTTAACTTGTAAATTAGAAAAATCAGCAACGTATGAAGATATATGCGAAGTCATAAAAAGAGCATCTGAAAACGAAATGAAAGGTATTTTGGGATATACCGACGAAATGGTTGTTTCAAGTGATTTTTGCGGAAATTCTCACACTTCGGTATTTGATGAAAAAGCTGGAATAATGCTAAACAGTAACTTTGTAAAACTTGTTGCATGGTATGATAACGAATGGGCATACAGCTGCAAAATTATCGAACTTATTAAACACATGTATAAAATCGATAACAATTAATATTATTAAAAAATATTGACGGAGTAAAACCTATATGGTTTTACTCCTTTATCATACTCAATATTTATAAGCGATTATTCAATTCAAACAAATTAAGCGTATAAACTAACCGGTACAAAACGATAATCTATTTTATTCCGGTTACTACCCTGTCAATACTATTTATATCCTTAATTACTTGTATATTTTTAAAATTATGGTTTATCAATATTTCACTTACTTGCGATGATTGCCCTATACCTATTTCAAAAGCTATCATACCGCCAAATTTGAGTTTTGACGTCCACAAATCGGATATCTTTCTATAAAAATAAAGTCCATCTTTCCCACCATCAAGAGCCATAAGCGGCTCTTTTTTTACTTCTTTTTGTAAAGTTCTTATGTCACAACTTTTTATATATGGTGGATTGGAAATAATTATATCAAAAAAATCATCTCTGAAATTTGAATATATCTCAAAAATATCGGCATTAATACATTCAATTTTACTTTTATGAAATTCAACATTTTTACTCAGATATTTGAACGCTTTTTTTGATTTTTCTACTCCATATATTTCAGGAGAATTCTTTAAATTTTTATCAAGAGCTATTGCAATACAACCGGTTCCACTACAAAGATCAATTATTTTCGGATTTTTTAATTTACTGACATATCTGTAACTTTCTTGAACAAGCACCGTTGTATCGTCTCGAGGTACAAGCACTCCTGATCCAACATTAAATTCAAGCCCCATAAATTCCCATATTCCGAGTATATACTGTAAAGGAATTCCATCTTTACGCTTGTCCAAAATTTTTAACAAATCAATCTTAGCTTGTTCGGACACGATGTCATCAAACTTTATAATCATACCTGATTTTGTAAGTCCAAAATATTTTTCAAATATGTATTCTATTTCGCACTTATAATCTTCAATTTTGGCATTTTCAAATTCTTTACAAATAAAATTATATAATTCTTTTATTGTCATGAGAGACTCTCCGAATCGGATTCATTTTTATCCTGAATTTTCTCTAAAAAAACAGGAAAATTCACCGTAACAGTAGTACCAAACCCTTCTTCACTTATTATATTTAATGTTCCTCCGTGAAGAGCAACTATTTCATCTACTATGGCAAGTCCTATTCCAGAACCTTTTTTTAAATAATTTGCTTTGTAAAATTTTTTTGTTACATTCGGCAAATGCTCTTTGGGAATTCCACATCCATTATCTGTAACACTGACATACACCATATTTTCGTTAATACCTGCACTAACGCTTATTCCACCACCCTCAGCTGTATATTTCAGTGCATTGTCTATTATGTTTATAAACACTTGACGCAAACGATTTTTATCTCCCATCACCGGCGGAAGCATTTTAGGTTCATTGTATATTAATGTTTTTTTCTCATTAATTGCCCTATCTTTAAACATATAAACAGCTTCTCCGAGTTCCGCTAAGATGTCTATTTTTTCTTTTACTAGAGTAATTCGTTTATCTCTAATGCTTGAAAAGTCCAACAATTCTTCAACTATCCACGATAACCTTCCGGCTTCTTTTACTATTGTATCTAAACCACGCTTCATTGTTACAGGATCAGAATCGCATATTTGCATGGTTTCTGCCCAACCTTTTATTGCTGTAAGAGGTGTGCGAAGTTCATGAGAAACCGATGAAATAAATTCATTTTTCATTTTTTCCGAAGCATCTAATTCTTCAGCCATATAGTTAATCGTATCGCTGAGTTCTCCTATTTCATCATCATATTTTTTATCTATTTTTATGTGAAAATCTCCTCTTGCAATCATTTGAGCTTTCAGGCATATTTCGCTCACCGGTGTAACTATCGATTTTACAAACTGAGTCCCAGAAACAATCATAAACACTATAACAATCGAACACAAAATAAGAAGCATAATCATTCCGAAAATTATTCTGGTATTGGCCTCTTCTACTGACACTACGTACCTAACCGCTCCGATATATTTATTCGAACGGTCATAGATACAGCGCGTAACTGCTATCAATTTTTCACCGCTAAAAGACTTGCCCTCCCATATGCCAAATCCATTTTGAGAATTTCTCGCTTGGTCATAGTCAGGTCTTATTTCCGGACAATCAGGCAAAAAACCAGTCGATGTTATTATCGTATCATTGTTTTCATCAAAAATCATTAGTTCCATCGTATCGCTGTCTGTGAAATTTTTAACGTATTCCTTTGCAATATCCGAAAAATTCGTTTCGGTTTGAACCGAATAGCTCTTAAACATGCTATAAAGTTCATTCGTTCTACCTTTAAGAGTCTGCTTAATTCCGCTGTAGAAATATCCCCTGATTACCAAAGCAAATGCCGTTACCAAAATTGCAAAAATTACTATAGTAAAAACCAAACTGTTAAAAATCCAACGCCTTTTTATTCCCTTTATAGTCATAAAATAAACCCTTCTACCTTAATTTTCCCACTTATATCCCATTCCCCAAACAGTAATTATGTGCTGCGGAAAAGATGGATTATCTTCTATCTTCATCCTGAGTCTTCTTATGTTTACATCAACTATTTTTTCCTCAGCTTTATTTGATTCTCCCCACACGTGGTGAAGTATTTGAGTACGACTTAAAACCGTACCGGGATTTGAAAAAAAGTATTCCATAATTTGAAATTCTACCTGAGTAAGCTCGATAATATGACCACGTTTTTTTAAAGCACGGTTCTTTAAATTAAGAACAAATTCGCCAAATTTAATCTCCTCGTGAAATTTATTCTCACTTCTCATGACATTAAGCGCAACACGTCGATAAAGAGCGTCTACCCGAGCGACAAGTTCTGACGGACTGAAAGGCTTTGTTATATAATCGTCGGCGCCGAGCATAAGACCACTTATTTTATCCATTTCCTGAGTCTTTGCCGTAAGCAAAATTATTCCAATTGTATCGCTTCTTTTGCGAAGTTCTTTACAAACTTTCATTCCATCTATCCCCGGAAGCATTATGTCCAAAACCGCCAAATCAAAATCTCCATTATAGTGATCAAACATTTCTAAAGCTTTTTCTCCACTGTCGGTATCAACCACTTCATATCCTGAACGTTGTAAGTTTATAACTTCAAATTCTCTTATTGCTTCTTCGTCTTCAGCTACCAATATTCGTTTCATTTAAAGGCCTCCTGTATTACTTTCTTTTTTCAATTTTTCGATTGTTTTCTGCGATAAATCAACTTCAGAAATAACCTGTTTTTCCCATTTGTACGCATAAAAAGTTTTAGAAAGTTTTCCTGAATCCAGTACCGAAATTACAAATTCTTTATTACCATCTTCATCAACAGTATAAAATTTTTCTATATCGGAAGCATTAATCAAAATATCATCAGCTATTTTATACTTTTTTTCTTGGTAAATCAGTGCAAGCATATGTATTATTTCGAAATCACCCGGAGATTTACAAAACACAATTTTTAAATTATTTTCACTCGATAATAAATCTGCATTAACAACTGCAGAATATCTACTATCTGATCGCACATATACCCAATTGACATCACTTCCAAAATATTCTTTAACCGCCTCTTTTATACTGCTTTGATTCTCTGACAAACGTGGTGGATTCATCGCACTCTGAATTTCAAAAAAATTTTCGACACTACATCCCGAAAAAACTGTAAAAACAGCTCCCAAAGCAAAAATTTGCCAAAATTTATTCTTCAAACATTACCCCTCGCTTCCAAATGCTTTGAAGAAATTATATCATACTTTATTATTTATTTAAATGCGAAGTTAAGATATTTTAACTGTTTCAAAACAAATAAATTTACACGATTTACCTCAGTAAAATTATTGACACTTCAATAATTCAATTGTATAATGTACTAAAAATATTGTATTGTTTGAATAAAATAAGATATATTGAGGGATGGTTTAATGGGAATATTAAGTGATCAGTATCGTACAAATGTTTTATACGATTTTAGTCTGGTTTCAAAGGCAGTTTTTCATATTTACCAAAGGAGATATAAGGTCCCATTTTTCAAAAAATCAACTTCTGGAGAAAATCTTTTATTCCAATTTCCAGCTACTTTCGACCTGATCGAAACCCTTCCGGTTCAAATCAATCCCGAAGACGTTCGGTTAAAATATGGTGGAAAAATGTATAATAAAAAAACTCCTGGCCAACCAGCTGTACAACTAAAAAAGACACTTTATGGTTTTCCTATAAAAAGAAAATCAGAAGATGTGGCCGGAGAAGAATCCTTAAATATAAGTTTAAAGTATGATATATACGATGAATACATGGTCAGTACTGCAGAAGGATTAATAACAAACAATAAATCTCCCTCTCTACTAAATAACAATACCACCAGTTTGGAAGAATTATGTAAATATTCCGGCAAACCCGATATATACGCCTTATTCGAATGGGGTGAAATAGAGTGCTTTGGTATTTTGGAATCTATTGATGTAACTTTCGACGCTTTTTCATGTTGGGGAACTCCTCTTAAAGCTTCAGTTGAAGTTGAAATTTCAAAACAAATTTTAGCTGTAAACGAAGAAAATGAAGAAATGTCACCAAAAGAAAGTGGATGCTTTATGTCCGGTGATCTAACAGAAATGAAAGCATATAAAAAATCTTCAGATATTTTGCTCAAAACTCAACTTGGCGTAAGCCAAGCACTCAGGTAAAAATAAGCACAAAGCACTAAAAGGAGGAAAAACAATATGGGTGGACAGACCACGTTTGACACAAGTGTGGAACAACTGCTAAGAAATATAGATGATACTATTGCAGCCGTTAAGAACATGAAAAATTTAACGGATATTCAGTATACGCCACAGACTCCCCAAAAAGGCGCTGAACTACACGAAGACAAATCCGATTTATCAGAAATATCCGATGGTAGGAGCCACCAAGATATATCAGAAGTTGATAGTAATTCATCAGAAGCATCTGGTGACAAAAGTCGTCAAGACACATCTACAATCGATAGTGAGTTGGTAAAAACAGCAAAAAGCTTTATAGAAAAAATTAAAAATGAAGAAAATTTCGACTCTGAAAATTGCAAAAAACTTTTAGACAGTATAAAAAAACAAGTAGATCAAATAAAAAAGAAATCTGAAGAATATTCTAAATCTGACATTGAGTCATTCAAAGAAAATGACCAAAACTTTATTATATGGCAAGCATCCCAATACATTCAAACTCTTTCTGTTCTCTCAAAAGATTGCAGCGAATTATCACTTAATGACATAAAATTTTTAAAATCCATATCCGAAAATCAAGAAATTTTCTTTGAAAACATATGCGAAAAATCTCTTCAAAAAGTAAATGATTTTCTCGAATTTATAGACGAAATAAAATCAAGTGAAAAATTTGATGACGACGATGATGATGACAGCGACGATTATGACGACAGTGACGATGATTACTATTCCACTGAAACCGACGACGATGACGATTTCGACGAAGAAGATGATGAAAAAGAATATATAGAAAAATTTTCTTCCGAAGGGGTGGAAGAAAATCAAAAATTTATAGCAATGGCCAAGGAATTTAAGGATAATCTTTCACCTGATATTGAAGTAGTAGATATCGTAGACGTAGAAGGAACAGATTACGATAGTGACGAAGATTACGAACATGATTATGAATTAACTGAGCCTCAGGTGGAAAGCGAAAACGATGAAACCTCTTCTGGTAAAAAAGGATTTTTCTCTAAACTCAAATCAAAATTCAAAAAAGCGACTTCACGCAAATTCAATTCAACTTCTAATACTAACATTGACGATTTAATAAAAGAATATGATATAACTACTATGTTAAAAGAAGGGCCAAAAAATATCAAAAACGCTGCAAATTTTATACTGTCTAAAAATAAGAAAAACTCAACTCTCTCAAAAGCAATGAAACTTCTTTTAAATGATATGAATATAGTACAAAATGATTTTCCATACTTTTCAGCGGATTATTCTCCAAATTTAGAAAAGTTAAAATTTATCGAACGTATAGAAAATTGCGTAAAAGAAGCACTTTATTCCTTAGAAGAAATAGATAAAAGTGATGAAAATTTAAAAAAAATATTCATACTTCTTACCTCTTTTTTACGTGAAAAAGAAGATAAAGAAATAAATTTAATGAAAATCACTGACGACAGAAATAAATTTAATGAAAGAATTAATGAAGAAAATTATTTAAACTACGAAATTGATGTTCGCGAAAAAGCGTTAATCAAAAGAAAAAGCAAACGTTTATTTAAAGAACGTATTCATGATAAAAATAGTGATGATCCCAGAATAAGAAGGTTAATAAAACTTGAAAAAGAAGAATCAGAATACGAAGAAGAATATCCATATGAAAGGCAAAAATATAAAAAACATTCTGGATCCGGAAAATCAGCAATGTCTCCCAAAGAAAAAATATCAGAAAGAAAACACAGCATAGAAATACTTTGCAGATGCTTAGGTTTACTGATACCAGAAGATAAAAAAGACAAGAAAGTAAAATATTTGACCCCAAATAGTGAAGTGTACCGAGATATTGAACCTAATGCCAATACAAATTTCAGAGATTATAGATCTAAGACAGCACCGGTAATAAAACAGATTGAAACAGATGCAGGTAATCTAACTGAAAAAGACCAAGAAGGTTTTTTTGAATTTTTTAATAAATATATTAAAGGTCGTGAAAATTTCACAGAATTACCACAGGACTGCATATCATCACTCAAAAGATTATGCCAAAAAAGATTAGCCAACAACGTTACTTTTGAAGACTTTATCGATGACGACAATGATGTTTTGAAAAGATTATAATGGATTTAAAATTTTTCCTATGAGTTTTAAAAAGCTTATAGGAGTTTTTATTTAAAAAAGGAATTATTAAATACTTTCACTTTAAAAATTTATATTGACAATAACTCATTGAACTTCATATTATGTAAAAAAGTATATAAGTGAGGCAAAAACGATGAAATTAACAATAATACCACTTAGTAAATCTGAAGTCGGTAAAAAATTTAAAGTTCTGGCTTTACGTCTAAGCAAACAAAAAAAACGAAGATTTTCAGATTTGGGAATTCTTCCGGGAACAGAAATAAAAGTTTTACAAAAAAGTCCTTCCGGTGACCCCATAGCATATTTCGTAAGAGGAACGGTAATAGCTCTCAGAAATGAAGATGCACAAAAAATAATAGTTGAAACAATATAGATAATAATTTATTGGAGTTGACCTTACTTATGAGCCTTACAAAAAGTTCAAATTTTAAAGTAAGGAAGTTTCAAAAAAAAGTTTCACCTAAAAAAACAAAGACTATTGCCATAGCAGGAAATCCGAACGTTGGAAAAAGTACCGTTTTTAACGCTCTTACAGGTCTTAACCAACATACCGGAAATTGGCCCGGAAAAACAGTGGAGTGCGCACAGGGAAAGTTTATTTACAATTCGACAGAATTTAAACTCATAGATTTGCCCGGAACATATTCACTTATTTCAAATTCTCCGGAAGAAGAAATCGCAAGAAATTTCATATGTTTTGAAAATCCTGATGCAGTGATAATAACTTTAGATGCCACATGTCTTGAAAGAAGCCTCAACTTGGCAATTCAAATACTCGAATTAACAAAAAACGCAATAATTTGCCTGAATTTAATTGATGAAGCCGTTCATAAAAAAATTCATATAGACATTGACGAACTTTCTATGCAACTCGGAGTACCCGTAATTGCTACCAATGCAAGAAAAGGAACAGGTCTTAAAGAACTTGTTAAATCTACGTACAATGTTGCTTACGGTAAAACCAAAACGTATAAGATAAAAAACTACTACGGCGAAGATTTAGAAAAATCTTTAAATAAAATTGAGTCTGAAATAAAAAAATCCAAAAATTTAAAAACTGATTCAAGGTGGTTAAGTGTACGGCTCATGGAAAATAATTTTGGGTCATCTTCTTTAGAAAAAATCTCAGATATTGACCACACCGAACTCTTAATTACTTTAAAAAATGAAATTAAATGCTTGAAAGAAAAAAATTTAAATCAAGAAAATATTCAAGATAAAATAACCGAATCATTAATAAAAAGAGCAGAAAAAATATACAATCTTTGCGTAAAAGTAGAAAACAGAAATTATGATAATGCTGACCGAAAAATAGATAAAATTTTAACTTCAAAACTCACTGGATTTCCTATAATGATTCTAATGCTTTTGGGAATTTTTTGGATAACAATCGTAGGCGCAAATTATCCATCTGAAATTATTGCTTCGGGACTGTTTAAAATTCAAGACATACTTCTGGAAACAATGAAAACTCTCGGTTCTCCTGCCTGGTTATATGGCATATTAATAGAAGGAATTTACCGAACTTTAGCATGGGTAGTGTCGGTAATGCTTCCACCTATGGCTATATTTTTTCCTTTATTCACTTTCCTTGAAGATATAGGGTACCTACCTCGAGCAGCATTTAATATGGATAATATATTCAAAAAATCAGGAGCACACGGAAAACAAGCTTTGACGATGTGCATGGGATTTGGATGCAACGCATGCGGAATAATCGGATGCAGAATTATAGATTCTCCAAGAGAAAGAATAATAGGAATTCTTACAAATAATTTTGTGCCATGCAATGGACGTTTTCCACTTTTGATATCTGTTATTACAATGTTTTTTGTGGGCAATGCTTTTTCAGGTTTTGAATCTTTGCTTAAAGCATTCATTTTAACCTGTATAATACTATTTGGTATCGCCGCAACTTTTATAACATCAAAACTTCTATCTATGACCATATTAAAAGGAGTTCCGTCGTCGTTCATACTGGAACTTCCACCTTACAGAAAACCCCAAATAGGAAAAATTTTAGTACGCTCAGTTATGGACAGGACCGTTTTTGTACTCGGAAGAGCCGTTGCTGTGGCAGCTCCCGCAGGACTTATAATATGGCTTATGGCAAACTTAAAAATAAACGATTTAAGCTTACTGTATTACCTTACAGCTTTCCTTGATCCATTTGCTAAAAATATCGGTTTGGACGGAGTAATTTTAATGGCTTTTATTTTAGGATTCCCCGCAAACGAAATAGTATTTCCGATAATAATAATGAGCTATATGTGTAAGGGCAGTATTATGGAAATGGATAATCTAATGAATCTTCACGAACTTTTAGTAGCCAATGGTTGGACTTACATCACAGCAATTTGCGTAATGATTTTTTCGGTAATGCACTTCCCATGCGGAACAACTTGTTGGACAATAAAAAAAGAAACAGGAAGCCTAAAATGGACTTTCCTATCTCTCTTAATTCCCACATTAATGGGGATTGTAACTTGTTATATCGTGTATCATGTACTAAGTTGCGTTAAATTTTTATAAAATTCCAGAGATTTAAAATGTGTACCTATATGTTCAAAAATGTATTTTTCACATACTTTACCTAAATATTCTTCAGACTCGGGAGAAATAGTAAATTTAAAAAGATTTACAAACTCCGCATAAACTATATGTCGTAACGCAGAAAGTACTCCCGCAGAAAGAATCGTACTTATTGATTTTTCCTGCCAAGAAACACATTCTTCACATATTAATTTTCCACTTCTTATTAAGAACAACATACCTGCATAGTTAAAATTTCCGCACTGACTACAACACACCAAGTCCGGCATATACCCACACAAAGCACATCCTCTTAATTCAAAAACAGCTTTTAAAAATTTATTGGATTTCTTTTTTTCAGACAAATAATAGAGCGTATTCAAAAGTAGTTTTAAAAGACTTTTTGAATTATTCTCATCAGGCATCCATGCTATACATAATTCACAAAAATACTGTGCCAATGCCAAGGATTCCAAATTTTCACGAATTCCCCAAAAAAGTTCCTCAATCTCAATTTCATCTACAACGAAACCACCTTTTCTCTCGTAAAGAGAAAAAGTACAATAAGCCAGTGGTTGTGAAATCGAACCTTTATTTGATTTAATACTTTGTCCACGCCTAACTATAGCCGAAATTATACCTCTCTCAGCTGTAAATATTCTTATTACTTTGTCTTTTTCTCCCAGTTCTTTATCACGAATTATTATTCCTTTAAAAATCAATTTTACTGAATTTTCTCGAATAAATTATCATCCTTTTTATATTTATAATCAGCAGAGAGAAGATCGGATAGGGATCTATGAAGTAAATAATATTTTACTTCACCTGTTCTCATAAATTCTTTCCAGGCTGACTGCGCTGAATCTTCTATTAATCCTAAATCTTTGCCCATATTTTTCACCTCTGACAAACAAAATTAGCAATTATTATATATTTTGAACAATAATTAATATAAGCTAATTATACATCAAAGTAAAAAAATGTATAGTAGAATTTAAAAAATTTCCATATAATTTATCCATTTTTTAATATTTTTTATAAACTAATGCTATTTTTTGTCTATGCAATACCCCAAATCGCTCAAAATGGACTCTTTGTTTTTCCAATTTTCTTTAACTTTAACCCACAACTTTAAATTAATTTTTTTCATGAGCATCTCTTCCAGCTCTTTTCGGGCAATAGTGCCTATATTTTTAAGCATCCTTCCACCTTTTCCTATTATTATAGCTTTATGATTTTCACGTTCACAGTATATAACTGCACTTATGTCCGCCATACCGTCATTTCTTTCATGAAAATACTCAATGAAAACCGCAGCTCCATGTGGAAGCTCTTTATCTAATAGATGCAACATTTTTTCTCTTATGGCCTCAGAAACAAGCACTCTTTCGGTTTGATCTGTTATGTCATCTTCATCGAAGAAAAATACAGACGGTTCTGCCAAATTGCTAAGCTCTTTAATGAGTTCCTCTCTCCCATTTCCACTCTTTGCAGAAATAGGAACTACCGCAAAATATTCAAACTTATCTGTATAATCTTTTATCTGTTCCATAATTACAGACTTATCTTTGAGCAAATCTATTTTATTTATTACAAGTATAATCGGAATTTTCATTTTTCTGAATTTATCCATTAACTTTAAATCTGCATTACAAATACTTTTTCCAGCCTCAACTACATGAATACAAGCCTCGCATCCTGAAAAAGAGTTATTTATTTCAGAAACCATATAATTACCCAAACGACTACGAGGGTTAAGCAATCCGGGAGTATCGGTAAACACCAGTTGTACGTTATCTTGTGTCAGTATTCCGGTTATTTTGTTACGTGTAGTTTGAGGTTTTGGCGAAACTATGGAAATTTTGGAATTAACTATCATATTGAGCATCGAAGATTTACCAACGTTAGGTTTACCTACTATTGACACAAAAAGTGATTTTCTGTTATTTTGCATTTATTTCTCTCTCCGTTCAATTATTTTTTGTGTTTTTTCGGAAATGACTCACTGTTTTGCTTATATAATTCTTCATTTCTGCGGGACCCCAAAAAATATAAAAATAGCTCAAAACAAAAAAAGAAATTAATCCCAAAACAGAAAACGGATAAGAAACAAAAAAATTAAACATCCTCACATAAGAATTTATATCACTAAATAAAATCATTCCTATTATTACTGAAAATCCCGCTGTAATCAGCACCGCTCCCGCAGCCATATCTTTAGCAGCTTTTGCCACCGAATTATAATCTTTTGAAAAAATATCAACTACACACTCTATCGAACTGTTAATCATTTCTGCAGTCATAACCATAGCGATAGTCAAAAACAGCAATATATATTTTTCCGCACTTAAATTAAAAAAAAGAGATAAAATAAACACACACAACGAAGCGACAACATGAATTCTCATATGTCGCTCATTTTTCAGTGTATAAATTATCCCTTTTAAAGCAAATTTGAAACTTCTAAACAATTTCATAGGCAATTATTCATCCAAAAATGAAACTGCGTTTGAAAATCCGAGCAAATCAAGCACTCTTTCTTCACGTTCTCTCATATGCATCTTCTCTATTCCGCCTTTTTCATGGTCATATCCAAGCAAATGTAAAAGTCCGTGTGCAACAAGGTACGCTACTTCTCTTCTCATTGTGTGTCCGTAAATTTTGCACTGCTCCATAACCTTTTCCATCGAAATTACTATATCTCCCAAGATTTGAGCATTTGTTTCAGGGTCAACCTCATATTTCCCATCTTTTCCCATAGGGAATGACAATACATCAGTAGGAACATCTTTATTTCTGTACTGTTTATTGAGGCTTTGTATGTACGAATTGTCAACCATTGTTACACTTACTTCGGCTGAACCTTGAAATTTTTCCAATTTAAGAACTGCGTTGCAACATCTTCTTATTAACATTCTGATTCCTGTAGGAATCTTTACTTCTTTCTGCCTATTAACTATTATTACTCTCGTCTTATCTACGACCATAAATTCCATCCTTCCTAAAAATAAAACAAAACTGGACACATTAAAGAAATATTATTCTTTATTTACGACTTATTTCAACATTTTTAAGACACAAAATTCCAAATAATCCATATAATTTAAGTTCACTTTCCAAGCAAGTTCAATATTCGTTAAAATAACTCGCTTTTTTGGTTTTTTTAGTATTGTTTTGTGTATTAAACACTAAACTATTTAACCTTCACTTAAACATTTCCAAATTATTTTACAAATATTAATTATAAGGTATTTTTAATGTCCTGTCAAATGTTTTGACAGCAAAAACAAAGTATATGATTGGAATAAAATTAGGATAATATTACCAATTTTGGTTATTCAATTTCGATTTTTTCCCTTTTCCCTATATTTTCAATACACGAAAAAATTGCATTATATATATATTCACCATTTTCTTCACGTTCTTCTTCGAATTTTTCCAATATTTTAATGTCTTGATTATTTTCATCTTGAATTTTAGACAGTTCTTCCACAATTTCTTTTTTTGCTTCCTCAGAAGTTATTGTTTTTTCCGAACATTCCTGTTCATACCATTTTTCGGTATATAACACTATCGGAATATCAACTCCGAAAAACTTGGCGTTATTAGACGAATTTTCACATCGGTAAGTATCGTCGATTTTTTTTGGAGACCATATCGAAAATTCTTTTCCAAAAGCCTTTATTCGATATTTTTTCACAATCTTTCCTGTGTCCTTAGCTTGAACCGTTGTAAGCGGTATTTTTCTTTCCACTTTATGTTTAGTCTTTGCAAAAACTTTACAATCCGCATCTGTTAATCCGCTCTTAAAATCCGGTCCTTCAACTACTCCACTTACTAAAAGCTGCCCTTTTGTAACAATGTCACCGGCAGAGACTACCGGAGTTCCTTTGTATGTTTCCAAACGTTCTATTTGACCGTCTTTGGAAGCAATTATATTACACGGTTCGGATTCTCCCACAATTTCCGGAGAAACTATCTTTTCCTTTACAATAATATTTACGCAACTTCCCTCAATATTTACCGACATCCATGCTATATTTCCCAATTTAGACATAATCATCTGCTCAGCAGAAGAAACGTCAATACGTTTCTTCAAAATTCCAGGACAAACACCACAATCCTTAGCTGTATTGATTATATCTTCAGAAGAAATTTCATTATTACCGGAAACATTAATACTCCAAACATAAAGAGAACTTATCCAAATTATTGCTGCAAAAATTATAATTCCAATTAATGCTCCCCATCTTTTTGAATACCTAAGTTTCACAAATGGAAATCCTGTTTTCTTTATGGGATTTATTTCACAATTACATTTTTTTGCAATTTGAGTAAAATTCTCATATTCCGGAAGCATTATATTTCCGTACAAACTTTTATTCACTTTTTTTAAGTCCCATAGTCCTATACTATTTTTTACGGATAAATTAATAAGCTTTTCCGGGCTCTCTCCAATAGCTTCAAAAGAAACATATCCGAAAATCCATCTAAGAGATTTTAGCAGCACATATTATCAACTCACAAAAATTATTTATTTCTATTATTAAGTACTAAACTCCACTGATGTAATAAAGCCCTCTATTACAAGCGAATCGTAGTTCATGCATTTTATTTCAAGACCTCTTCCGAAAAAAATTACAGACATTTTTTTTACTTTTATTTTAATCATATTTTCGTCGTATTCTTCTATGCTTTTACATCCCTCCACAACAATTTCCCTGTTTCCTTTCATCTCGATATATACCGAATTTAGCATATTGGAAACAGGATTTTTGCTAACTATACTTTCTTTCTTTAATCGCTCGTTATGTCCCCTTTTTATCAAAGGCAAATTATACATCACCTTCTTTTAAAAATTATAGCCATGCTATTTTACATACTTTAAATTAATATGCTCAAGTAAATACAAAAATCACCGGTAAATTGCATATACATTATCGGGAGGTAAAAAAATGACTTTTTTAAAAGAATTTTTTAAATTAACAAAAAAATTTTTTCTCATACTAATAACAATTTCAATTTGTGGATGGATTATGGTCTATCCCGAAGTTTCATCTGAAAGTATAAAACAAGGAATAAAGTGTTGCGTAAATATCCTTATTCCCTCTTTATTCCCTTTTATGTTTATGGCAACATTTATCGTTCAATCTCAAATTCTCTCAAATCCAGGAAAATTAATTTCAAAACTTACTAAATTTTTATTTTATCTCCCAGAATGTACCGCTCCGGTAATAGTGCTGGGGTTACTGGGAGGATATCCCGTAGGAGCAAGAGGAGTAAAAACTTTGTTTGATAAAAATAAAATAAATACCGAACAACTAAACAGGATGATGTATTTTTGCGTAAATGCCGGACCGGGATTTCTTGTGAGTTTAGTCGGAAGCCTTTTGCTTAGAAATAAGTTTTTAGGAATAGCAATGCTCATATCACAAATCATGAGTGCTGTATTAATCGGTATTTTTTGCGGAATATATTCGCGGGGAAAAAATTTTCCGCTATACAGTATTAATGAATCAAATACATATCTTGAAACGAACATAGCCGATTCTTTAGTGGAATCTACGTCCGTTGTGTGTTCTTCAATGGCAGAAATGTGTGTTCTTGTTATAGCTTTCACTTTTTTAAATTCTGTTATCAATAATTCGGGTATATTTGATTTTGTATTTAATAACATTAAATTTTTAGAAAATTTTAAAAGCGAAATTATAGCTACATCAAATGCTCTTTTCGAGGTCACTTCCGGTTGCATAAAATCTTTAAACTCAAAATTTGGATTTATGATTATTGCATTTGCAGTAGGTCATGGTGGAATGTGCACTCATATGCAGATAGCTTCAATTTTAAAAAATTGCGATTTTAACTTTCGTAAATTTTGCCTTTTTCGATTTTTAAATGCAACTATTTCACTGCTTTCTGCTTATGCAGTTACTCAGCATGTATATATTTCTTCACCGGTATTTTCAAATGTAAGTCAACCTTTAAAAGCATCAAATTCTTCCACTGTTCATGGTAGTTTAGCTCTTGTTTTACTTTCACTTTATTTTATAATTACTGTAAATCACAAATATAACATCATTAAAAAAAATAATTTCACAAAATCTTTTAAAAAATAATTGGGTCAAAAAGTTTACTATAGTTTAATTATACATATTTTTGTTAATAGTATATTATTTTTTTATAAAAAATATATATTTAAGATTGACAATTAATAATTTATTAGATATAATGCATTATTGTAGCAGAATTTAATTAAATTATTTAGTTAAACATAACTTAATTCATGTTCTGCTAACAATATTTTATATCAAGGAGGAGTTATTATGTCTAATTCAAGCAAAGCATTTGAAAAATTATTAAAAGATGGGAATTATTTCAACAAAAAAATCTTGGATTTTTTACAGTTTAAAGGAAACAAAAAGAAAACCGGAGAAATTGCGGCTGAGTTTTTGTGTAATTTTAACGACAAACGTCCTGATATAGACCAGGCTGTAAAAAGTATCAAGGATGTATTTACAAAAATTAAAGCATCATTCGAATCCGATGATACAGGAAAAAATCCCTCAGGTATAATTTTTCCCGTGGATACTTTTGGGAAAGATGGCAAAGATTATTTATACAAATTGTTTGAACTATTCAAGATCGATCATAAAATTTTTCTATATTGTTTAGATAGAAAATGGGAAAAGGTTCTTGAGAAACTTGAAGAGATGGAGCACATAAAAAATGGTGGAGAAATAATCTACGAATTTGACTTAGGCAACGATAAATCCTCTCTGTATATTTTGTCGGATTGTTGCAACCTCGCAGTCGAGCTTGACAAAAAGGGAAAACTTGATGAGCTAACCTTAAAAAGCGGAATTTTTAGAGATTTCAAAAAGAACTATTCACGCTACTCAAAAGAAGTGGAAAAGTTATTTCCTAGTGTTGCAGAACTTTTTGATACAAAAGGTACCTTCATCTAAAAGAAAAAAACTCAATCCTTACAAAGATGGTTAAAAACTAAAAGAATAATTTGAACTGTTGGCTACGCTTTATGGTAGCCAGCTTTTTATTTCAATTATTGTATCGATGAAAGCTTTTACGTTAATATTTATGAAACAAAAAATTTAAAAATATTAAATCAATTCTTTAAATCTAACTTTTAGAAAAGAACGATCAACCTAATTGATTAACACAAAAATAAAACTCGAAAGCACATTGCCTTCGAGCTAAAAATCATTAACTAAAATACACGTTTACCTTTTTTCTTCCGAATTTATTGCAAGCTTCTTCAGTGTTCATATATACGTCTACCAATGCACGTCCCCTTCTTAGTGCTCCTCCGGTATCCTGAGCTTTACCTTTAAACAAAACTTTTCCATCAGTTGTTTCCGCCGTAATAGAGCTACCGTATGGTATAAGATTGGGATTTACCGCTAATGTAACACCTTGAACAGGAGTAACTCCAGTTGATGTTTTAGATCCTGCGGGAGCCGTGTACGCTGTAGCAAATCCAGAAATCATACGAGAACCTTTTTTACTACTCACCTGTAAATTATCTTTAGAGTCATCTTTTTTAATTACATTTTGAGAACTGTTACTCTTTGTACCTTCAAGCACTACTTCGTCAATTGGCTCCGAAATCACTTTAAAATCAATCTCTTCAGATTTAACTACTTTTCCGTCAACTAAAGTTTCCTTAAATCTGACCTCTCTCTCCCCATTTTTTCCGAGAGCTGAAACTTCCTTTTGTGAATCATCAAGCAAATGACTTTTCTTAACTACCGTTTTAAATGGAATCTCTTCGGTTTTAGAAATTTCTCGATATGTAACACGACTTACATTTATTTCCATACCGTCATAAATTTCCGAAGAAACATCAACATTTACAATATCATCCGCCGAAACATCAAATCCAAGGAATTCAAAAGCACTATAAACAGTACCGCATGGTACAGAATATTCTTTTGTTTCTCCATCTGCCGTAAGTTTTATATTAACTTTACGACTTATACGAATGTGCATACCTGATTCCAAGGTTTTATCAAGAGAAAAATTACACATATCGTTTTTTTCAAGCTTAATTCCCGACTGTTCAATAGCATCTTTTACCGTTCCTGAAGAAATTTTTACAAGAACAGTAAAGTTACCTCTTGAAACGAAAACATCAAACGCTCTTTTAACATCAAGTTTAAGAGAACCGTCTATTTCGTCGCTTCTTTCAACAGTATCTCCCTGATTAACCGTTACTCCTACTCTTTCAAGTATTTTAAAGGTATCTCCGGTAGATGTGATAGTCGAAATGGTACGGTCATCTGCATTTATATTTACCTGACGGCTGAATGCTCCCGCTGAAAACACCGAAGCTGCACAAACTGCTCCCATAAGTACCAGTGACGTCGCTCTTTTAAACTTTTTACTTTTTTCTTCGTTTACCATGTTTATCATTTTACCTTCTACCTCCATTTCGGTTACAAATGACTCTAACATGTAATTATTTTTTATAAATTGTAACTTTGCTTTCACTGCACCGCAGTTACTGTATAATAATATTATTAAACAATTTGATTCTTGTCAAAAATTTCAAAAACACTTTTTTGTGCAAAAAGCCGATGCAGATTTTCTTGCTTTTGAAAATATATACTAAATTTTTATTTTAATAACTCAAAAAATCGTCATTAAATCAAAAAATCTTTTTTCACAGTGATTTCGTTTATGTAAACCGCCGAATTTCAATAGTTACATTTTAGTTACAATTTGTTACTTATTTTTTGAATTAATTTTCTCCCTTTTATCAAAAAACTCAACTGAAGAATATATTGAAAATAATGGTATTTTTAGCTTCGTCTAATTTACATATTTAAAATAACAAACGGAGGTTTGCGATAATGTCAAATCAAATTTTCAACACCGCCTCATTAACATTTGAATTCGGTTCTCAGACAGGCTGTGCTTTCTCCAATACTGCATCGGCAAATTTACTCGAAAGTTTAACTATGCAATCTAATTCACTCGGCTCAAATTATTTTTGGGGAAGTACTGTTATATACATTATAAATGTAAGAAATAATAGCACATCAGAATCAAAAAATTTAGAAATATCCGACAACCTTGCCTCGTACTCTTCCCAAGGAAATGATTCAAACACATCTCTAACTCCTCTTGAATATGATTCTCCTTCTTTCCTTTATATAGACGGAAATTTATATTCTGAAATATCCCCTGAAATAAAGACTGATAAAATAATTTTTAAAATTTCTTCTATTCCGGCCAATTCAAACATCACATTAATATACAAATTAACTGTAAATCAATATGCTCCCATTTATCCCGGATCAACACTAACCAGCACTATAACACTCAATTATGAAGGTGCAGAAAATCCTATAACATCGCAAATTTTATTAACTGCAGAAGAAAAAGCTGATGTAAAAATAATAAAAAATATGCATCCTAACAGCATCTCTATAGGAGAAGAACTCACATACCATTTTTTCTTATACAATTACGGAAATACTAATGCTTCAAATGTAACTTTAACGGATACTTTTTCACCCATACCGAATATTACATCAATACAAGTTGATTCAAAAGACCTCACATTTTCAGATTACTCATATTTAAACGGAACTCTTACAGTCCCATCCTACGGTTCTTCGTTCAATTTAAGTATTCCTGCAGCCGAATTTACAACAAACTCCAAAACCGGACTCATTACCGCAAATCCCGGCACAACTCATGTAGTAGTAAAGGGAAAAATTTAAAACATTTTTATTGTTTACATACAATAAAATTATACTGTTACAACACTAATGTGCATATTTAGTACAAGCTTTCAAAAAATATTTTATATATAAAAATTATAAAAATCGTTGACTTAATTTTTGCGTTAGTATATACTATCGTTAAATAAGCCCAAGTAGCTTAGTTTAGTAGAGCGTTGTTTAATTCAGAGGTGTCGGTGCAAACCCGTCCTTAGGGCAAATATTTTAATCCAAGAAGCGAGGTATATCTCATGTACGAAGACAAAACCCTTACTTGCAAAGAATGCGGAAACGAATTCACATTCACAGCAGGTGAACAGGAATTCTATGCAGAAAAAGGTTTCGAAAACGAACCTCAAAGATGCAAAGCTTGCCGTGATGCACGCAAAAACGCAAGCAGAGAAAACCGTGAAATGTTCATAGCTGAATGTGCAAATTGCGGCGGAGAAGCAAAAGTTCCTTTCAAACCCCGTGAAGATCGTCCGGTTTACTGCAGCGAATGCTTTGCAAAAATGAAAGAAGAAGAAAACAACGACTAATTTTTTGTCACACGTTTTTGACTTATCAAAAAGCTACGTGTTATGCGTGGCTTTTTTGATTTTTAATTTTTGAATATTAGGTGCATGAATGTGAAAGAATTTAAACTTAGCAACAGATTATCAGCTTGCGCACAAGAAATAACTCCCAAAGCAAAAATAGCTGACATAGGTACGGACCACGCATATATCCCCGTATGGTTAGCTTTAAAAGGAAAAATATCTCATGCTTTGGCCTGTGACATACGAAATGGACCACTACAAAATGCAAAAAAAAATATAGAACATTTTAATTTAAATGAAATTATAGAAACACGACTCTCTGATGGATTGAAAAATATTAGCGAAACTGAAGCTGATGAGATAATTATAGCCGGAATGGGCGGAAACATGATTGCAAATATACTCGAAATGTGTTCTTGGAAAAATAAATGTCAGAAAAAATTTATACTTCAGCCAATGAAATATGAAAACAAATTGAGAAAATATTTGGCATCAAACGGTTACGAAATAAAAAGTGAAAAAGCAGTAATCTGTTCAGGAAAAATCTACAGCGTAATGGTTGTTATTTTTACCGGCACTCCATATGAAATTTCAGATCTACAAGAATATACTGGAAAAATCACCGAAAACATCGATAAAGCTTTTGAAGCATATATACGAAAGCAAATTAAAAACGTTGAAAATTTATTAAAAGGAGCCGAAGCTGAAAAAAATTTAAATGAAAAAATCAAATATGAAGCTCTTTCAAATCAACTAAGAGAAATATTGAAAACCAGGATGTGATAAAATGACTTTAATTAAAGATATATATGACTTTATAGATAAAATTGCTCCATTTGAAACAGCTTTCAGTTATGACAATTGTGGACTGTTGGTAGGTAGTTACGAAAGTACGGTAAATAAAGCTTTATTATCTCTCGACATAACAAAAGATGTAGTAAAGGAAGCACAAAAAATCGGTGCAAATCTAATTATAAGCCATCATCCTATAATCTTTAAGCCTATCAAAAATATAAATTTCGAAAGCACATTACACCTTCTTTGCAAATTTGGAATAAATGCAATTTGTGCACATACCAACCTCGACATTGCCAAAAACGGTGTTAATTATTATCTTGCCAAAGCTTTAAATCTTCAAAATCTTGAAGTTTTGACTTACGAAGAAAACAAACCTCTGGGGCTTGTGGGAATTATTGAAGAACATATGGAATGCGAAAAATTTGCCGAATATGTCAAAAGTTGCCTTGGTTGTGAAGGAGTACGATATACGAAAACAGATCGTAAAATCAAAAAAATCGCAGTATGCTCAGGCTCAGGAGGAAATTTAGTAAAAGATGCCGTACAAAAGAATGCTGATGCCTTGGTTACAGGCGAAATCAAACATGATAAAATTTTGCAAGCAAATGAATTTAATCTTAGTATAGTCGACGCCGGACACTTTAAAACTGAAAATGTTATAATAAAACCACTCATAAAAGAATTACGAAACCATTTTGAAAATATAAAATTTTTCGAAAGTAGAGTATTTACAGATAATATAAAATACATTTAAATTAGTAAGATAAATCCCAAACACTAAGAAAACCACTGCACAATACATCAAGTATTAAAACCTTATTGAAAAACAATGAAGAAAAATATATAATGTATTAGTTAAACTGCTATGGCAGTATATAAAATTTACTACGGAGGCTGTTTTTGAAAAATTTTTATGAATCTCCCCTATCTCAAAGATATGCAAGTAATGAGATGAGTCATATATTTTCTCAAGAAAATAAATTTAAACTTTGGAGAAAACTTTGGATTGCTTTAGCTGAGTCAGAAAAAGAACTCGGACTTAACATCTCCGATGAACAAATAAACGAAATGAAAGCCAACTGTGAAAACATAAACTATAATACGGCTGAAAAAAAAGAAAAGGAAATTCGTCACGACGTTATGTCGCACGTCTATGCATTCGGAGTTCAGTGTCCAAAAGCCGCTCCCATAATTCATCTTGGAGCAACTTCATGTTATGTAGGCGACAATGCAGACATAATTATAATGAAGCAGGCTATTGAATTAATCAAACTAAAAGTCATTAAAACCGTGTCACTGCTTTGTGAGTTTGCATTAAAATACAAAAACCTTGCAACACTGGCATTTACTCACTTTCAAGCCGCTCAACCTACAACTGTAGGTAAACGTACTGCATTGTGGATTCAAGATTTGATGATGGATATCGAAAATTTGAATTACGCACTGTCGAACCTTAAATTACTCGGTTGCAAAGGCACTACGGGAACCCAGGCAAGTTTTTTGGCTCTATTTAACGGCGATCATCAAAAAGTTAAAGAATTGGAAATAAAAATAACCGAAAAAATGGGATTTGAAAAATGTTTTGAAGTTTCTGGTCAAACTTATTCAAGAAAGCTCGACAGCATTGTCCTTAACGCTTTGAGTTCAGTAGCTCAGAGTGCTGCAAAATTTTCTAACGACATACGACTTCTTCAACATTTGAAAGAAATGGAAGAACCTTTTGAATCCAAACAAATAGGCTCTTCTGCAATGCCTTATAAACGGAATCCTATGCGCTGTGAAAGAATAGCTGCCTTATCTCGTTTTGTTATTACTCAATCTTTAAACGCTCCCCTTACTGCGTCGGCTCAATGGTTCGAGCGTACCCTTGACGATTCCGCAAACCGCAGACTCTCGGTTTCTGAAACTTTTTTGGCTCTTGATGGAATTCTCAACATATATATTAATGTTGCAGGCGGGTTAGTCGTAAACGAAAAAGTAATAAAAAAACATTTGGATAATGAACTTCAATTTATGGCAACCGAAACAATACTTATGGAAGCCGTTAAATCCGGCGGAAACAGACAGGAATTACACGAAAAAATAAGACAATATTCAATGGATGAATCGCTACTTATAAAAAAAGAAGGAAAAGAAAATCATCTTTTGGAAAAAATTTTGAGTGATTCTGATTTTAATCTTTCTGAGGAACAAATTAAAAAAATAAAAAACCCTCAAAATTACATTGGTAGGGCTGTGGAACAAACCGAAGAATATATTCAAAATACAGTCAAACCACTTATTAAAAATTTTGACATAAGTAACAAATCAAGTGAAACGTTTGTTAATATTTAATACCGATTTTGGAGTGATAAACTTTGATAAAAGCAATAGTAGGTGCCAACTGGGGCGACGAAGGAAAAGGTAAGATAACCGATTGCCTTGCCATAAAATCAGACATAGTAGTAAGATTTCAAGGCGGAAGTAATGCAGGTCATACGATAATAAACAATTACGGAAAATTTGCTCTACATCAGCTTCCTTCCGGAGTATTTTGCCAAAATATAACCAATGTAATTGGAAACGGCGTAGCTTTGAGTGTTGAAAATTTGGAAAAAGAACTTAAAATGCTTGAAGATTCCGGTATTCCAAAGCCTAATCTTTTGATTTCTGACAGAACTCAAATAGTTATGCCATATCATAAACTGTTCGATATTTACGAGGAAGAAAGACTTTTTTCGAAAAAATTCGGTTCCACAAAATCCGGAATAGCTCCGTTTTATTCCGATAAATTTGCAAAAATAGGAATTCAAGTAGGTCAACTTTTTGGTGATAAAGATGCTCTAAGAGAACGTGTAGAAAATGCTTTATCCATAAAAAATGTAATTTTAAAACATCTTTACCACAAACCTGAATTAAATGTTGATGATATTTTTGAAAAACTAATGTACTACAAAGAAGTTTTAGCACCTTTTGTGACCGATACATCTAAATTTATGTATGATGCAGTTAAAAGTGGAAAAAACATACTCCTCGAAGGACAACTCGGAGCCCTGAAAGACGCTGATTTCGGAATATACCCAATGGTAACATCTTCCAACACAATTGCAGGATATGGTTGTGTTGGAGCAGGAGTACCTCCTTATGAAATTAAGGAAATAATAACTGTTGTAAAAGCATATTCCAGTGCTGTGGGAGCAGGAGAATTCGTAAGCGAAATTTTCGGTGAAGAAGCCGAAGAACTCAGACGCAGAGGCGGAGATTGCGGAGAATACGGCGCAACTACCGGCAGACCCAGAAGAATGGGATGGCTGGATTTGGTCGCTTCACGTTACGGGTGCAGAGTTCAAGGTGCTACAAGCATAGCTTTTACCGTTTTAGATGCCTTGGGATATTTAGATGAGATAAAAGTTTGCACGGCATATGAAATAGACGGTAAAATCACTCAAGACTTCCCCGCTCCTTACAAGTTGAAAGATGCAAAACCGGTTTATACCACACTTCCCGGATGGAAATGCGATATTTCAAAAATTAAAAATTATGAAGATTTACCGGAAGAATGCAAAAAATATATCGAGTTTGCAGAAAAATATATAGGAGTACCCATAAATATAGTTTCTAACGGCCCATCAAGAGATAATATAATTTACAGATAATTTTTCTAAGGAGTGTTTGTTATGTGCGGAATAGTCGGATATGTAGGCAGAAATGAAGCGATTCCATTTTTGCTCCAGGGACTCGAAAAGCTTGAATATCGTGGTTATGATTCTTCGGGAATAGCTGTCTACACAGATAAAAAAATTAAACTTGCAAAAAAACAAGGAAGGCTTAAAATTTTGGAAGATTTACTTGCAAGTGAACCTAAAATTTCCTCTCATTTAGGTATAGGTCACACCCGTTGGGCAACTCACGGCAATCCTTCGGACATTAATGCTCATCCACATATGAGTTCTTCGGGCAAAATTGCTCTTATTCATAACGGTATAATAGAAAATTATATGGAACTCAAAAAAAAGCTCATAAGTGAAGGATTTAATGAATTTATATCTGATACTGATACTGAAGTTGCAGTTCAACTTTTAGATTATTTTTACAAGGGCGACATGTTTGAAGCCATAAAAAAATTAGTAAATACAATTGAAGGTTCTTTTTCTCTTGGAATTATTTGCTCCGATTATCCTGATACTTTGTTTGCAGCAAAAAAAGACAGTCCTCTTATAGTAGGCGCCGGAAACGGAGAGAATTACATAGCTTCTGATATTCCTGCTGTTTTATCAAAAACGAAAAATATATGCAGATTAAAAGAAAAACAAATTGCAGTAATCAAAGCTGATAATTTTGAACTTTTTGATTTTAACGGAAATCCTGTTGAAAAAGAAATTACTCTAATAAATTGGAACGTAACCGCAGCAGAAAAAAATAATTACGAACATTTTATGATGAAAGAAATCATGGAACAACCGGAAGTAATAAAAGCGACAATATCTCCGAGAATTAAGGATTCGGAAATTCATTTGGACGATGTAGAGTTTTCAGAAGAATATTTGAATGGCTTAAATAAAATTTCAATCGTAGCATGTGGTTCAGCATATCATGTCGGATGCGTAGCTAAATATTTTATTGAAAATCTTTTGAAAAAACCGGTTGAAGTTGATGTTGCATCTGAATTCAGATACCGCTCCCCCATTGTAAATGAAAACACTTTAACAATAGTAATAAGCCAATCGGGTGAAACTGCAGACACATTGGCAGCACTCCGTGAAGCAAAATCAAGAGGTTCAAGAGTTCTTTCAATAGTCAATGTCGTAGGAAGCTCTATAGCTAACGAATCTGACGATGTACTTTACACGTGGGCAGGCCCCGAAATTGCAGTAGCAACCACTAAAGCTTACAGCACTCAACTTTCTTTGCTTTATCTTGTAGCTCTTTATATGGCTAAAAAATCAAATAAAATTTCTGAGAATTTATATCAACATATTTTGAAAAATATTGAAAAATTACCTTCTCAAATTTCATCCGTTTTAAAGTCACAAAATAAAATTGAAAATATAGCAAAAAAATATTACAATACCGAAAAAGTGTTCTTTATAGGTAGAAATCTCGATTATGCGGTTTGTATGGAAGGCTCTTTAAAGTTAAAAGAAATCTCGTACATTCACTCCGAAGCTTATGCGGCCGGAGAACTAAAGCACGGAACTATTTCTTTAATTGACGATGACACTTTGGTAATTGCCTTGGCAACTCAAGATAAACTTTTTGACAAAACTGTAAGCAATATAAGAGAAGTAAAATCAAGAGGTGCAAAAATTTTATCTGTTACAAGTGAAAACAATGCTGAAAAAATTTCGCAAATTTCAGATGACGTTCTTTATGTACCCAACTCTTGTGAAATAACTGCCCCCTCCCTCACCGTGGTTCCTTTACAGTTACTTTCATATCACATAGCCAAGTTAAGAGGCTGCGATATAGATAAACCACGTAATTTGGCAAAATCAGTGACTGTAGAATAACCCTTTAATTTGCGTTTTCTTTGTAGTTGAATTCTATAAGGAAAACGTAATTTGCAAAACAAATTATTTTAAGGATGTGTTTAAAATAAATCTGTCTAAAGAAAAAATATTAATATTGGATTTCGGTGGTCAATATAGCCAACTTATCGCTCGTAGGGTACGTGAACTCAACGTATTTTGCGAAGTAAAGAATTTCAAAATAAATCCTGAAGAAGTTAAAACCTCGAATTACAACGGTATTATACTTTCAGGCGGTCCGAGCAGCGTTTATCTCGAAAATGCTCCGAGATGTAATTCAGAAATTTTCAATCTTGGAATTCCTGTACTCGGAATTTGTTACGGCGCTCAGCTTATGGCATATACCATGGGCGGTCAAGTTTGCAAAACTTTGACGAGTGAATATGGTAATACCACAGTAAATTTTGGAAGAAAATCTTCATTAACCAAAAATATTTCATCACAAACAATTTGTTGGATGAGTCATTCTGATTATATCGCCGAAGCACCTGAAGGATTTTCGATAACAGCTGACAGTCACGACTGTCCCATTGCTTGCATGGAAAACGAAGAGAAAAAATTATTCGGTGTTCAATTTCATCCCGAAGTAAATCACACGGCAGAAGGAAATATTTTATTAAAAACTTTCCTTTATAAAATATGCAAGTGCAGTGGCAGTTGGAAAATGGAATCTTTTATAGAAGAAAAAATAAAACAATTAAAACAAAAAATAGGAAATAAAAAAGCCATTTGTGCACTTTCCGGAGGAGTAGATTCCTCTGTTGCCGCTACATTATTACACAAAGCCATAGGAAACCAACTTACCTGCATATTCGTAGATCACGGATTTTTAAGAAAAAATGAAGGCGATGAAGTAGAAAAAACTTTTAAAGACAAGTTTAATATGAATCTCATAAGAGTAAACGCACAAGAAAGATTTCTTAAAAAATTAAAAGGTATTTCCGACCCCGAATCAAAAAGAAAACTGATTGGTGAAGAATTTATAAGAGTTTTTGAAGAGGAAGCAATAAAACTCGGATATACAGATTTTTTATGTCAAGGAACAATATATCCCGACGTGATTGAAAGTGGAACCGAAAATGCCGAAGTAATAAAAAGTCACCACAACGTAGGCGGCCTTCCCACTAACATAAGTTTTTCAGGAATAATTGAGCCCCTCAGAGACCTTTTTAAAGACGAAGTAAGAAAAGTTGGGCGTGAACTTGGTATTCCACAGGAACTCGTAAACAGACAGCCTTTCCCCGGCCCGGGACTCGCTATTAGAATAATCGGTGAAGTGACGTACCAAAAACTTGATATATTGAAAAATGCAGATGCAATAATGAGAAAAGAAATTGAATCCTACAACCTTGAATCTATGCCAAATCAATATTTTGCCGTTCTAACTAACACCAAAAGCGTAGGTGTAATGGGAGACGGAAGAAGTTACGAATATACTCTTGCTCTAAGAGCTGTAAATACTTCAGATTTTATGACTGCAAAATTTTCAGCACTTCCCTATGAACTATTGGAAAAAATTTCCACAGAAGTGGTTAATAAAGTCTCAGGAATAAACAGGATAGTTTATGATATTACTTCAAAACCTCCCGCAACTATTGAGTGGGAATAATTATTAAAACGTCCCTAATACCAAGAAATTGTATTCGAGGGTTTTTGTATTTTTGATGTCTTATATGGCAATATGAGAATGGTAATTTTTATATCTATATATCTGGCATTATCAGCCTTATTATCTAAACATAAAACATATTTCTATAACTTTTATTGAATTATTTTAATTTAGACATCCAAAAATATAATAAATTTCAATATCACAATCGAAATATATAATCTTTTTACACGCCTTCTTTAATATTTATTGGCTATTATTTTCAAAATTTATTCTTAAAAAACGTAAATAATAGTGTCATAATACAAAGGAGGCGTTTTATGCAAACATATAAAAATAAAAAACAATTTTTCAATAAGCCCTCAAATTTAAAATATAAAATAATGAATATTTTATTAATTTTAGTGTGCTTAATTCTACTTCCAATAGTTATTATTACATCAGTTTTAATGGTTAAAAGCTTAACAACACCCACTGACATTCCCAGTTTATTTAATTATTCTCCATTAATAATAAAATCCGATTGTATGAGCCCTGAAATAAATCCTGGAGATTTGATTGTAATTAAAAAATCTGATAACTCAAAAGAAAAAAACGGTCAAATAATCTCGTTTAAATGGAACAACTTTATAATTACTCACAGAATAATAGATATTATTACAGATGAATCAGATATTACAAAGTATCGTACAAAAGCAGATAACAGTTGCATCGTAGATGCCAAGCTTGTTGAAAATTCCGAAATTTTAGGCATTTATCAATTTAAGATTCCTGTTATGGGTGAAATATTTTTATTTTTCAAAAGCATATTCGGCATAATTTTTATATCAGCAGTCGCTGCACTGTGGATAATCTTACTGATAACCTTATAGTAAATGAAAAATAATAGGCACGCACTAAAAAAGTATTTATTCATAACAGGATTATTTATTTTATTGATATTGATCTCAATCTCAGTACTAAGCTTTAATATTTCGGAACATATAAGTCGATTTCCGGGATTTGACACAGCCAGTCAAATACGTTTAAACGCCAATATTAATCACGATGAATTTTGCATTTTAAATCTTGAAGACACTGTTTGTGAGGAATCCGATGATGAAACTTGGGGAATATTTGAAATTAAGGTATGTAGTAATTCGGAAATTTCTTTAAATTATTCTGCTTATGTTGAAATTCCAAATATACAATCCTCTTTTATTGAATTTTTTGTACTCAATGAAAATAATGAAACTCCAATATTCTTTACTGGAGGTAAAACAATCCTTGAGGGTTTAAGCGGAACTTTTCGGAGAAATGACTCACATACAGCTGCAAGAGCCATAAAATGGAAAATAAATAATCATAAAATTCAAAATATACAAGAATTCAGTGATTCAAACTTTCTTTCCCCTAACAATGTAAAAATTTCTTTAGTTACTTATCCTGCAGATTAAATAAAAATAATAAAATTTTATATCTAAACTGTACTCACAATTTAGTAACCCCCTATTGACATTTATTTCTCTAACACATATCATTTTAGATTGTAGAATAATCTATCCTATGGATCTTACTAAAAAAATTTTTCAATTAGCGAGGTATTTGCAAGTATGGTTTTAGAAAAATTAAAAGAAATTTTGTGCGAACAATTTGACGTTGACGAATCACAAATTACTCCTGAAACAAATTTATATGAAGACTTAGAAGCTGATTCTTTAGACCTTATGGATTTGATATCTTCAATAGAAGAAGAATTTGATATCGAAATTGATTCAGATGACGATATTCTCAATTCTGTATCCACTGTGGATGATATTGTGAGACTGGTATCGGAATTTAAACATATAGACTAATTTTTTGTAAAAATATTCTTCTTTTTTACTACGGAAGGATATTTTTACTTTTTTATTGACTTTAAGAAAAAATAATATTATAATTATTAAAGTTCCGAGTTTGGATAGTATAGGGGTATAGCTCAGTTGGTAGAGCAGCGGTCTCCAAAACCGCGTGCCGAGGGTTCGAGTCCTTCTACCCCTGCCAACAGTGAGTTTGTGCAAAGTTTGTAACATAAATATTACCTCTATTTTATGTAGTAAGCAGGAATTTGTTGTATTTCTTTATTATTTGCAACACTATATAAGTTCATGTTTAAGTTTTTTTGTTATTTCATATGTGTTTGAGGTATTATGTAGTTTGGATCAGTAGTTGACCTTACTTTTATGATTTAACACATAAAGTTTAAAACACAAAAAATTTTATTGATTTTGATTCAATAATGGTTTATTACACAAGAGTGTGTACGCTGATATAGCTCAGCAGGTAGAGCACTTCCTTGGTAAGGAAGAGGTCACCGGTTCAAGTCCGGTTATCAGCTCCATATATATTAATATCAAGATATTCAATGGTTGATCCTTTGGGTATCTTTAGTTTTATAGGAAGAAAAAATGAATAAGAATTTTTTTGACAATTCTCCACTGGCTATTAGAAAATTTTTAGGATATCTTCAAACCGTAAAAGGAAAATCTTTAAAAACCGTAGAAGAATATTTTTTGGATTTAAGAACTTTTTTTAGATATATGAAATTAAAAAAAGGCACAATACCTGCAGATTCAGAATTTGAAAAAATAGAAATAGATGACATAAATATTGATTTCATAAAAACAATAACTCTGATCGATATATTTGAATATATGCACTATTTATCTACCGAAAGAAAAAATCACGCTGCAGCACGTTTACGTAAGGCGTCAAGCCTAAGAATGTTCTTTAAATACCTCACAAATAAAACCGGTGAACTTAAAGAAAATCCCACCAAAGAATTGGAAACTCCAAAAATAGGCAAAAGTTTACCTAAATTTTTAAGTTTAGAACAAAGCAAAAGTTTACTTAATGCGGTAATAAATTATTCCGGAACCTATAAAGAAAGAGACTATTGCATCATTACTCTTTTTTTAAACTGCGGAATTCGACTATCCGAACTTGTAGGAATTAATTTAAATGATATCAAATCTGATAAAACTTTAAAAATACTGGGAAAAGGTAACAAAGAAAGAATAGTTTACTTAAATGATGCATGTATTAACGCAATCGAAGATTATAAAAAACATCGACCTAATGATAAAATAAAAGATTCAAATGCGCTTTTTATAAGCAGACAACACAACAGAATAAGTGTAAAAACAGTTCAAGCCTTAGTTGAAAAATATTTAAAGGTAGCCGGGCTTAGCAATGCCGGATTTTCAGTACACAAACTTAGACATACTGCAGCCACGTTAATGTATCAGTATGGAAATGTTGACATAAGAATACTAAAAGAAATTTTAGGTCATGAAAACTTGGGCACTACGGAAATTTATACTCACATATCAAATAATCAGGTAAAAGATGCAATAAATGACAATCCCCTTAATAAATTATATTCGTAGTTGACATATTTTATTTAATATGTATAATGTATATTGAAAAATATACATTAAGGAGATGTTATTATGCAAAATGCAAAAACATTTAGTTTTAAAAATGAATTAAATTCAAGGTACAAGAAAATGCTTAGTGATTCAAGAAAGGTATTGGCTAATCCGGAATCTGCAGAAATCCCCCCTTTTGATGAAGTAAAGAAAATGTATCGTCTGATTGATCAATTTAATGAATCATTTAATTTATATAAAGAAATTAAAAGCATGTTGAGCAATAAAAATTTAAAGGAAACAGACAAATCAAAACTTCGCGAAGAACTTGAAAAATCAACCAAGGAAGTAAACAAAGCAGGTGAAAGTCTTATTAAAAAATTCCCAATCTGGGCGGAATATGGAATATATAGAGAGACTTTAATGAAAGCAGCTGAAGAAATAAACATGGATAAATTCGCAGACAATAATACTATAACCGCAGATAAAAGTTATTAATTTATAAGTTCTATCACTGGGTTTTACCCGGTGATTTGTTTATTGTTGATTATTTTAATTTACGATAACCACATAAAATAAAATTACTCCCACTGCTTGCTACGAAAAATTTATTTAAATCTCTACCAATTGCAATGCCCACAATTTATTTAACCATAACATCAATTTTTGCTACTCGTTAGTTTCCGATTCTTAGAAATTACAGCCAGTTAATGGAGAAATATTATAAGGATCAATGCAGTTTTGAAGAAACTACATTAAAAAAGTATAAATATTGTGTAGAACTAAACAGTTGGTTACAATTTCGACAAAAACGAATTTTAAACAGAATCAATTTTGATCATAATCACGTAGGTATACAAATTTTTTATAGCATGATAATTAGATAAACCTGAACTGTATTCTCTGTGAACAAACTAAACGTGAAAAATAGTATATGCCTTTCATACTTTGGTTTACGGAAGAAAGAAATTGTGCTGTAAAAATTATGACTCATGCAACTCTTGGTTGATTTTTATATTACGCAAAATTATCTGTTTGAATTTCTTATATTGAAAGTGAATAAGTGGATAAATTGTTTCCTCTTAAAATCTCACTTTCACTATGTGATTTTTTAAACACAAAAAACTTGTTTTAATTAGCAAAACTGTACACTACATATCTTTTTTATACATATGCAATAAATGCACCATTTTCATCTCTATAGACGATGCAAAGAAAGGCAAAAATAAAAATCACACAGACACCTCTAAACCTCAGTATCTATGCGAATTTCACCTGGTCCGAGTGACAGGAATCGAACCTGCGGCCTCTTGAACCCCATTCAAGCGCGCTACCAAACTGCGCCACACCCGGATTAATTATCTACACAGTGGGTAATTATATCACACTTTAGAATGATTTCAAGAGTAATTTATAAAATTATTTATAATTTTTTTTTAAAAAAGCCATACCTCCATCCAATACTGCACTTCCTAAAGTCACTTTTTTATCAAATGTTTCATTAAAATTTGAAAATGTATTTTGAGTTTTTTCCCATTTATTACTATTCGGTGCTAAATTAGAACTATAATCCAAATTCAAAATTTTTACATTTAAATTATCAAACTGATTCTTTAAATACGATTCATTTTCATGTTTAATGCCACCCGCTACCATATTATAATCATCATCCAGAGCATATATATACCCTGAAATTTCCTTATCAAACTCTCTTTCATCACATTCTACACCCATACTTTTGCAATAATCGTATATTTCATCCATTTCATTAAGTTTACTAAATTCCTCAGACAACTCATTATTATTCGCTATTTCTTCAATTACTTTATTCAGATTAAAATTCATAATTTTCACTCTCCCAAACAGTCAAGATATTTTAATATAAAAATCATTAAATAGAGAAACATTTACAAGATGCTAATGATACATTATTACATTTACAAAAAGTATATTAAATATAAAATAAAAAGTCAATAACTTATTTTTTATAAATATTATACTTATTTTTAAAATTTATTTCAACCTAACAATAGTTTTATTAAAAAGTATATGCTTGCAATATTTTTTAAAAATTACCTTAATTTAAACTTTATTTCACATCTCTATACGATAAATATTTATTTATTAAGGTATACGTGATATAATTTATGGGTTAGAGGTGAAACACGTGGTAATATTAGGTATAGACCCTGGATATGCAATAATCGGATATGGAGCAATAGAATTTAAATGTGGAAAATATATCCCCCTCGGATATGGAGCAATACTAACAAGCTCTAAGGATAGTTTTTTTGACAGAATCGAAATAATATACAACAAAATATCGGAAATAACGAAAATATATAAACCTGACGTAAGTTCCATAGAGAAACTTTATTTTCAAAATAACCATAAAACAGCAATTGACGTAGCTCAGGCAAGAGGCGTAACGCTTCTTGCACTTAAACAAAGTAACGTTCCTATATTTGAATACACTCCTCTGCAAGTAAAAACTGCCGTAACCGGATATGGAAAAGCTCAAAAAAATCAAGTTATGATGATGACTCAGAGATTACTAAATTTAAAAGAAATTCCCAAACCTGACGACACCGCAGATGCATTGGCAATTGCAATTTGTCATGCAAATTCACTTGGATATCAATACATAAATCGCAGATGTATAAGAGCTTAAAAGTTTTAAAGGAGAAAAGTTGATGATTTACAGTCTTAAAGGAATACTGACTCTTACAGAAAGCAATTTTATAGTAATACAGTGTTCAGGCGTGGGATATAAATGTTTTACGTCGGCATATACTCAAGGAGAAGTTCATAATAATATCGGAAAAGAAATAACCGTTTACACTTATATGAACGTGAGGCAAGATGCAATAGATTTATTTGGATTTTCATCACAAAATGAGTTAGAGTGTTTTAAATTCTTAACTTCGGTTTCAGGTGTAGGTCCTAAAGCAGCATTGTCCGTTTTATCAAGGTTTTCTCCTGAAAAAATAGCTCTAATTGTGTCTTCAGGAGACAGTAAAAGTCTTACACAAGCTTCAGGAATCGGAGCAAAAACCGCTCAACGAATAGTTCTTGAATTAAAAGATAAACTTTCGAAAGAAATAGTATCCGACGGTAAAAAATGTGAATTTTACTCCCCTGTTTCTTCGCACAATATTTCGGAAGCAGTTAAAGCATTAATGTCTCTCGGATATTCTTCTGATGAGGTAATGCCTATTATTTCGAAGATGGATAGCACATTATCGATTGAAAATTTAATTTCAAAAACATTAAAAGCCATGGCTAAAGGAGTATGACGATGGATTATAATCAGGAAGAGCGACTTTTGGACGCAACGGAATTAACAGAAGATTCCGAATCGGAAAATCCTTTGCGACCACAAAATCTAACAGAATATATCGGACAAAAAAAAGTAAAAGAAAACTTAAAAGTATTTATCGAAGCCTCAAAAATTCGAAAAGAACCTCTTGATCACGTACTTTTATACGGACCACCGGGATTAGGAAAAACAACTCTTTCGATGATAATAGCAAAAGAATTAGGAGTTAACATAAGGATTACATCGGGACCCGCTATCGAAAAACCCGGAGATTTGGCCGCTTTGCTTACTAATCTTTCCGAAGGAGATGTACTGTTCATCGATGAAATACATCGCTTATCAAGAAGTGTGGAAGAAATACTTTACCCTGCAATGGAGGATTTTGCGATAGACATAGTAACGGGAAAAGGTCAAATGGCAACATCTTATCATCTTCCGCTTCCAAAGTTCACTCTTATCGGTGCAACAACACGTGCAGGACAACTTACCGCCCCACTTCGTGACAGATTCGGTGTTGTACTAAGATTAGAAATGTATACTCCCGAAGAATTATCAAAAATAGTAAAAAGAAGTGCATCAATTTTAAAAATAGAAACAGATGATGAAGGTGCCTTGGAAATTGCATCACGTTCAAGAGGAACACCGAGAATCGCAAATAGACTTTTAAAAAGAGTCCGAGATTTTGCACAAGTTATGAACGGTGGAAAAATAACGTATACCGTAGCAAAAGAAGCACTCGATAAACTCGAGATAGACGAACTCGGGTTAGACGCTAACGACAGGCGACTTCTTGAATCAATGATAACATTTTACAACGGAGGTCCTGTCGGACTTGAAACTTTAGCTGCAGCAATCGGAGAAGAAGCTATAACAATAGAAGATGTATATGAACCGTTTTTAATGCAAATAGGCTTTCTCAGTCGCACTCCGAGAGGAAGATGCGTAACACCTGCGGCATATTTGCACATGGGTTACAAAAATCCAAATTTACAAAATGAACAGTGCACATTTTAAAATTACTTACCGGAGGAAATAGATATGGGAAATTTTTTTGGAACGGACGGAGTACGAGGTATAGCAAACAAAGAGCTTACCTGCGAAACCGCATTAAAAATAGGAAAAGCAGCAGCAAAAGTATTGACATCCGAATGCAGTTGCAAACCTAAAATAATTATTGGAAAAGATACTCGTATATCTTCTGATATGCTCGAAGCAGCTCTTTTGGCAGGAATTTGTTCTGTAGGAGCAGAAGGAGTATCTTTGGGTGTTGTTCCTACTCCCGCAGTTGCATATCTCGTAAAAAAATACAAAGCTGATGCAGGCGTTATGATTTCGGCTTCTCACAATTCTTTTGAGTTTAACGGAATAAAACTATTTGACAAAAATGGCTTTAAACTTCCAGATAACATTCAGGAAAAAATCGAAAAAATAATATTAGATAGATCAAACGAGTGTGAAGTTGATTTACCAATCGGAGAACGTGTGGGAAAAATTACGCACTGTGATACAGCCGTCAAAGATTACATTGATTATCTTATAAGTACTTCAAAATTTGTAAACAAGGATTTGAAAATTGCCGTGGACTGTGCAAACGGTTCCTCCTCAGTGACAGCAAAAGATTTATTTGAAAAATTAGGCGTACGTGCAGATATACTTTTTTCAAAACCTAACGGAATAAACATAAATGAAAATTGCGGTTCCACATATCTCAAAAGTTTGTCAAAGTATGTTATAGAAAACAACTGTGATTTGGGTATAGCTTTTGACGGGGATGCTGACCGATGCTTATGTGTAGACGAAAAAGGAAATATAATGGACGGAGATGCAATTTTAGCTGTTTGTGCTCTAAACATGAAGAAAGAAGGCGTTCTTAAAAACAACACTTTAGTTGGAACTATAATGTCTAATTTGGGGCTTAAAAAGTTCTGTGAAAAAAATAGCATAAATTTTTCCGAAACTAAAGTCGGTGACAGATATGTATTGGAAAGAATGCAAAACGACGAACATAACATCGGAGGCGAACAGTCAGGACATGTTATTTTTCTTGACTATTCTACAACCGGAGATGGCCAATTAACTGCGGTACAAATTTTGAACATACTTTCAAAATTGAATAAAAAAGCCTCAGTATTAAATGAGTTTGTGAAAAAATACCCTCAAAAATCTGCAACAATCAATATTATGCCACACCAAAAAGGTGTTCTTTACAAGCAAGAAAGTATTAAAAAATATCTTGATTCTTTAAAAAAAGAACTCGGTGAATTCGGAAGAATAGTAGTTCGTGAGTCCGGAACAGAGCCTAAGATAAGAATAATGGTTGAACATGAAAACTTTGATAAAATTGATGAAATTATTAAAAACACGGTAGAAATAATAAAAGAAAATTTAAATTAGAGAAAGGTCGGACTGTACATAAAGTCCGTTAAAACAATGAGATATACTTCTAACTGGCATGACTATGAACTGATAGACTGCTCCGCTGGAGAAAGACTGGAACGTTGGGGAAAAATAATCTTAATAAGACCTGACCCACAAATTATTTGGAACACTCCAAAAATCGACGAAAGATGGACTTGTCCGGATGCCATTTATCACCGTTCAAATACCGGCGGGGGTCGCTGGGAAATAAAAAATAAAAATATAAAAGATTCATGGAAAATATCCTACGAAAGTTTAAAATTTGGAATAAAAATGATGAATTTCAAGCATACCGGAGTATTCCCTGAACAAGCAGTTAATTGGGAATTGTTTAAGAAAATAATTTCAAATTCAAAAAATTCCACTAATGTTTTAAATCTTTTTGCATATACCGGAGGAGCAACTCTTGCGTGCGCTCAAGCAGGAGCCAACGTATGCCATGTGGACGCTTCAAAAGGAGTGGTTTCTTGGGCTCGAGAAAACGCTAAAATTTCAAATCTGGAAAATAAGCCTATAAGATGGATAGTAGATGATTGCGAAAAATTTGTTCTACGAGAAATAAAACGTGGCAAAAAATATGAAGGAATTATAATGGATCCACCGTCTTATGGAAGAGGTCCCAAAGGGGAAATATGGAAAATAGAAGATAATTTGTTTGATTTTGTTAAATTATGCGAATCGTTATTGTCCGATAACGCTGAATTCTTTGTAATAAATTCTTATTCCACAGGTCTTTGTGCCTCAGTAATGGGATACATGTTGTCAAAGGTAATAAAAGAAAAACGTGGAGGATTTGTATTTTGTGATGAAATTGGACTTCCTGTTTCATCCTCAAACCTCGTACTTCCTGCAGGTGCTACAGCTATTTGGAGTAAAAAATCTTTTTAGAAAGGTGAACTTGGTATAAGTAATATAATTGAATTCAAAAATGCTTCGTATGAATATGAAAGCTATTGGGATGATCTAAAAAAATCCGCTTTTGAAAATATAAATTTTGAAATTCGACGTGGAGAATTCGTTTCAATTATGGGACCAAACGGATGCGGAAAATCTACTCTTTCAAAGCATTGCAACGGTTTACTAACTCCCACTTCTGGAGATGTTTTTGTTGACGGGCTAAATACAAAAGATGAAAAAAATTACTTTGAAATAAAGAAAAAAGTAGGAATAATATTTCAAAATCCTGAATTTCAAACCATAACTTCAACCGTAGAAGAAGAAATTGCATTCGGGCTTGAGAATTTGTGTGTTCCATCCTTTAAAATGAATTCCATTATAGAAAATGTACTATCTTGCGTCGGACTTGAATTTATGCAAAAAATTCCGACTCACTCTTTATCCGGTGGACAAAAACAAAGATTGGCAATAGCCTCAGTATTGGCAATGAACCCTGAGGTGATTGTTTTAGACGAACCAACATCCATGTTGGAACCCGGCGGACGAAAAACAATTATGAAAATAATAAAAAATTTACATATACAAGGTGTCACCATACTTCTTGTAACACACAGTGTTTCTGAAGCTCTGGAGTCCGAACGTGTTATTTTTATGGACAAAGGTAATATAAAAAACCAAGGAAATCCAAAAGATATTTTTTCGGACATGCAATTTATAAAAAATCACAGACATCAGATACCGGAATCTACAGAAATTTTATACTATTTGAAGTGTCATGGATATGAAGTGAATTTAAAGGCTTTCGAAAGTAAAGAGTGTGCAAATGAAATCATTAAATTACGGGAGAATATCTTATGATAGAGGTAAAAAATTTGTACTACACTTACAGTACTAAAACTCAAAATCCTGTAAGTGCAGTTAAGAATGTAAACTTTGCTTTAGCAGACTCTCAAATTATGGGAATCATAGGAAAAACTGGTTCAGGAAAATCTACATTGGCACAGCTACTCTGCGGACTTCTTACGCCAAACGAAGGAAATATTTTTTTAGACGGAAAGGAAATTGGTAAAAACTTAAAGGATACAACAGATATATACTTTAAAGTTACCATGGCGTTACAGTATCCTGAAAATCAACTTTTTGGAAAAACAGTTTATGATGATATAGCTTTCGGACCACGAAACAAGGGAATATGTGAATCAGAAATTAAAAATATTGTTTATGAAGCAATAAAATTTACAAATCTTTCCGAATCTCTTCTCCATCGTTCGCCAATGTATCTTTCGGGAGGCGAAAAAAGAAAATGTGCAATTGCCGGAGTCATAGCTTTAAAACCTAAAGTTTTAATACTTGACGAACCAACTGCCGGTCTTGACTATGAAAGTAAAATGCGACTCCTTAATTCAATAATCGAATATCACAAAAAAGAAAAAAATATTCTCATATTGATTTCGCACAGCATGGAGGAAACTGCCAAACTTTGCGACAAAGTTTTAGTTCTTGACCGAGGAAGTCAAGTAATATTTGATTCTCCAAGAAATGTATTTAAAGAATACGAAAAATTAAAAAATCTTGACCTTGACATTCCTCAAATAACTCAAATTATGAGGTACATAAACGAAAAATATCCTGTGAATACCGATATCTTACTTACAGATGAAGCAGAAAAAGAAATTCTCAAAATTCTAAACAACAGAGGTGCTTAAATTTTATGAATACTTTTGCATTTTGCAAATATTTTCCCGGAAACTCTGTTGTACATAAATTGGATTCACGGTTAAAAATAATATCGTCTGCACTGTTTTTCGCACTCGCATTTTCATCAAACAACATATTCTCTTTGATTTTAATAGCTGCTTTCGTAATAATCATGGCAATATTTTCCTGCGTACCTATAATAAAATATATAAAAAGTTTCAAATCCGTTATAATAATTTCTCTTGTAACGGCACTTGTTAATCTTTTTTTCGAAACGGAAACAAATTGGGTTGGATTAGGAAAAATTTCAATTCCCATTTCAGGAATAAAAAACAGCATACTTGTATTTTTCAGATTGCTTGTGCTTGTCTTGATAAGCTCTGTGATAATGTTTACCACTTCACCTCAAGAAATATCTTCTGCATTTGAAAGTCTCCTTTCCCCTCTTCAATACATTGGGGTAAACACTCAAGAAATTGCGATGACTATAACGCTTTCCTTAAGATTTATTCCTGTACTTTTTGAAGAAACCGGTAAAATAATAAATGCTCAAAAAGTAAGGGGAGCCAATTTTGGAAGTAAAAATATAATTAAAAAAATCAAAGCTTTTTCCAATGTACTCATTCCCCTATTTGTTTTTTCATTTCGAAGAGCTGCCAATATTGCTTTAGCTATGGAATCAAGGTGTTATGATCCATTACAAAAGAGGACTTCTTTTAAACATATGAAATTCAGTCAATGTGATATTATAGCATCAATCATACTTTTAATAATTTTTATCGGAGTAATCATATGCAACAAAATAAAAATATTTTAAAAACAAGAAATATAGTCGTTATTCTATCTTATGACGGCAGCGGATATCACGGTTGGCAAGTTCAAAAAAATGCATTGACAGTACAAGAAGTTTTTCAAAATTCTCTTGAAAAAACAGTAAAAGAAAAAGTTGACATAAAAGGATGCAGCAGAACTGACACGGGAGTACATGCAAATATGTATGCAGTGAGTTTTAAAACTTGCTCCAAAATAAAATGTGAAAATTTAGTTTATGCTTTAAATAGATTTTTACCTAAAGACATCGCCGTAACAAACGCTTATGAAGTACCTATGGATTTTCACGCAAGATACTCTTGTAAAGGCAAAGAATACATATACAAAATATGGAACAATAAAATAAGAAATCCATTCCTTAACAACCGTGCATTCCACTACTGGTATCCATTGGACGAAAATTATTTAAATTCAGCAGCTCAAATGTTCATAGGTCCACACGACTTTACTTCCTTTGCTACACTTGACAAACGTGAAACTAAAAATATGATTAGAAATATAAAAAGTTTCAATGTCTACAGAAACGGTGATATGGTTGAGTTTAAAGTAAAAGCAGATGGATTTCTCTATAATATGGTTCGAATAATGTCAGGAACACTTCTAAGGGTTGCTCAAAATAAAATAAATCCCAAAGATATTTCCGCAATAATAGAATCAAAAAACAGAAAAAACGCTGGTCCTACCGCTCCCGCCGAAGGTCTTTATCTCAATCAAGTTTTTTATGATTAATAAAAAGGAGAAGAAATTTACAAAGTAAATTTTTATAAAAATGGAATCAAATAAAATGAACAGAAATAGAATAAAAAAATATTCACACAAAATAAATTTACCCTTATCCAAAATACGAAATTTTATAAACCGTAGTGAATTCAGTAAAAAAACTTTCAACGATATAAAAAATATCATTTTGGTGTTGTTTTTAGTTTTTTTATTTTTAATAATATGGGTAAACAGAGTAAAATTATATCCTGAAAATACCCTAATATGGCTAAAAGACAAAATTTATTCCACAATAGCTTCTGGAGAAGGGTTTCCATGCGAAATCGAAGGAGAAAAAATATCCGCAGAAAATTTTAAAATATCAAACAACAATATTATTGCGTTAAGTGATAATTCTTTGAACATAATCAATTGTTTTGGAAATGTTGTCAGAAAAGAAAAACACAATTTCAGCAACCCATGTCTAAAAAGTGGAGATGTAAGAAATATTATTTATGATCGTGGAGGTAAAAATTTTAGGATAGAAAGTCTTTCTCAAAATCTTTATTCAGGAAAATGTGAAAAAAACATAATAGCCTGTGCAGTTTCAGATAGTGGTACATTTGCCATCGTTCACCAATCTGCCAGCCATCTTGCCGAAACTCGCATCTACAATAAAAAGGGTAAAGAAAAGTATTCATTTTCCTTTTCTGAAAATTACATATCCGATATTACCTTAAATTCAGCCGGCACCGAAGCTGCTGTTTGCGGTATAGCAGCAGAAAACGGAAATATCAGTTCGAGTTTGTATATATTGGATTTTAATTCCTCTGAACCTAAACTTCAATTCGATCTCAAAGACAACACCGTAACACGACTTGAATATTTATCGGGAGAAAATATTCTTGCACTCGGAGATAAATACATGTCTTTCATAAATCTAAAATCAAAAAATATAACAAATTATTCATATGAAAATAAAATTTTAAAATTTTACGACTTTAATAAAAATGAGGGAATATGCTGTTGTTTTTCTTCTTCGATAAATGAATCAGGTAATGATGAAATAGTTATGATAGGGATAACAGGTGAAGAAATATTTAAAATACAAACATCTGAAACTCTTTCAGGAATATCCCACAGAGGAAGTAAAACCGCTGCAATTACTCCTCACAAAATTATACTGTATAATTTCTCCGGAAAAACCGAAGGATTTATAAGAACAAAAAATCATGCAAAAAAAATCATACTTTTGCCACACTCCCATGCATGTTTATTGGGAGCGGGAAAAGCAGATAAAGTAAAACTTTCTCATCTTGAAAAAATCATTAATTAGCCGACATTTTTATTATGTTGGCTCCTTTTATTTTTGCTGCTTTGGCTACGCTTTCGTGGCACGTAAAAATTATCGACTGCGAAGAACCTTTTTTATATTCTGAAAGAAATTCCAACACTTTTTCGAGTCTTTTACTGTCGTATTGTCTGAACGAATCGTCGATAATTATCGGCAAATGGTTTTTACCGGAAATCATCTCAGAAACAGCCATACGTAAAGAAAAATAAGCTTGATCTATGGTTCCACTGCTAAAATTTTCGGCTAAATGACTTTGCATTCCATGATTTATCGATATATCATATTCTTTTGTAACGTGGACACCGGTATATTTTTCTTCTGTTAATTTTGAAAAAATTTCAGACACCCTTGAATTAAGTGCAGGACTAAAAATTTTCCTTAGTTCTTCTGCCGACTCTTCAATAACGGCCTTAGCTGTTTTAAGACTTTTTAAATATAATTCCATATTTTTTAATTTTACTTTTTTATCATCCAATTCTTTTTGAAGAACTTCCTTGTTTTCACATGGAATCTTTATCCTTTTCTGCAATTCAACACACTTTTCTTCTAAATTCAATGAAGTTAACTCATCAATTCTTCTTTTTATACAATTTAATTTTTCTTCATTTAAATTTATATCGATACAATTTCCTTTTAAGTCATTTATAAAAATATCTAAAGATTCGGAATCATTTAAATTTAATCCTAAATATTCTGTTTTTATTTTTATCTTTTCATTGAGCAGCTGCATCCTTGTATTCAAAGCTGCTGCATTGTCTAAAAATTCTATCGCCGATTGTACGGATTTTACATTTTTTGTATACTGAGAAATCTTTTTTACAAAATTCAATTCTTTACAATTCAGTTCTAAAAGTTCGTTCTTATAGGAATCGTAAATATCTTTTTTCGTTTTTGATTTTTCATAATTAATGAAATATTCTCTGACAGAATTACAGTTCTTTTCCGAAATCACACTATCTATAACGCCGTTTCTCTCATCAAGAACTTTTTCATAATTAAGAATCATACTTTTAATATCTACATTTATAGTCTCCAATTTCTCTAAATCACGAATTTTTTTATTTTGAAGTTCATGAATTTTATCAATCAACAAATTACGTTCTTCTTTTTTAGAATCCACCATCTTTTTTTTATTTCTTATTTTCAAACTATGATAAGTTTCAAAAATCAATAAAGAAATGAACGGTATAGAATACAATTTCAAAGGCAAAAAGAATTTACAAACAGCTCCGTAAATCGCAAAACATATGAACACTACAATATTTAAAACTTTAATAAAATATGTAAATTTTCTGCTATTTGAGGTGCTAAAATTATTTTCACTAAGGCTGAGATGATATTCGATATCCGATAAAAATTTTTGCTCACTACTTATTTTTTTTTCAATTTCAATTATCTCATCGTATAAAATCTTTCTTTTTTTTATAAAATCGTTTATTTCATTACTATAATTCAAATCTTCACTGAATTTAGAATTTTCAAAATTATTAAAACTTTGTCTAAAATCAGAATTTATTAAAAGCTTATTTAAACAGTTTATTTTAAGTTCTATACTGTTTTTTTCTTCAATAAGATGTTCTAAAATCTTTATTTCTTCATCGGATATATTCGTATAATTATTGTTTGAACTCTCAGTAATGTTTTGTATTTCTTCGAGTTTTAATCGCAACTTTTCCATCTCATCCTTTTCACGGTTGAGATTTTTAATTATTTCATTATTTTTTACTATCGGAAAAAATTGTTCTATTTTATTTTTTTCTGTTATCAAATTTTTAATTTCAATTGCAATTTGAATTTTTTTCAAATTTCGGAATTTTTCAAGCTGGGAATTCAAAAATTTTTTTTCATTAAGGAGCTTTTGTATTTCCGAAAATTCTTTTTCAATTTCAAAATTGCTTTTTTCCATAGCTTCCAAATTTAAAATTTTTTGAACGATTTGACTTATTTCAGATTTTGTATCAAATATTTTTCCTCCGTTACCTCTAACAAATTGCAAATTTTTTATTGCATCATCTATATTTTTTATAGCAACTCTTTCAGAAATATCTTCCTCCCCTGCAGATGAAAGGTTTGATAAAATTTTCTCCACAATACCGTCTTTGGAGTTTTTCGAAGTACAAAAATCAATACGCCCAATGCTTGCTATATAACTGCTTCTTTCAAAACTTTTTACATCTATTCCGAAAAAGTGTTCCCCCACTTCACAGCGCTTTCCAAGCTCTATAAATTCTTTTGTTGACAAATTTTGAACCGTAACTTTATCTCCGGACGAAGATTTCAATCCAAATTCTTTTTGAACTCTATACAAATCCCCGTTATGAGAAAATTCAATCGCACCACCTAATTTCTTACCTGACCACGGAAAATACTTTTTTCTCAATTCTCGATCTTTTGAACTAAATTTTTCCCCTCCGCACCGACTGTAAAACATTCTTTTTATAAATTCCATCAATGTGGATTTTCCGAATTCATTAGGTCCATAAATAACTTGAACACCGCTGTCTAAATTCAACTGAAAATTTTCCAGTTTACCAAAACCATCAACTTCTATTTTTTTAATTATCAATGTATTTCACTTCCTCGGAAAAAGCTTTTAATCCAATTTTTAAAGCCTCTTTATTTACGTATCTTTCGGAATCATCTGCAGAAGTATCGATTTTTAGCATCATTTTTTTTATAAAGATACTTTTAAAATCATTTCTGAATTCTAAATTTTTAATATCAATCTTGGTTTCCGTATTATCTAAAACAGATACAAAAAAGACAAAATCACTTAAATATGTTTCAATTTTTGAAGTATTTATAAAATAATATTCGGAAATTTCACCGATTAAAATTATTCTGTAAATATTATTCATATATTTTTCTTTGTAATTTTTTTTGATTTTTTCAAGTATCAAATTATATATTTCAAAATCTGACTCTGCGTCCGTAACGTCCACTTTTAAAATTTCATAATTTCGTTTTGAGCAAGGTTTAAATTCCAATCTCAAAAAATTATTTGACATTCTTCCTATGTAGAACCCTTTTTCTCCCGTTTCGTCAAAACCGGTCCCCTCAGGACATCCACAGTATGAGTAATACGTATTACCAATAGAATTAAGTTTGCTTCTCTTATGAATGTGTCCAAGTGCAAGGTAATTTAAACCGCTCCTTTGTACTTCGGATAACAAAACAGGACAATATACACTTTCATCAATATTTGATAAATTTCCGTGCATAACACCTATGTTCATAAAATCATCATTAGGTACTTTTATTCCGCATAACAAATGTTTCTTTTCATAGGCACTCTTGAAAGCATGTCCCCAAACTCTCAGTTTTAAATCAGAAAATTCAATAAACTCCAATTTGTCATTTTTAAATATCCATACATTATCCGGCCAAGTTGAAAAATATGGTGAATCAGGAGTAAACGGATCATGATTACCCGGAGAAATTACTACTTTAAAATTACTCACTGAAATGGCCTGTTTCAAAGCTTTTATATCTTGCTCAGAAACAGCTTCCACATCATCAAACAAATCTCCTGCTATAAATAATATATCAACATTTTCTTCCGTACACATTCTTAAAATGTTAAGGAACGTATTAAGAATTTCATGTTTTCTGATTTCTCCTTTTGCTCCAATTCCTCGACACTTAGCTCCTATATGCAAATCAGAAGTATGTGCAAACGTTATTTCCAAAATCAAACCTCAATTCTGTATTTTTAATTTTTAAAAAATTAATTATTGTTTTTTTTTGATTGATGTTGTATACTAATTGTAAATCTACTATAATTGATAATCAAGAGATGTATGTAATTCAGCATACAGCCGAGCGGGTGCTATGCGACGGATGATTGTGAACCATGTCAGGCGGGGAACCGAGCAGCATTAAGCAATATGTTCCGTGCGATATAGTTAGTTCGTTCGGTTGTATGTTGAATTATAAGTTTGAGCAAAATTTATGCAGCGAGGTAAAAAATTTGTATCAGGCATTGTACCGAAAATGGCGTCCAAAAACTTTCGATGATGTAATAGGCCAAACTCACGTTACGGAAACTTTGAAAAACGAAGTTAAATCCGGAAGAATTTCTCATGCATATCTTTTCACAGGTTCTCGAGGAACAGGAAAAACTTCATGTGCGAAAATTCTTTCAAAAGCTATAAATTGTCTAAATCCTCAGAACGGAAATCCTTGTGGAGAATGTGAGATATGCAAGAGTATCGAGCAGGAAAATATCCTCGATATAGTGGAAATAGATGCTGCAAGCAATAATGGAGTAGAAAATATACGTTCAATGCGTGAAGAAGTTGTTTTTTCTCCAACCAAATCAAAATACAGGGTCTATATCGTAGATGAAGTTCACATGCTCTCCACTGGAGCATTTAATGCATTTTTGAAAATCTTGGAAGAACCTCCTCCTCATGTGGTTTTCATTTTAGCTACGACAGAAATTCACAAACTACCTACTACTATTGTTTCACGGTGCCAACGGTTCGATTTTCATCGACTCTCGCCTGATGATATCTCTGAAAGAATAAAGTATATTTGTGAAAAAGAAAATATAAAAATCGATAATGAAGCCGTAAATATTATTTCAGTGTGCGCAGATGGAGCAATGCGTGATGCACTTTCGATACTCGATCAGTGTGCAAATGCTTGTAACCGAGATATAAATGAAAATTCTGTAAGACAAATTCTCGGAATTTCAGGAATAGAGTATCTCTCGGAAATATACGGGCATATCAAATCTGGTAATGCAAAAGAATGCATAAAATCAATCAATAAAATGTATGTTCAATCTAAAAGCATGGACAGATTTTGTAAAGAATTATTAGAATATTTCAGAGATTTGATGATACTTAAAATCACAAAAAAAACTGTTAATTCTTCGCTTAAATCAATTGATTCTTCAGAGTTGGATCTTAATAAAATTTTATACTCACTTGATGTTTTACAGGAATCATATAAAAACATAAATGCAGGCGTAGATAAAAAAATTGAGATGGAAATTGCTTTAGTAAAAATTTGTGAAAATCAATCGCAAAATCATATAATTTCACCTGACTCAAAAATTAAAAAAGTTGAATCGGTCGAATACAATAAACCTCCTCCCCCGCCATTTCCGCCTATTTCGAATATTGTGGAAGAAAAAACGGATGAAAACACTTTTTTACAATGGAATGAAATATTGGAAAATTTAAAAAATAACAGTTCCATGAAATCTTTATATATATCTCTGAAGAATTCTCAAGCGTATATAAGTGGCGACTACGTATTGATTGATTCAAAAAATGATTTGGCTTTTGAACTTCTAAGACAAAGTAAATACAGAGCCGAAATCAGAAGTATAGTAAAAGACATTACAGGAAAACAGTATAAACTCGGTCCTTACAAAAAAATTAGCACTGAGCCTGAAAAAGCAGATCCCCTAAATGAGCTAATAAAAACTGCCGAATCCGGCGGTGTAAATATTAAAATTAAATAAAATCGGAGGAAAAATCAATGAAAGTAAGATTACCAAAAAATCACGGTGGAGGAATGAACAATTTACAGCAACTCGCAAAACAAGCTCAGGAAACCCAAGCAAAAATGGAACAAGCTTCTGCTGAACTCGATGCCAAAGAATATTCTGCAACATCAGGCGGAGAAGCAGTAAAAGTTGTAATTAACGGTAAATTAGAAGTTATAAAAATGGAAATTAAACCTGAAGTTGTCGACCCCGAAGAAGTAGATATGCTCTCAGATATGATAATAGCTGCTGTTAACGAAGCAATAAAAAAAGCAACCGTAGAAAAAGAAACAGTGATGCAAGATCTTTCAGGTCAAATTAACATTCCGGGATTATTTTAACATGAATAAGTATTATCTTCCCTCTTTAGAAAATTTAACCGAACATTTTGAATCATTGCCGGGAGTGGGAAAAAAATCTGCTCAAAAACTTGCTTATTCCGTTTTGAAAATGCCAAGTGAAAAAGCTTCGTCTTTTGCTGAAGCAATATTAAAAGCAAAAAACAGTATAAAATATTGCAAAGAATGTTGTAATTTTACTGATAAAGATATTTGCGATATTTGTGGAGATGCTTCTCGTGACAAAACTGTTATATGTGTTGTTGAAGATCCAAAGGACATTAACGCTATAGAACGTACTCACGAATTTAATGCTCTTTATCATATTCTTCACGGTACAATCTCTCCTTTGAACGGAATAGGTCCAGACGAAATACACATAAAAGAACTATTGGATCGAGTGAAAAAAGGAAACATAAAAGAAGTTATAATGGCCACAAACCCTACTGTTGAGGGCGAAGCTACCGCAATGTATATTTCTAAGCTTTTAAAGCCTCTTAACATCACGGTAACAAGATTAGCTTATGGTATTCCGGTAGGTGCTTCATTAGAATATGCAGATGAAATAACCCTCTCTCGCGCTATTGCCGGAAGAAATGAAATTGTTTGCTAGCATTAAAAAATCAAAATTTATTCTTGACATAATAATTTTTTTATGGTATCATAAAATAGAATCATGCAGATGATTGTACAATCTAAATTAAATTGAGGAGAATGAAATCATGGCAGTTGGAGATTTAGGTATTAAGAAAATTGTAGTTTGCACTGTGAGCACTATAGTTGGAGCCTTGTTAATAGCTTCGTTGGCAACTCTTTATAAAACTGGAGGAGAAAAAATATTCCCGGGTATTTATTGGAATATGAAAGAAGAGACAGCAGAAAGAATACAGAAAGAAGCTGAAGGTAGATTTGACGATGCTGATAAAATGTTAAGGGAAGCTGTAGCTAAGATAAAAAATATTAATGACAGATTAGAAACATTAAATCGTCAGGTAGTTGAAGCCGGAGATGATCTTGATAAGAAAATAGAGAGTCAGCATGATCTTCAATCACAGCGTGCGCAAGCGGATACAGAATATGCTGGGATTAAAAAATTACATGATAAAGCTAAGAAGGAACTTGAACAGGCTAACGAACAGTGGAGAAAAGTAAGAGAAAAAAATAAATCTAGATCTACAGTTGAAGTGACAGACGAATATGATGATGAAGAGGTCGTCATAATCTCAGATGATACAACTGAAGGCGGAGATGCAGAAGGCACAACAACAACTACTACTGGACAACCTGCAACAGAAGAAGAACCCAAAGTAGAAGAACCCAAAGTAGAAGAACCCAAAGTAGAAGAACCTAAAGTAGAAGAACCTAAAGTAGAAGAACCCAAAGTAGAAGAACCCAAAGTAGAAGAACCCAAAGTAGAAGAACCTAAAGTAGAAGAACC
>URZE01000002.1 GCA_900552265.1 uncultured Oscillospiraceae bacterium
CCTTACTTCTCCAAATTCCTCATTTTTAAACACTTCTAAGTTAGTCATTAAAAAACCTCCACTAAATTTTTTATAAATAAAAAATGCCAACATCTCTGCTGACATTTCAATTTGAATGATGATTATTTGGATTATAGCTTGAAAATAGAAAACAATTTCATGATTGATTTTTATTGGATTCTTTTTTTAGTTTAAGTTCATTTATTCTATTTAAGTTTAAATAATGCGTAGCGTATTTTTTCTCGATTTCTACTTTACCGCTTTTTGAAAATTGTAATTTTATTTTCTTACTTTTATCTTTAAGTGCCCATCTCTTATAGTATGTTTCTGATGCTTTTAAACCTAGCGATTTACAATAAGTCTCTATTTCACGTACTATACTGCTTAATTTTGATAAATTTATTTTACATACTTTTTCCAAATACTCTGTTTTCCCAAATCTCCAGTTCTCATAGTCATTTTTTGTAAGTACATTTAAATCCATTAAAACTTGTACCGGCACAACATATCCAGTTTTTTCTATTTGACTGGACACAGATTCTTTTACTTTGCTTTTTATTTCTGATAAATTCACTCGGCACAACCTCCTACAATAAATATTATACCATAAAAAAGCCCGTATTTCTAAAGGATAATCAGACCTCTTTCATTATAAACAGAATCTATGTTTGTATTTTGGTTCCTTATTGCTCTGTCAAGAGCCATAATAGTAGCAATTGCACCATCAATTTTCTCGGTGGATTTTTCTTTGTCTGCTTTAATATTTCCTGCCGGATCGGTACGCACATAAATATTATCCAGCATCCAGTTAAGGATAGGATGCCCGCCATGTGCAATCCTTTTTTCAAGAGTTAATTTCATAAGCTCTTTTGTAGGAGGACTCATATCTTTAAATCCTTGCCCGAATGGAACTACAGTAAATCCCATACCTTCAAGATTTTGAACCATTTGAACAGCTCCCCAACGGTCAAATGCAATTTCTCTTATGTTGTATTTTTTACCTAATTCTTCAATGAATTTTTCAATAAAGCCGTAGTGAACTACATTACCTTCGGTTGTTTTTAGGTGTCCTTGCTTTTGCCAAATGTCATAAGGAACGTGATCTCTAACTCTAGTTCGTATATTATCCTCAGGAATCCAAAAGTAGGGGAGAATTATATATTTATCATTTTCATCCATAGGAGGAAATACTAAAACAAATGCCGTAATATCAGTTGTTGATGATAAATCGAGTCCTCCGTAACACACTCTGCCCTCAAGAGATTTTTCATCTACCTTAAAATCGCAAGCATTCCATTTGTCCATAGGCATCCACCTTACAGATTGTTTTACCCATTGGTTAAGTCTTAGCTGTCTAAATAGATTCTCTTCCGCAGGATTTTGTTTTGCGGATTCACAAGCATTTCTAATTTTTTCTATGTCTACGGTTATTCCAAGAGAAGGATTAGCTCGTTTCCAAACATTTTCATCTGTCCAATCGGCATCGGGAGGTGCTCCATAAATAACAGGATAAAATGTCGGGTCTCGCTTTCTTCCTTTTAAAATATCTTCAGCTTTTTGATGCACCTCGAAACATACTGAGTTTCTGTCCGTTCCGGCAGTAGTTATGAGGAAAAAGAGTGGCTGTTTTCTTGCGTCTCCTGAGCCATGAAGCATTACGTCGTATAGGTTTCTGTTCGGCTGTGCATGAAGTTCATCAAATACAACGCCATGAACGTTTAATCCGTGTTTAGTGTACGCTTCTGCTGATAAAACTTGGTAAAAACTGTTAAGTGGTTTGTATATTAACCGTTTTTGGGATAGAACGGGCTTTATTCTTGACTTCAATGAAGGGCATTGCTCTACCATATCCACAGCAACATCAAATACAATAGAAGCTTGTTGCCTGTCAGAAGCGCATCCATATATTTCTCCGCCATGCTCAAAATCTCCGCAAGTTAAAAGAAGCGCTGTAGCTGCTGCAAGTTCACTGTTGTGTGTAGGTAAACAAGATCGTCCTACTAAATATTGATGGGACGGACTATTTACCTGTATACATTGCATTCCTTGATTTTCGATTTTTTCAATTTTATCTATGTACCGAAATTTGGAATTAACTAAATTTATATCAGTAAGATTAAATTTTTCAATATTAGATTTTAGAAATTTAGATACAGGAATTCTGAAACGAAATGAGTTGTTATCTTTAGGAAGATTGAAAAGCTCCTTTGTAGTCATGATACAGTTTATCGGTTCCCCTCGAGTATATTGCCCACACCATTCATGACGTGCTCCTGCGTCTATAACTTCACCATCTTTAAATGTAATGCGATACGCTTGCTCCGAAAAATCAATACCGCTTTTTGCTACAACTTGGCATACATTTCCATTTTCATCAAAAACACTATCTCCAACGCTTATTTTACCCATTGTTGTATATCCACTGGGAGTAGGTATTAAAGTGTTTAAAAACAATTGCTTGCCCTGTTTTTTGGGGATTTCAATGTATGCGGTATTAAATTGCCTGTACCCGTTAGGCTTTAAAATTCCAAAAATGTCACGCACTATCTGTTCCTGCCAATCAATAAGTTTAAATGATTCTCCATACCACTGTCCTTTCGTATGATTTAAGCAATTAATAAAGCAAACTGCGCTGTCTGCGTGTAATTTGCTGTATTTACTTTTTGGATCCATAAATTTTGTTGGCGCGTATTTCAATATCTCACCTCCAAAAAAACAAGACACAGCGCCGTTTAGCTCTGCATCTTGTAATGATATATTTTAAAAATTTTATTTTACAATTTTAATTTTAAATGCCGGTATGCGTTGTTTTTTATCTGTTTTAATGTCATCATACCTGCTGTTTATTTCTGTAAGTCCTTCAAGTTCACATCCGCGTTTTTGAAGTTCTGCGATTGTTGTAATAAGGCTTGAGAATGTTGAGCTGATTGTAAATTCGCTAATTCCAAGGTGCTTACAGTTTTCAAGGATTGAGTCGATGTCGTGATTCCAGATAACTTCAGCAAAATTGATAAGTTCGTTTTCGGCTTCAAGGCTCTGTAGAAGTATGCTGCTGCGAATGTTGGGTTGATATTGATATCTTTGAAACGTATTTTATTTTTTGCGGCGTTATCTAAAATTTCAATGTGTTTCATGTAAGTGCCCTCCAACTTTTTTGGTTAATTTCCTCTTTCAAGGTTATATACATATTACCTCTAAAAATGTCATATATCCAGTAATTATGCGGATCTTAGATGTAGAAGTACACTTCGTTTTTTTATTATATTTGTTGGATTTACACACTTGAATTATTATTGTTTTTTGCAATTTCTGAATACGGTATTTTTTCATTTTCTTTAATTAAAAATACTTCGTTATCGCCATAAGTTTCTGCATATCTTCGAATTATTACAGATGCATAAACTGGATCAAGCTCCATAGCATAGCAAATCCTGTTCATTTGCTCACAAGCAATAAGTGTACTTCCTGAGCCAGCAAACAAATCTAATACGATACCATTTTCTTGTGATGACATCTTTATTGGATACGAAATTAATGGGATTGGCTTTGTAGTAGGGTGAAGTTTTGATTTTATGGGTCTGTCAAATTCCCACACCGTTGTTTGCTTTCTATCTCCATAAAATTTATGTTTTGCTGTATCTTTAAAGGCATATATAACCGGTTCGTGTCTCATTTGGTAATCCATTCTGCCAATTACTAAAGCGTTTTTTACCCATATACAAGTTGTGGAGTAGTGAAATCCCGCATTTACTGTAGCGTTAAAAAAGTTTACTTTTTCCGCATCTGAATGGAAGCAATAAAACGCTGATCCATCTGCGAGATTATCATAAGCATTTTTAAAAGCAGATAATAAAAAATCATAAAATTTTTTTGGATCATGCCAACTGTCATTTATGATTTTCATACTTGTTCCGCCTTCATATGAGCAGTTATATGGGGGATCTGTAACCACAAGATTTGCTTTATTGTTATTCATTAACTTATTAACATCTTCGCTGATTGTGGAGTCACCACACATTAATCTGTGTTTACCAAGTTGCCATAAATCTCCGGGGTTTACAAATGATGCTTCTTCTAAAGCTTTGTTTACATCAAAGTCATCATCTTTGCCTTCTTTATCGTCTATGCTGGAAAACAAATCTGAAATTTCATCTTCATCAAATCCTGTTAAAGATACATCAAAATCACTTGTGCTTAGGTCTTTTAGCAAATCAGTTAAAAGAGGAATATCAAATTCGCCATTAATTTTGTTTAGCGCTATATTTAAAGCTTTTTCTTTAGTAGCGTCTATATCAACAACCACGCATTCAGCCTCTTTGTATCCCATATCTTTTAGAATTTTATACCTCTGGTGCCCTCCTACGATATTCCCCGTTTGTTTATTCCAAATAATCGGTTCTACGTAGCCGAACTTACTCATACTTCGTTTGAGTTTTTCATACTCCGTATCTCCGGGTTTTAAATCTTTTCTAGGATTATATTTTGCCGGATTAAGTTTTGATATCTTTATTTTTTCTATGTTCATTTTCTCGCTCCTCTCAAAGTCTTATTATCTTTTTTCCACGATACAATTCCACAAATTGCAAGAATAATTTGAATAAAATCAAGCGCGCTTCTTCCGTACATTCTTTGGGTAAAGTCAAATGCACACCAAAGAATATCGCCAACCAGCCATATATAAAAACACAATATGCTTTTTCTTACATTTAAAATGGTTCCCGATAGCGAAATCGCTGTCAGAAACCAGGTTATATCAATATTCACTTTTTACTTTTTCCTCCTTCTTGCCGTTAAAAGAAGTTCCATTACATTGTCTTGCGGAGTATCAGTGAAATCTGTACTGCAGTTCTGTTTTACAATATCAAAAATTTCATACCATAGTAAATTTGCTTGTTTTTGAAAAGAAACACTCATTTGTACAAATGGGTTGGCAATTGCAGCACCTGTAGTTGGGTGTTTTCCTAAAAATCCAAATTTACTAATTGCTTCTTCGCATTGAATGTATCTTGCAAAAGCTTGCGAATATGCCTCGACTAATCTTGGATTTACGAAACTCTTGCATTTCCGTTTTTTAAGCCATAGCCATGTTTCTTTGAAAATTTTATCAGCGCCCAGTAGCGAACCATCTTTTTGCTCAGCGTTTAAATATTCACTGGGTTTGGGTATGTTTTCGCCTTCTAAATCAGCTGTTTCCATAAAGCTATCGGTTTCAAAATCTGAATCAATATTAAAATCTATTGGTTCGAATATCCTTGCTGATTTTCCGGCTGCTATTTTATCGGTTAAAGAATCAGGTTTTGTGCCGGCTCTAATTCTTCTGCCGCCTCTATTTGTGCCGTCTTTTGCCATCTTTTTTCTCTCCTTTCCTTGCAAAATAAAATTCTCAAAAGGTCAAATACGCCCTTTGAGAATTAAATGGGTTAATACCCCGTTTGAATCAAACTTTTTTTGCGCGATGCCCCACGCCCGACTCGATTCTTGTCGAATTTAGAGATTTTTACTCCCCCGGGGGGCTAATTTATACATAAATCTTTACTTTTGCTCTTTGAAATCTTTACTTTTTTGTGTTTTTAAAGTATAATAAGTAAAGAAAGAGGTGCTGATATGTATTCATATGATGGTCTTGAGAAAATATTATCTTTAAAAAAAATCAAAAAATCTTCGTTGACAACTGAACTGGGCATATCTTCAAAAACAGTTGCTAAAATCACTAAAGGTGAAAAAATTTCGAATCATGTTTTAAAAAAAATTGCAGATTATTTATCGTGTAACGCTAGTGATTTGTGTCGAAAAGTATCTGATAATTTTATAACTCAAATGCTAGTCGATGAAAAAAATGCCAAAATATCCGGAGGACTTTACCATGAGCTTCAAATTCGTATGACATATAATTCAAATCATATTGAGGGAAGTAAACTCAGTGAAGATCAAACACGGTTAATTTTCGAAACGCATACCATAGATACTGATGGAGGTATTCCTGTTGATGATGTAATAGAAACTGTTAATCATTTTAGAGCTATTGATTATATTATTGATGTTGCTGAAGATATTTTAACAGAAGAAATAATTAAAAAAATTCATTTTATATTAAAACAAGGTACAAAAGATTCATCTTTATCATGGTTTTCAGTTGGAGATTATAAGCAAAGAGCTAATGTTGTGGGTGGTAAGGAAACCACAAGACCTAAAGATGTACCCGAAAAAATGCATTTACTTTTAAATAAATATAATTCTAAAAAAGAAAAAATGATAGAAGATATTATTGAGTTCCACGCTGACTTTGAAAGTATTCATCCTTTTCAAGATGGGAACGGTAGGGTAGGAAGGCTTATAGCTTTTAAAGAGTGTTTGAAATGTGGTATCGTTCCGTTTATTATTGAAGACTCTAAGAAAGCATTTTACTATCGCGGACTTAGTGAATGGAAAAGCGAAAAAGGATATCTTATCGATACTTGTTTAGATGGTCAAGATACATTCAAAAAACTTTTAACTATGTTTGATATAAATTTATAAAAATTCATCCCCAACGGCCACCTTCAGTAGCAGTAATTCTGGAATGGCAACTCTTGCAAAGTGCCATTAAGTTTTCTTCTTCATGGGAGCCACCTTTCGATAGAGGTATAATGTGGTGTACTTCTTCAGCATGTTTTAAAATGTTTTTTCGTTCACAAAGCTCGCATAGTGGATTGTTGTTTATATAACTATCCCTAATTTTTCTCCAAGCAGTACCATATCGTTTTTTATATAAAGGATCGCGCTTGTATTTGTTGTAGTACCTGTTCATAGCTTTGTAGTGCTTGCTGCAGTAGAGAGTATCAGTGAGTTCAGGGCATCCACTGAACCTACAAGGGCTTCTTGGTTTATTTGGCATTTCTTATTACCTCCATTTTGGCTAAAAAATTGCTCTTGGATTTTCTCCAAGAGCAATTTAAATATAATTCGATATTATAACTATATCACAGATTCAGACTGTACCGCAAGTAGAATTTTCAGGAATTAACTGTAAACTTTTTGGAATTTACTGTATTTTTCTGTAAATCTGTTGGAATGCGGCAAGCCTTTAACGCTTTATGATGCATTTTATAGATATTGTCTATACCACAACCCATTATTTTAGATATTTCATTCCATTTTTTTGAATGTAAATATCGTAGTTCCAACAATGTCCTATATTCATTGTTGTCAATATTTTTTATAACTAACAAAATAGTTCTTTTTAAATACAATAAATTTTTCATATTGTTGTCAACTTCTCGTTCTAAATCTAACATTGTTGCGATATTTTGTTCCATAAGCTTATAGTTATGACTTCCTTTGGGCATATTTGAAAGTAAGTTTCCGGCTTTAGTTGTAAATTCTCTTATTGATGCTAGTTGATCAAGTTTATAGCTGATTTTTCTGTCTAAGTAATGCGCTTGAGAAAGGTATTCTTTAACATTCATTTTTAATTTCTCCTTTCTCCGAAGATGCAACCAGACCACGTGATTTTAGATAAAGTATTGCCTCCGCGATCGACATTGAGTAGAGATTTAAAATATGGGCTTTTAGAATTTGTACATTCAAACCCAGTCCATTTTAATGTACTTACAGTAGGGTCAGCCATAGCAAAAGTGCAATTAATGCACTTTATATTTTTGTTTTTCATAAAAAGTCATCCTCCAAATTACAAATTTAAAAATTTATCTGTACTTTGAATTCTGTAACTTTGTAATTTGTACTGTGTAACTTTGTTCTTTGCACTTTGAACTTTGAAATATTTTTACTCCGGCACCACCTCCTTCAAAATTTCTTTAACTTCTTCAAGACTAGTCACCTTGAAAGCAACGCCACTTGCTTTTCGTATTTTCTCGATGGTTATTTCTTGGAGTTTTGAGAGCTTTCCTTTTTCGTTCTTTACTTCAAAAGCCACAAATCTTCCTTTGTAGCAGCAAATAATGTCTGGAATTCCTGAAGTTCCATATAATCCACCATGCTCTTTGAATGCGTAGCATTCGGGTAAATCTTTTAAATATTTCAATATTTGATTTGTTATTGTCTTTTCTTTCATGTAATTAACCTCCATTAACCTTTGATAACCTCTATTTTTGAAAAGAGGTTACTCCCTTAAACCCAATAATAAAGCCAACATTTTTATATAAGTAACCTCTATAACCTTTAAAATAAATTTATTTGTTATATAGAGACTTATTTAATTAAAATACTCAAACATTAAATTATATATTTACTCTAATAAAGAGGTGTGTGTGCGAAAAAGTGAGGTTAAAAGGTTACCATCTCACAAATGGCTAATTTAAGGGAATCGTTTCACTTGATTTTTCACTTCTGATAACCTCTTTAATACAAAAGCACTTTTGGACAATACCGTTTATCTTTTTAGGCACTTGCATTTTAGTGTGTCCCTTGTAGTCGATTTGAGTTTCGATGAAATGTCTGTCCTTAAATCCACGAGTAACTTTAGAATAATCAAATCCATTTTCCTCGAGTGCCTGACGTAAAATATTTGGAATGATATACACCGCATCATTTTCAATCTTCCCATAACATGGCGTACTGTCGGGTAAAAACCTGTTTTTATTGCTGGTTATCCATCCGGTTACAAAATCCCAAGCTCTGTCGATGGTGTCTGCTTTTTGAAGTTCTCTGCAGTTTTGGAGGATTTGAGTTCCGAGATTTACGGCTTCGTTCCATGCTGCTTTTTCGCTTTGTTTCCAAACCGATATGCTCGAATAGTAATCGCCCAGACACACTATCGCCACGTTATCAAGATGTGTGTTATCACTGTTTTCAGCTTGATTTTTTTCTATACTTTTTCGCAATTCATTAAAATCTTTTCGGATTTTACCTTTAATTCGAAGTACATCGTTTATGAGATACTTAATATAAATCTTACCTGCAAAACCATAGTTATTTTCGCTTACCAAGTGGAGTCTGTGAGCCACATCAACATTATCTACAGGTTTGCCATAAAGCTCCAAAACTCTAGTCAGAACGCCATCATTGCTTGACTCTTTGCTCATTGGTTGTTCACCCGATGTAATGATATTGTTTTTCCAACTTACGGTCTCCTGAATTCCGCCATCTTTAGAACCTCTGAGCCTTCCAAAACCATTCCCGAGGCTGTATATGATGTTCTCGAGAGACAATCTCTTATTGTTTAGAACTTGAAGTTCGTCAATTGCAAATGGCAGATGTTTAAGAATTCCTGCCATACGTTCAAGACCAACGCTCGTGGCATTAAAACTTCCCATCAGCTTTGTGGGGTCGCCCCAAACACTAATAGCCATCTTAATTGCTGCGGTTTTGCCTGACTTAGAATCATGCCAAATATGAACGAAAAACACACGATGATTAAGTACTTCTAAAAGAGGAGATGCAAACGAAGCAGCCAATAAAAATCTGCCGAATGGATTATTTCTAAGAAGCTCAGCACTTTGCTTCCAAACATCAAAACTACCATGTTCATCGGTACTTCCGATTAAGTTCGAAGCTTCTTTGTACTCCGATTCAAAGATTATCTCATCTTTTACAAAATACGGAAAAAACTCTTTGCCAATCCAACCTATTCGAGATATAGATTTGACAAACGGTATACACTTATCGTTCACAGCTTCATAATCGGAAAGATATTTCACAATATCTGATGCATTGCCTGATGAAACAGGTAGTCCGCTGTCAGCGTATTTAATTATCGAGGTTCGGTTAAAAATATGAGAGCGAGGAGCGATAACTTCTTTCCAATGATCATGATTTAGGAATTTAACCTCAACTTTCTGTGTACCATCATCAATATTTTCAAACTTTCTGGAGATTACAACGGGACACGGGCACACAGTCACAAGCTCATCAGATGTATTATTCCTGAGTATTTTTTGAACACCATGTTTCATAGATATATTCCACCCTTGGGGAATAACAGCACCGTAAGTTTCAAGTTTATCAAGTTTTAGAGTTTTAGTTTGTTCTGTATTTTCGCTTGGTCTATGCGACTCATGTCTGACGGCTTTTTCAAAATCTCTTAAATTTACTTTACCTTTGAGTTTAACCTTAAGTCTTGCGTATTCCGAAGGCATATTTGATTTTGCCCATACACAAAGTTTAATGTTCTGAGCAGACAGCACCTCGTTTATATCAATTTTTTCATTTGCAATAAGCTCATTAAAACGTTCTTCATAGCTTGGCAATCCGTAAACGATAGGAGCCTTTACAAAGCAATCCTTGCCACAGTCAAAATTTAGATTTTCACGGATGTACTCACAAGTATGTGGCTTGTTTTCCTGAACTGCTCGCTGAATTTTGCGTTCGGTTTCATCAAAACTATATTTCGGATAGTTCCTACTAAACTTGTGTATAGCGCTTTTCGAGTCTTTAAGCGGAGCAAGATTAGTTATCATGGCGTGCCAGAGAGGCTCGGGCAGTGTCTCGGAGTTGTCGACACAATATTTTATAAACCTACAGTTATTTACCACTTTTTGAACATTTTGTGCATCTTTACTAAAGGATGCAACCCCTTCGTGTGAATGTATAAACTGCATAAATTCACTGATGTTATAACGGTTATCATAGCTTTCTATAACTTCGCACTTTGCGCCATTGCCGAGCTTATGGTTTATAGTTCCGGGAACTCTTAAGATTCTGGCTAAATCATAGACACTATCAATTTTCCATTCAAGTTTTTTAGCTTCTGAGTTTACATATCTTCCGAAACCCTTAAATATGGATGATATGTATTTTCTGTCATCTTCGGTTTCGATGATAAATGGTTTATCAATGAGCCAGTAACAATGAATGCCGTTTCCTGAATTTACAATAATACTGGGTTTAATCTTTAAACTGTTTAAAAAATCAGTTGCTTCAGCAATAGAATTGGGAAGAGAAATCTCTTTATGCGCCTCGCTCTTTATATCAATGTCAGCATATAGAGTAGTTACACAAGAAATATCTCTTTCGCTGCCACGAAATCCATTTTTAAAGATACTTTTTCTAAGACCTACTCCGAAAAAAGTGTTTGTTTTAGATCCATATTTTTTAGCAATTTCAGAGGCTTTGAACAACTCATCGTGCCTAAACCACAGAGTTTTGCGTTCAGGGAGCATGGTAATAGTTAAAAATCCATCTGAGCATCCTTCATAGATCTTACTTAAGAATTCTTTAGTTTCCATTTTTTGTCACCTCTAATTCTTTAAGTTTTCCATAACTTTTTCCTACACTTACTTCAGCATTTAATTTGATATAAAAATCATCAAATGGCTTTTCTTCCATACAGTCTTTGATAAATTTTGTAGCTTCATTTACTTTTTCATCGAGACAAATAAAAACCAAACTATCATGAACTGTGAAAATTGGAAGTAAGTAGGGATATTTTTGTAATTGCTTTATGAGTCTAGCCATAGAAAGTTTTAAGCATTCTGCCGCCAAACCTTGTACACCGTGATTAAGTGCCACTCTTTCTGCAGAACTTCTGTTTTTAAAATTCGTTGAGTTTATATTTGGTAAATATCTTCTGCGTCCAAACTTAGTTTCTATGTACATATCTTCCTTAGCTTGTCTAACGGTATGCTTTTGCCAATTAGCAAGACCACTAAATTTATTTTTAAGCCCTGATATGAAATTCTCACATTCTTCAGGTGTTAGATCTATCCCTGCAGATACTTTCAGGTTTCTTTTAAGCCCATTTTTATAGATCCCATAAAGTACTCCAAAAATGGTAGATTTAGCTACCGTTCTTCTTTTTTTATACTGTGGATCTAATTTGTTTTTAGCTTTTTCTACCGGAATTTTAAATACAGCTGATGTAGTAATAGCATGAATATCTTCACCGTTTGTATAAGCGCTGAGCATTGTACTATCTTGTGATAAATATGCTGCAATTTTTAGTTCTACTTGAGAGTAGTCTGCTTCTATAATGCTGGAACCTTTCGGAGCGATAATAAAATCACGGACATTAAAATCGGAAACTGACCCTGCTTTTAAATTTTGAAAGTTCGGATTATGACAACTAAACCTTCCGCTGCCTGCGCCTAATTGTAAAAAGTCACAATGTACTTTAGATGTTTTTAAATCACAATATTTTAAAATACCGTCTATGTATGTTGATATAATTTTATCGAGGTTTCTGTACTCACGAATCATATCAAAAATGGGGTATATTTTTGGATATTTCGTTTTACAGTGTTCTTCAAGAAGTAAAATAGCTTCGTCGTCTATAGAACCATCTCCAGAATTTGTCTTTTTTAAAATAGGAAGATTTAAAAATTCGTATAAATATTTCTTAAGTTCTTTAGTACTTGCGTTTTTACCGATATTCACACCACCTGTCATTAGATTTATATCTTCTTTAAGCTGATCCTTCATTTGTAATAATTCTTCTCGTTTTTCCTTCATTAAATCGGTATCAATTAATATCCCATTATATTTCATGATGCCAACATAAACGGCAGTCGGAGACTCAATGTTTTCTACAATATATCTGTGATTAGGAAGATTATTGTCAAACCAGTTGTTAAATATGTGGTATAGCCTTAAAGCGTAATCAGAATCAGCACAAGCATAACGAATTGTTTCAAAGTTTTCAGAATTTAAATCGCTGAAGCAGGCTGAGCCTGCACTCAATTCGTACGCAAAGTCATCTTCTATTTCTGTACTTTTTGCCTGCGATACAACCTCATTGAAAGTCGGAAGCTCTATTTTAAGAAGCTCGGGAACTAATTTTTTAAGACCGCAATCGCTGAGTTTTCTGAACTCTGTATGTGTCTTAAGTGTCATCTGTGCGGCGGACAAAGTGTCATATACTTTGCATTTTGGGATAAATCCCAAAGCATAGAAAAACATTGTTTCAAATGCAGCGTTGTGAATTACCACAGTCAAATTTTCATTCATTAAAACGTTACTCTTTATCCACTCAAATGTTCCCACAAAGTCAGCATTTCTGCCGACCTTGTGATTGAACGGAACATAAATCCCTGTGCCTTTTTCTACCGAAAAACTAATTCCCGTAACACTTGATTTGTGTGCATCAAGTGAGGCTTTGTCATCGTTTTTGTATTTCTCAAAAGGCGATGTTTCAATATCCAAAGCTAAAAGTTTATGAGTGCCGATATATTCTTTTATTTTTTGGCTGTTTAAAGCTAATCTGTAACTCATAGGGATTTCTCCGAATCTATAATTTCGCCCGTATTAATATCAACACTTTGCGAGTTTTGGAGATTTGCTTTGCTCTGAGCATACGCTTTTACTTGTTCAGAATAGTTTTTTATAAGCTCGATTTCTTTAATATCCAGTTCTCTTGCCACACTAAATTGAACCTGTGAATATGAAATCCCCGTCTTGTTAACCGTCTTTTTGAGCGAAAATTTTGTTACTACGCTATCGGACTTTTTCCCTCTTGAAAGTAGACATTTAATGTACCTTGAAAATTCTCTGTTGGAACTTGTCGGAAGTGAAAGTATTACGGGAAATATCTCGTTTTCTCTCAAAAGATACATTTGGTGTTTGTTCTTGCACGCTTTAGATCCGTTCTCACCACTTCCGAACTTATTCTTGGGGCAGTTCATACACTTACCACCCGGAATTCCGACACCTGTAATTCCGTCAATACTTAGGCAATCCGGCGGATTATTACTTCCGTTGAACTTTGAGCTATAAAATACGTACATCGGGTGGTGATAAAGAATTACCGCAGAGAACTCCTTAATCATATCGGGTTCATCGGGATTACCGCTTGGAAGTTCAAATATTGTGCTGCCACCGGCAGGTATTTTTATCCGTTCGAACTCGTTATCAAGACCACTGAGTTCTTCTAAAAATTCGCCATTTATATTGAAATTATTGAGGTTTAAGTAACCACTATTTTCATTTGATATTAATTCATTTTTTGACATTTAAAATTTCTCCTTTATTTTCTATATTTTCTGGTATTAACTGTATTTTTTTCAAAGATGTTTACGAGGCCGTCAAGCCATTCGGGAAGTTCGTTTTCATTTTCAGAAATCTGCTCTTTGACAAATGCCGAGAGTGAACTCGGATTGACAGTTTCAACCACTAAATCACCATATCCCGAGCTTTTGAGAAGATTATATAGTTCCTCCTTTTTCCCCGAAATCGCCGAAGCTTTGAGACTTGTCCGAAGTGAAAAACTTGTCCCGCCGTGTGTGAAATTCGGTGTTTCGTTGAGGGTCATAAACTCCGCAAGTGCTGCTTCAATCTCCGTAAGCATATCGTTGATATTTCTAAGTTCCAATTCCTTTTGTTTTTTCTCTTCTTTGAGAGTTTTGAGCCTATCTGCAAGCTCAAACAGTGGCGAGTCGCCACCGCCATTTCGCATATTTAGATTATTCACGGCGTTTTCTTTATCGCTTGCGTTTAAATCACTGCCTTTATTTTTTAAAATTTCATTCATTTAAAATCCTCCTTTATTTTCATACGGATTAAGTCCGATTTTGTAGTCATCAATCAGTCTTTTCGCCAAGTTTACCTTGTTTTTTAGAGCCTTGAGTATTTTCTCATCCACCGTGTTCGATGCAATCAAATAAATGTAAGTACAGTTTTCTTTTTGCCCCGTACGATGTATTCGGGCTTTAGCTTGCTCAAAATTTGACATCGAATAGTCGAGGGAATAAAACACCATTGTACTTGCTGCCGTGAGCGTTATACCGAGTCCCGCGGTCGCTATCTGCCCGACAAATACCAGCACGTTCGTATCATTTTGAAACTTATCTATTTGCTCACTACGGTTTTTTACATCACCTGTAATTATTGAAAACTTGAGCTTTTTCTTTGAAAGCAAATCCGTAATTGCCTTAATTTCGGGGATAAATCGAGCTATAACCACCAGCTTTTTGCCACTCGAAGTCACATCATCGATAATATCTTCTAGTGCATTTAATTTCGCTTTGCTGATTTGATGTGCTTTTTTGCCTTCGTCATCACCGAGAAAACCGCCTGTAAGTTGAGATAATCTCAGAATTTTTGTAAGTACATTTGTTGTTGTAACCTCACTGTTTTGTAACTGTGCAAAGCTATCTCGGACAAGGCGTTTGTAAGTATTCATCGCAGACGGTTCGAGCTCGATTTTTCTGATAATTTCCGTTGTTTCGGGTAAATCTAGACACTCGGATTTCTTGGCTACAAATGCAATACTATAAATTTTGTTTCTAAGTTCATCTTTCATCGATTCCTTGAGGACTGGCGTATGTAGCCCATAGCCAACCATGTCGAAGTAGTGATTACGAAATGTGTAAAAACTCTTGCCAAAAATTCTAGGTTCTAAAAATTTGTACTGCGAGAAAATGTCAATCGCTTTATTCGTAATAGCTGTACCTGTAAGGATCAGTTTGTAACCAGTTTTTTCTCCCAGCCTATGAAGTGACTTAGAGGCAGCAATATTGTGCAAGGCGGGTAGGTAAGTGCCGCCTTTCCACATTACTGTGGTAGGTTTGCACAGACCTCCCTAAGAACCGTGCTTACACCTCTCAATGTACACGGCTCCTTCGTTGTTCTTTTAGTTTACAATTCATTGATAATGGATTTTGTGATGACAATTTTCACACACCACTAAAGTTTTTCGTCTTTTGGCTATCATTGCACGTTCCCAGAGATTTTTACCTTTAAGATTTTTAACCTTATTAACGTGATGAAGTTCATAATTCTCACTATCAGTAGTTCCGCATAACTCACATTTTTGGGCCTTCAAGCGGCTCTCAAAAGTAGTGACAGAAGCTCCATATGTCAAATAGGCATTAGAAATTGTATCAGTAAAGTCTTTTGACTTCTTGCAATCAGCATAATTAGCAAAATATCTGTACTTTGAGGTATTTTTAGTTTCATAAGGAATAGCCCATTTGCCACTGCTGCCTTTAAATTTTTGCTTGATTTTGCTTATTGAACTTTTATGCTTTGCTGCAAGTGTTTTCAAACAACTATATTCCATTAGATATGAAAGATAATTTAATCCATTAAAGTTGCTGGATATTCCATAATAATTACATATCCCACGGAGCTCCGAGTTGTAAATTGAAATAATCTCTAAGTCTGTGTTATTGGTGAGTGCATTTCTATGAATTGGAAAATATGAGCCATTTTTCATCTTTGCTATGCCTTTTGAAAAAATAAAATTGTGTATCTTATCTTTAAAAGGAATGTTCAATTCAACCATATTCATTAGAGTACGCTTTGTACATTTGCCTTCACCTTTTGGCTGTATCTCGCTATTTCGTCTAACTCGCACATCATAACCTAAAAATCTTGCATATTGATTGCTATGAGTGATTAACGTCTTTTTCTTGCTAAGTTCCATTTTTAACATAGAACTGATAAATTTAGTAAATTTATCTTTTATCAATTGGCAATCATCACGGCTTCCGCTAACTCCGATAATGAAGTCATCAGCATATCTCATATATTTGATTTTCTTATCAGTTTGCGATTTACTTGGAGTTTTTAACATTTCTGCACGGATTTTTTTGTGCTCGTTAATCCATTGTTGACGTTCTTCTCCTGTTGTCTTATTTATGCGTCGTTTAAGCACACTCAATCTGTTGCGAAATGCTTGGTATTCCGGTGTATACTTGCGTTCCTGAGGTCTATCAAATTCTGCTTTCAACAACATTGCAAATTTATCTAATTCATGCAGATATATGTTAGATAGGAGCGGCGATATGATGCCACCCTGAGGAGTGCCACTATACGTTTTATGGTATTGCCAATCTTCCATATAACCTGCTTTTAAAAACTTATAAATTAGCTTTATTATTCTTGCATCTTTGACTTTTGTGCTGATTATCTTTGTCAGCACTGCATGGTCAATATTGTCAAAACATCCTTTAATATCTCCTTCTACAAACCACCGAACGCCACAAAATTCACGCCTAATACTTAAAAGGGCGGTGTGACAACTTCTTTTCGGTCTAAACCCATGTGAACATTCCAGAAATATAGGTTCATATACGGCTTCAAGCACCATACGCAAGGCTTCTTGTATTAATTTATCTGTGAATGTTGGTACGCCAAGCGGACGTTTTTTGCCGTTAGCTTTTTCAATATAGGTTCGTCTGACCGCTTTGGGCTGATAAGTTTCGTTTGCAAGTGAATTTATAATTTTTTCTATTTTCTTTTCACTAAACCCGTCAACCGTGTCATTATCAATGCCTTTTGTACTAGCTCCATTATTAGCATACAAATTCTTATATGCTTGATAATATAGATCTTGTCTGAGCAAATAACGATACAGCTTTGTAAAAACTTCTTCTTTGTTTTTCAATGAATTTTCACTAATTCTTGCTAAAATTTCCATTGTTGGTTTCATTTGAGGTTTTCCTCCCTAATCAATTTTAATTTTAGTACACAACTACTGCGTTCCTTCGCCATGTAGACGGCGTTATCGTCCTCGGACTACTACGAACGCTCCGTACCCATGCAAGATTTTCAAACCCTAGGGCTACAGCCTTAAAACAAAGTTGTTTTAGGCATTCTTGTTTAGGGTATCCCCAGTTAGCAAAGTGTGTAGGTAAATGAGAATTGTCGGCTCTGCTTTAGTTTCGTTGCCATAGGTTCTCCTACAGGTTACATAGGTTTTATTGATAACTGTTTATCCATCAAAACTGAATAGACTTCCCTATGTCAGAGGTTACAGGCACTTTCCTCTGTCCACACAAAACAGAAACTAGAAACTCACATTCAGTAACTATAACTTAAACCTCATATTCTCTTAACATTGCGGTTCAGTCGCATCAAATTGCCTTTAGATGACTTACCGCTTCCCTGCCGTGCTCTGTTCCCGTGTCAGCTTTCGCCTTTCGGTTAAGCAGGTTGTTTCCCGCGTTATCTTGCGAGGTAGTACCTTAGTCTACTTCACACAATGCCCTATCTGGGCGCACTTTAATTTTGTGTGACTCATCGCAGATAATCATATCGGGATACCAGTTTTTAATTGGTCTTTCTATTCGCCAAACTGATTCATAGTTTACAACCGCAATCTGCAATGCTCGTCTTTGTAGTGAACACAAAGTTTCAGCTTTCTTTTCAAGTGAGCCTTTCAAAATCTTTAAATCGTAATCAAAATCAGCAAACTTTGAAAACTCTTCTTCCCAAACTCCACAAATTGACAAAGGGCAGACTATTAAGAGTTTTTTGATTTTTCCTGTTTCAAACAGCGTACCTGCCACTGCAATTGAAACTATTGTTTTACCTGTGCCTAGCTAGCCCATTTCCATAAGCAATGCGGCTGTGTTACTTCTAGAAATGTTCATTGGCACCACCCCCAATCCATTAAAGCGATTCATAACGAACTCAAATGCTCTTTTTTGATGTTCAAATGGTTTTGCTTTGATTGGCATCATTAATTGACTCATCACTTTTCTCCTCTCTAATTTCTACTGTCTGTACGCTTTTTTCTGGTACGATAACCACTAATTTTTCTACACCGCCAAACCATTTAAGTGCTAGTTTCTTCATCCATGTAAGCTTGTTAAACTCAGCTATGCTTATAGGTTTTTCACCGGGCCGTCTGACGGTTATTCTCATTTGATGCTTTATCATTTTCTTCACCTCTTCCAGAGACTTAATTTTTTACTTCTTTAAAAACGTCTCTATATATAAGCCACGGGAGAGACAAAACCCGTCTAAATTTTTTACTTTCTACGTTTTGCCTAAAATATTAAAAATTAGTAGATAAAATATGTTTTAATTTTCTTTTTAATTTTGCAAGTCGTAGCTGAACTGCGTTTTCAGTAATTCCTAGAATAGACGCATACTCTTTTTGAGTAATTGGTCTGCCACTTAGATACAAATTATGTAAAAGTTTTTGTTCATCAGGTTTTAATTTAGAAATAGCTTTAAAAAGTGTTTCTTTATCGATGTTTTTTAAAACACCATTACAAATATCTGTAGCAGCGCTCATGTTTTCAATATTTTTATCAGACAGGCTAAAACTTTTATGCCTCCTTGTTTCTTTGCGGTTATTATTTTTAAGCTCCCTGTCAAGTTCAAGAATAATTTTTTCAATTTCACCATATACTTCTATGTGTACGGATTCTCCATTTAAAAATTTGTATTCTACGTCCATATTTTTCGTCCTCCGAATTTTTGATTTTTATTTCAAAAAACGAAGGACTGTGGAGGACCACGAACATTATTTAAAAAAAATACCCATTTGTCTTTCCTTTCCGATTTCGAGAAAAGAAAAACAAATAGGTGTGTTTTGATATGTACTTTTATTCAAAAAATTATATATTTCAAATTCTCAAAATCTTACTAATTTTAAAAATTAAAGAAGATTCAAGAATGTTTTTGATACATCGTTAAATAACTACCAAAAAAGACAAAAAATACCGCAAAGATTAATTTCTTTGCGGTTTTAGTCAAAATGATTTTTATATTTACATTTTTTGCAGTAAAAAATTCAAAAATTTCACTCCAAAAGGTCCAAATTAAACACTTTAAAATCTTATGCAATACTTTTTTCTTATAAAAATATGTATATTGCTCAACCAATTTATAGAACTTACCCATTCAAAGTCACCCCACTTTTGTAATGGACTGATCTCTTTAACAGATTAGATCTAATTTTTAAGTTGCCCAATTTACATTGTAAATTACATTATTTTGAATATTTGTCGAAATTCATATTCAAAAAATAGAAATTTTTTAAAAGATAACACTGTATACATTTTCCATAATAATGTACTTCTCATCCACATTTATAATAACAGTGCAAAACAAAAATTAAGATTAAGTTACGTATATATATATATATATATAATTAAGCATTAATTAAATTTTAAATTAAATAAAAATTCGACAAAAATCGCCTTGACAATGCTTGTCGGAGTATTTAAGATACTGGTAAATAATTTACAATTATAGAAGAATTTGTAAATTATTTACCATCGAAAGTCGAAATAAAGGTATTAATTTGAATATTATTATCGTTATTTGTAGCTTTTAGTTCTTTTGGGTATGAATAATTTTAAAAGTTTCAGAAATTTAGTTATAAATCCTGAGGAACAAAAAATTTTACTTTCAAAAATTGAAAACAGCGAACAAGAGCAAGATATGACTCTGCCTGCGAATTGTAATGGTTTTGGAAGAATAAGACACTTTAACAAGTATGTGGCTGATGACTGGATTTCTGATCCTTTGCCAATAGAACCAGCTTTAAAGTATCTATCATTAGATTCAGCAGACAAACTTATTGCACAAGTTTTTCAAATAGCTATATGTAATTTGAAATGTTGGTACTGTTTTGTCCCTGAAATTTTAAGATGTGCTAATAAAGCTACTTCAAAATGGTTTTCAGCAGATGAAATGCTTGACATGTATGAAAGTGAAAAATTAAAAGCTCCTATGATTGACTTATCTGGTGGGAATCCAGAACTTGCACCAGAATGGATAGTTTATATGATGAAAGCAATAAGAAAAAAAAATTTAGAAAATGTATTTTTATGGTCTGATAACAGTTTAATAACAGATTTTTTCTTTTCCGTGCTTTCAAAAAGCGATTTAAATTTTATAAAAGAGTACAAAGGTTATGGTCAAGTCGGTTGTTTTAAAGGATTTGATGAAGAAAGTTTTTCTTTTAATTCTGGGCTTCCGAGTGAATATTTTGATTTTCAGTTTGAGCATTTCAAAAAATTCATAGATTTTGGTATAGACATGTATGGTTATGTTACCCTTACTACACCAACACTAGATAAAATCGATAGCAAAATAAGCAATTTCATGGATAGATTACAAAAAATACATCCGTTGATACCATTAAGATTTGTACCACTCAAAATTTTCACTTTCTCGCCCGTAGTTAAACGTTTAGATCCAATAAAATCTAATGCTTTAGAATATCAACAAGTCGCTATAAAGTGCTGGGCTGAAGAATTATCTAAGCGTTTTACAAAGTCAGAACTTTCTGAAAATATAGCTAATGTTAATATTTTTAATAAATAAAAAGAGGGTTGTTAATGAAGCTGTCATCCTATGAGCTTTTGGTATTAAAAACGTTGTACCATAAAAATAATTCAAGTAGCATTAGTGATGTTTTAATGTCTAATGGTTTTTATCCAGAGGAACAAATAGAGGCAATGCAAAACATTCTTGATAACAAAATCGTTTTAAAAGAGAATGAGAATTTTATTGTTTCTGATGAAGGAAAAGAATTTATTAAAAATTTCTTGTTTTTTAAGTATTCGAAATTAGATCAAGACAAGCTAAAAGACCAATTGGAAAAATTGATAAAAGATATGCCTCAGGAACATCTATTAGAATATCAATGGTGGTTTACATCGGATACTTGCTCTGCAATTACTAAAATAATTTGTGATATATCTAGGAAAAGCAATCCTTATATAGGATTTTTAGGTTGCCCTACTCTTGGTTTATATTTTAACCAAGCATTTCCCGAAATAAATATCTCCATTATTGATATTTCTTCTACTATATTGGATTACTTAAGTAGCCATACTTCAAGTGCGTGTAATATAATTAATTTTGATATAAGAAATTATAAGAACAACGAAAAAGTGTTAAACTCAAAACTCGATTTGATAGTGATGGATCCGCCATTTTATTCTGATTATTATAAATTATTTGTTGAGTTTGCGGCTTCCATGCAAGACAATAATGCTGATTTATTAACTGCGTTATGTAATCCAAATATAAAAAGTGATTATCGAGAATTACATAAAATCTTTTCTGAATTTTCCAAAAAATATACCTTAATATCTTTTAAAGAAAATTTTATATATTATCGAGTGCCACACTATGAATCAGAAACGTATAAAAATTTAGGTTTTTCTGATCAACAGCTAAGCAGCTGGTGTGATTGGAGAAACAACAATTTATTACACTTTAAACGATTTATTGATTCGGATTCAAAGCTAATATTAAATCGTGAAGATGATTGGAATAAATATTGCATAGGAAAAATCAGAATCTTCGTTAAAAAGCCTACGTTAAATGCTAAGTATGGGCTATATCCTGAAATAATTCCTTTTTATGAAGATGGAACAGAAACAGTAAAATCTTTAAGTAGAAGATATGACAAGAGAACTGAAATTTCTTTATGGACTTCTGAAAATAAGGTTTACACGATTAAAGATGAGAATTTAAAAATTGTGAATTATATAATTGAAAATATTCAAAAAAATCAACTAAACGAAAAAGAGATTTGTAAAGAATTCGCGCTAATCAAACCGGAGGTCATTAAAAATCTGTGTAATAAAATTCATAATTTATTTTACACACGATAAAATTAAAATTTTTATGAAATATAGAGGTTAAAGATGAAGAAATATGCCGTTGTGCTTTTAATTACTCATGATTTTAAAAAAATACTTTTGGTAAAAAGGACAAAGAATCCTTTTGTTAACTGTTGGAATGGCATAGGAGGAAAGATTGAAGATGGGGAAACTGTAATAGAAGCTTCAATTAGAGAGTGTAAGGAAGAAGCAGGAATTGATTTAGTTGATCCAAAATTACTGGTTTCTTACATATATCCGCCAAGTTCTGCTTACCACAGTGAAGTAAATATTGTATATTCATTTTGTGATGAGGCGGCTGTAGAAGAAAATGAAGAAGGAGTTTATGAATGGAAAGATATTGGTTTTGTTATGAATTTTGATAGCAAGGATATCGCAGGATATTCGATTTTAGGACAATTTATAAAAGAAATATTTGATGTAGAAGGCATAAAAAAATTTTATGATTAATGTATTACTCGAGTCACATAGTTTTTTATAAAACAACACAAATTTTTAAAAAATAGGATATGAGGTAAAGATTATGAAGAATAAGTTTAAAAAATTTTTTTCAATAACGATTGTTTTATTTTTGTCACTTTTGATTAACACAAGCTGTTCTGCGGCTGTCGTGAAAATTGTACTTACAGGAGGATGTTGTGGCGGAAAAACCACATCTATGCAACATTTAAAGAAACACTTTGAATCCAAAGGATATAATGTGGCATGTTTGGGAGAAGCCTCAACAACTTTATATTATGAAGACCATATAAGCGCAAAAGATGTTCCTCTTTATGACTATGAAAGAATGGTTATAAAAAAACAAATTAGCGAAGAAGATAAGATATGTCATGGGCTTGAACAGAATTCACAAGGAAAAATTTCTTTACTTTTCTGTGATAGAGCAGTTTTGGATTTCAAAGGATTTATGGATGATCCGAATTGTGATAAACTATTGAAAGAACTAGGATTACCAGAGGAAGAACTTTATAAGCGTTATAGCGCTGTGTTTCATATGCTTTCGACAACTAAATTCAGAGAAGATCTTTATTCAAATGATGAGGTTAGAATTATAGATATTGACGCTGCTAGAGCTGTGGATGACAAATTAATAAAAGTTTGGTCAAAACATCCTTATTGGAGATTAATTGAAAACTGTATTACCTTTGATGAAAAATTAGGTAGATTGATTTTAGAGGTAGAATATTTTTTGAGCGGTACCGTCTAATCAAAAATGTTACTTTATACTAAGAAGAGGAGGTTAATGTTAAGCAATCCAATGAAAAATTTTGATGAATTAAGATTATGGTTTGAAGAGACGAGAAATTCACTGATTTATCTTCCATTAGAAGAAATAAAAGTTAAAGTTGTTAATGAAAACTTTAATGAGCATATACAAGTGTTTACACTCGGTTCTTTTGATGAAAAAATAATTATTACTTATATTGATGACACAATAGAATGTTTAGTCTGTTCAGTTGATAAGCCTATTGCTGAAACTATATTTTTCAATAAATACATTAAAATGTTCAAAGAAGAAAAAACTTATGATTTTACTGCACATTTATTTTTAGAAATAGATTTTATAAAAAAATTATATTCTCCCAAAATAGCTCTATTGTCACTTGCCAAAAATGACGTTTATACTTTCCCTAGATTTGCCCTTGGAATATCAGATATTGCTCATGCTATACGTAAAAATTTTAATGGTTCGGTTAAACTATATGATTTACAGTTAAATCCCGACATTGATGATTTCATAAATTCTGTAAAAAATGAAAATATAGACATTGTTGGAATATCTATGACATTTGGCTTATTTGATGTGCTTGAAAGTGTTTTAGATGCTTTGCAAAAAGAAAGTCTCAAATGCTTAATCACTGTAGGCGGAAGCCTAGCTGGTATAACTTTTAAAGAAATATTAGCGAAATATCCGGATGTAGTTGTTTCACTTTCTGAAGGCGAAACATTCTTTGTAAAGCTTATTGATCATTTTCAAGGTAACTGTGAATTAAAAGATATTCCAGCAATAGCTTTTGTAGATAAATCGACAAATTCAATTTGTCAAACATCTTTTTGTAAATTTTCAAGAGATGCAGAGCTTTCTATTCCAGAACTAGACTTACTAATACCTACAATTAAATCAAAAGGCGTGTTTCAATTAGAAACAAGTAGAGGTTGCTATAATGCTTGTTCATTTTGCCCACGGAGGCAAAAGGGGATTTGGCGCGGTTCAACAAAAGATGTAGAAAAAGTGGGAACTTTAATAAATCATTTTTGCCATTATTTAAAAAGATTGAATTACGATCCCAGTAAATTTATTATGTATGTAGTTGATGAAGAGTTTGTTGGTGGTGAAAATGAACATTATCAAGATAGAGCGGTAGAAGTGAGTCGCATTTTTGCTAGAAACAATCTCAAATATGAAACCTCATTTAGGATGAATACAATATATAGTAGCCATACAAGTGAAGAAGCAAAATTAAGAAAAATAAAAAACATGATAAAGCTTAGAGACAATAATTTGAACCGCGTGTTAGTAGGTGTAGAATCTGGAGTGCAAAGTGTTCTAGAAAGATTTAACAAAAATGTCACATCTGAGGAAAATACGCTTGGAATACGTTTATTGACAGGATTAGCTGTCCCGACAAGGTTTACATACATTACTTTTGATCCTTTAATGAATTTTGATGAATTAAAAGAAACATACTTTTTTCAAGGAAGAAAAGATTTAATTTTAAAAACAAACTATAAAAACGAACCGGAAAAACTTTTGTATGCTGTAAAAAATAAAGATGAAATTTTAAAACTGTCTAAAGGGATTCCGTTTTATTCTCAAATACCGTACATGCTTGTATCAATTGAATGTCTAATAGGTTCTGCCTATTTAAATATGGCAATGGAACATGATTTAGCAACAAATCAAATTATAAAGGCAATTGGAAAGCAAGAGGTAAACTATGTAGATAAACGAATAGGAAAAATGAGCTATTATTCTCAGCTTTGGATAGATCGAAATTTTGCATTAGACTACTCTTTGAAAAGTTTAGCTAAAATATACTTGGGTGAAGCTTCTCTAAACATTCGAGAACAAAGAGTTTTACTTAAACAGAATGCATATAAACTTTTAGGCAAAATGCTTTATGTAATAGAACAAAACAAAAAGTTCTTATTTGATGAAAGTATCGATAATATTGAATTTGTGGATACTTTATCAAAACAATACGACTCCGTAGATTCGCTTGATAAAGTATTTAAAAATCTCCTTGAACACCAGTTTTCTTTACTTAAAGACGAAATTCATAAATTGAAATTTAATCTCAAATCAAATATTTCACAAAAAGATTATGAAAATATTTGTAAGCAGCTGGAAGGGTGGACTAATCAAAAAGAATGGCACTTACTACACAGCGCATAAAATACTAATTTTTAAAAATAAAGGAGAATAAAAATGAATCGTACAATAGTTATAACTGGCGGTAGTGATGGATTAGGCAAAAGTATAGCTCAAGCTTTTTCATCAACAGACAAAGTGTATATTTTAGCACCAAATGAAGACAAGCTTAAAAAAATTTCAAAAGAATTAAATTGCAAGTATTTGGTTTGTGATGTTGCTGATACTTATTCTTCCAAAAAAGCAATCGACTATATTTTAAATGATAGTGGCAAAATTGATATTCTTGTAAATAATGCTGGACTGTGGATTGAAGGTGAAGTAGAAAATAATGACTTAGATCATGTAAAGCGCATCATTGACGTAAATTTTTTTGGAATTATTAACTTATGCAACCTTGTAATACCAAGCATGAAAAAACAAAAAGACGGACTAATAGTAAATGTAAATTCATTGTCGGGATATTTTTTCAAAGCAAAAAGAACTGTATATAATTCAACGAAATGGGCTATTACTGGATTTACAGGCTCACTACGTCCGGAATTAGAACCTTTTGGTATAAGAGTTACTGACTTTCATCCAGGTCTTATGAAAACAAATATATTTGATAAAGCAAATGTCAGCAAAAATACAGAACAGGGAATAGATACCGATTCTGTTGCAAAAGTGGTTCAACTTATAGCTGACCTTCCTAAAAATATTGCTATTCCAGATATAGGTGTTATAAATAATATTTATTATGGAGGTAACTGCTAATGCGAATTGTATCATGGAATGTAAATGGCTTTAGGTCATGTATTAGTAAAGGACTTTTTGATTTTATAAAATCCTCAGATGCAGATATTGTTTGTTTACAAGAAATCAAAACCCATAATACGAACAACAGACTAGAAATTAGCCAATATCATCAATATTGGAATCCGGCACAAAGAAAAGGTTATTCTGGAACTGCTGTGTTTTCTAAAAATCAAGCCAACCTTTTGGACATAGAATTTTTTGATGATGAGGGGCGAATAATTGCATTAGATTATAATGATTTTTATTTAATAAATTGTTACTCACCACAAGTTAGAAGAGATTTGTCAAGGCTTGAATATAGAATAGATTTTGATGAAAAAATGCAAGCTTTTTTAAAAAAACTAAATGTAAATAAACCTGTAATTCTATGCGGAGATTTAAATGTTGCACATAATGAAATTGATTTAAAAAATCCAAAATCTAATACAGGACATGCAGGGTTCACCAATGAGGAGCGTGAAAGTTTTGCTAAATTAATTGATTCAGGTTTTATTGATAGTTTTAGAAATTTGTATCCCGACAAAGAGGGTGCGTATACATGGTGGTCATATAGAAAAGGAGTGAGAGAAAGAAATGTAGGATGGCGGATTGATTATGTACTAACATCAGAAATTCTAAAAGAACGCATTACTGAAAGTAAGATTTATGATAAAATACTAGGTAGCGATCATTGCCCTATTGGCATAGATATAAAAATTTAAAATTATTAGGAGTTGTTCAATTATGTTTTTAAAATCAATCGAATCAGAACGCAACATTTTGTTCATATTTGAAACAAAGGACGGTTACAAAATTGAAGCTGTTTTAGCTAAAAAACCAGTATGTCTTTGTATATCAACTCATGTCGGTTGTAAAATTGATTGCGTATTTTGTGCCTCAAGCAAAAAAGGATGTATTAGAGCATTAACTTTAGATGAATTAGTAGAACAAGTAAACTGTGTATATGAAAAACAAGGAAAACTAAATGATGTTCATTTTGGTGGCATTGGCGAACCTGCTATTAACCTTACTAATGTTTTCTCAACCATGGAAAATGTTAAAGATAAAGTTAACACATTTTCTTTAACAACTTCAATTCCAAGTGTAGAAAGTTTTAAGAAAATTGTAGAAGCAAACTTCTCAAGTATAGCTGTTTCAATGCATTCTATAAACGATGACACACGTAAACAAATAATGCCTAATGCTCTTCCGGCAACAAAGGTGATTAGCATACTTAAAGAAATGGTTAAAGAATATCCAGGCCTAGGTCAAAAACTTACAATAGGCTACATAATACTTAGTGGAATCAATGATTCAGACGAGGAAATTCGTGAATTTATTAATCTTGCTAAAGAATTAGACTGCACGCTATTTCCTATGTATTATAACAAAATTGATGAAAACAGTTCTTTGCATACTGATGAGAAAAAATATTCTGAAATACTTGAGTTATTAAAATCTGAAAATATAAAATTTTCAAAAAGCTCTGGCTCCAGAAGAGATTCTATCGGAGGATGCGGAACATTAAGAGTCAACAGAGAAACAAAGGAATAATAAATTATGGAAAAATTCTTTAATTTGATTTATAGATTAAGGTTTGCTAAGCGTTGGGGAACATCATTTAATATTAGGCAAGAAAGTGTGGCTGAGCATAGTTTCTCGGTTGCAGTAATTGCCCATTTGCTTGCATTAATAAATAATGAAATAAACGAAACACATGTAAATGCTGAAGCTGCAGCGGTACAATCTTTGTACCATGATGGTTTTGAATGTTATACGTCGCATATTGTTTCGCCAGTAAAAAACAGCACACCTGAATTTAAAAAATCTTATGAGGAATTGAAAAAATTATATTCATTAAGATTATTTTCTTCTTTGCCAAAAATGTTGAAAAATAAAATTGAAAATCCTGACATTGCAAAAAACAAGAAAATAATTGAAATTGTGGATGCTGCCGATGCTATTGACGCGTATCTTTATTGTAAATTTCAAGTAAAAGTTGGAAATAATGATTACAAAAACAAATTTCAATTAATGGAGGGAAAAATACAAAAAATCAAGAAAAAATATAATTATGTAAATTGGTTTTTTGAAAATTTGTGTGATTTCGAAGACTTGGAAATCAATTATTAAATTGGGGGTCATATTTATGAAATTTAGAAAATTTTTAGTTTGGGTGATGTGTTTTATGGTAGCAATAGGAATTTCGCCGTTGGTTAATGCGGGGAAAGAAATTGAAATTAGGGCTAAATTGTTAAATAGAGAAGAAGTAATATCGTATTTATCAAGCAAAGGAATAGTTCAAACATATGAGAATCATCAGATAGACACATATTATGATAATCCTTCTTGCACGTTTTTTTCTGATCCTGATAATGTATACAAGTGGCTAAGAATTAGAGTAGAAAGCGGAAAAATAACTTTGAATTTTAAGCATTGGCTACCTGAAGATGCGCCAATTAAAACATACTGTGAAGAATCCGAATTTGAGCTTTCCAGTTTAAGTGATATGCCTTCGTTTCTTCCGAAATTTGGATTATCTGCTCATGGCTATGTACCCATCATTGTGGTTGACAAGCTCAGAAAGAGTTTTATGTATAAAAATTGTGAGATTTCAATTGATAGAGTCAAAGATTTAGGCGATTACATTGAAATTGAATATAAAGGAACTTCCGACGATGTTGGTGCGGTGCAGGGATTATTAAAATCTATCTTAGAAGAAATAGGTGCAAAAGTAGGTCCGATGGATCATAAAGGCTACGCGTACCATTTAATAAAGTTGAAATTCAAATAACAAAGGATTAGGAAATTTATATGTCTGTTTTCAAAAAAATTTTAATAGGTGTATTGATATTTATATATGGTGCGCTATCAAAAGAATACATAGCTTACGCTAAACCGAATATTTTTGATTTTACACAGGATAATTCAGAGGTCATATTAAGGTACGGTAATTACCGAAAAACAAAAGGTTTGTTGCAAGCTTATTTACATGATTTAGCAGTAGTTCCAAAGGGAATTATTGTTGATGATTATCTAACTGAAGAAGATATTACTGAAATCAAAGATAAAATAGGTAGCTACTTTATGTGTCGCCCTGATGCTCCAAGTAACGAATGGCATGGATTGCCCAGAGGTCGAGATCTAAACATAGAAGGTATTAATTCGTTTTTATCTGAGTGCCGTAAAGTTAATCCGAAGGCAATATTATTGTGCTCTTATCACGCTTCCGTATATTTTACTGGTGAAGTTGTAGCAAGATATAAAACATCTGGTGCAGCTAATCTAATAATAGATTGGGGGAAATCTGTAAATTTAGAGTATGTTGGTCCAGGATTTGATGGCGGCGAATTAACAAGAGGCAAAAGCAGTTCGCACACAAGCATTTCAATACCATGGTATTTAACAGATTGGCCAGCACATTTTATTTGGGATTACATTACTAAACAAAATATCAATGTTTCTGATTATGAAAAATCAAGAGAAACAAGAATTTGTTCATTAGAAGAAATGGGTCATATAAGAAGCATTACTGAAGAGCAAATACCTCGCTCTCCAACTTCAGTAGACAAAAAACTGTTTTGTGATATTTATGAAAAATGTGTTAAAAAAGTTGTAAAATATCCAAAAGCATTTGACCAAAATGTACCTGTTATGATACTTCTCAGTTTATACAAAAACCACAAGATACATGTATTTGAAATATGGGATTCTAAAACCTAGTAGTTATCAAAGGAATCCATTTAAAAAATGCTATAAGCATGAATCAAAGGAGGGAAAGTTTATGTTACACTCAATAGTTCTAATGTTTAGTCAGTACAATAAAAACCGAAAAATCTCAAATATTTTTAAAGTAAGTTGGATTTTATATGCAACAGCTGCAGCATTTTTCAACTCCAATCCATGGTTTTCACTTGTTAATGCAAGTGTGTTTATGTTAGTAACAGGGTTTGTTTACTACATAAGCAAAGTTTGCCCGAAAATCGATGCATTTTTAAGCGTTGGTTCAATATTAATTTACAGTTTATTTGTGGATATAGTTTGCTATTATGCTTTGCCTAATTGGTCAGTCGGGCAATCTCTTGCAAGCTATGTGATGAGTGGTTTTCTATTTAATTATAAATATGTGTTTTTAAACGTTGCTGTATTTGGAGTATTAATTTTATGCTCTATAATTTATGTGGACTTATGTCAATACTTTGGACAAAAAAAGTTGAAAGGTTATACTAATTTTTTAAGTTCTGCATCCTCTTTTTGCTGTGGTGTCATATAGCCAATAGCACTGTGAATCCGTTTACGGTTATACCAGCCTTCGATATACTCGAAGATTGCCCTGCGAGCCTCTTTAGAGTTCTGATAGGTATGGAGATAGACCTCCTCCTTCTTTAGCAAAGAGTGGAAAGACTCAATACATGCATTGTCATATGGATTTCCCTTGCGACTGAAAGAATGTATCATTCCCATGCTAGCAAGACAGCTTTCAAATGCCATGCTGGTGTACTGGCTTCCAAGGTCGCTGTGAAGAATAATCCCTTCTGTATTCGATACGTTCAGACAGGCGTTCTTTACAGCTTCTATAGCCAGTTCTGCCGTCATGGAAGCACCATATGCATAACCAATGATTTTGCGGCTGCATAAGTCCATTACAGATGCAAGATACGTCCATCCTTCCTTCTGTACGTGGATATAGGTGATATCCGTACACCATTTCTGGTTGACTGTATCTGCTCCAAAATCACTCTTGAGAATATTTTCTTTGTCATCCGGCACAGCTCCGTGATTGGCATGATGATTGTATTTCTTCACAACCACAGAGCGCAAACCCTGTCCTGCCATATGCCGCTGGACACGCTTCAGGCTGCATGGAATGCCTTTCTGATTCAGGATGCGGCATATCTTTACAGCCCCATAGCGTTGTTTGGATTCCTCAAAGATTTGCTTTACCTGCCTGTCGAACTTTTGATACTCCTTCTGTCGGTTTGAGGGAGCACCAACTAGAGCCTTGTAGTAGGTGCTCCTTGGAAATTTCAGAGCACTGCAAAGTTGCGATACAGTGTAATATTTAAGGTTGTTTTGAATAAAAGACACAATCTCAGCTATTGTTCTTTTGCGAATATGGTGGTTGCTTTTTTTAATATTTCATTTTCAATTTTAAGTCGCTGTATTTCCTTATGGAGAGCCTTATACTCCTTGAGAGTTACTGTTTCTTCCTCGGAAACTTTGATTGGGGAAAGCACTTTTACCCATCCGCTGATTGTACTCCGGTTTACGCCATATTCACGTTCCAGTTGTGGATACGAGGTCCCTCCGGCATTATACAGATCCACGATCTGCTGCTTGAATTCCGGAGTGTATGATTTTTGTTTCTTCGCCGTGTTAATCTTCTCCTTTGCTATTTCGTTTTATAATATAGGGGTTGTTCAACTTTTCCTGTCCACACTTATATACTAACACCACTGGCTGTAACATCGCATTTTGCAAAGCTTCCTTCATCCATTTGGAGATCCGTCTGCATTACACCTTGAAACAGAAAATGAATTAATTATAGGACTTGAATATTCCGTAACATTAAAATTGATAGTATGTTATTTGAAAGAACAATGCTATCTGATAAAAAGAATGAATTGTTTATTTCAAAAAATAAAGGTCTTTCGTGTTTACGGGATAACTATGTGCTGGAGTTTTTAAATTTGCCGGAAAATCACAAAGAAAAAGATTTGCGTAAATCTATAGTTTCAAATATTAAAGATTTTATATTAGAATTTGGCAAAGATTTTACATTTATGGGAGAAGAATATAGAATTCAGGTAGGAAATACAGATTTCTTTATAGATTTGCTGTTTTATAATAGGGAATTATCGTGTTTGGTTGCAATAGAGCTTAAGACAGAAAAATTTAAACCTGAACACTTAGGACAACTTAATTTCTATCTAGAGGCACTTGATCAAGATATAAAGAAAAAGAATGAAAATCCAAGTGTTGGTTTGATTTTATGTACAGATAAAGATGATACAGTGGTAAAATACGCTTTAAATAGAAATTTATCGCCTACATTAATTGCTGATTATCAACTTTGTCTTCCAAATAAAGAGATACTCGAGAATAAACTACGTGAAATCACGGAGTCTGCCGACTCAACCCGGAACGAAGAGTGAATATGTACTCACTTCATTGGTAACAAAATATAATATATGCAATTGTTTCTAAAATTTATTATCTAAAACAAACAATAAATTCTGTGATTTTATACTTTCGCACGGAAAGCGAATTAGCGTGCGATTGTATTAATATATGAGTTCTTAGACATATTTCCATTAGACGAACGATTAAAATTTGCCTAATGGAGTTTTAATTTTATTATGTACAATGATGTTCGTATTTAATACATCTGCTATATCATATCGGTATAACAATTTATATACAATACAGTTTTTATGTAACGATTATCTCCTCTAGAATTTTAGGAGTAGTCGTTAATTTTTTAGCTCTAAAAAACATAACCGTTACAAACTTACACCCATAATACAATAATTTAAATATATAAAAATTTATCGATTAAAGTATTAACAAATTTTGTTATCTCTTATCTCTGAAATATTCTTGTGAATCAAAACTATCACAAGTAATCCTTTCATAAATGCAAATATTTCTGTTTGAGAGAATTTATTGACATCATCTTTTTTCATGGCAGATATATGAATTGTCATTAGACAAAGAAAGATAAATATTTCAAATAATACCTCTTTACGTTTACGCTCTTTCTTTTCTACTTCCTATTTCAACTTTCTAATTTAAGATCTCTTTTCTTTTGTGCGCTCAACAAAGGTTAAAAGATCTCATCTAGACTAGGTTTTACGTTTGAAAATAATCTCTTTCTGGGAATTTTCTGTTTCTTCGTGATGTTCTATTTTATTCAAATCCCTAAACCGAGGTATAAATTTAATAAAATATATAATTTAATATTTACAATATATAATTTATTGTGTATAATGCAAGTAATATTGAAACTTTATTAATAAAGGGGAGATAATTTGATTGAATAGAAAGAGAAGTTAAATTTTAATATTCTTTTGGACATATTAACAGACGCGTTTTTAAAATGGCATAAGATCCCAAAAAACTAGAACAAGGAAATTTATAAATTATTGCTGGAGGTGAAATTAATGATTGAAACCAAAAAATCAACTATTGCTTATTGGAAAATAGTAAGTTGTCTTGTAGTTTTTTCTGCAATGTTTATTTTTAATTTTATTTTTCCGATTGAAAAAAGCTTGTTACCCTTTTATAGTATAACCAATCGAGCATGGCATTGGTGCGAAATTTTAATTTCAGGATTATCGGTGTATTATATATTTAAAATCAGGACGTTGAATTTTATGGATTTAGTTGTATCATGTGTGCTTGGATTTACAGTTTGTCCACACTATGGGTATATATCAGGAATTTCGACGACTTTATGTTATTATTCTGCATGTCAAATTTTTAGACGGCATTCTTTGCAAAACAAATTTTTTGATTTGAAAATGAAGAATACTGTAAAGTCGTTTTTTAAAGGTTGTTTATATTCGTTACCCTTTGCTTTGATTAATAATTTGGCAATATACTTAACTTACGCAAATAAACAAATTTATAGTTTTGACATATCTAATGTTCTTCCTCAAGTGATAAAGGCATTGGCTCCCGGAATATCTGAGGAAGTTATATGGCATTTCTTTTTACTTGCTTTTGTTATTGATGTATTTGAGGGGAAAATACCTAAAAATAAGTTGGCATTACTATTAACTTACTTATTAACCGTGATTCCACATTGCCTGATTCATTTACCAAATGTGATTTTGGATAATCCTTCTATGGCATTATTCCAGTTATTGTTCACGGCTACACTTTTTGGGTTTCCGATGGCATGGATTGTAAAAAACAAAAATTTACAAACTTCCATAGGATTTCATTGGTCAATAGACTTTCTAAGATGGTTGTTTATGCCATGGTAAAAACAAACTTAAAAATTGATATGTTGGCGGCTGTTAGAAAATTAGGTAAAAAAAGGGTCAAAGTTTACTTTATATCTCCACTTGATTCCCCAAATGTTAAGCTAAATTACTGTCCATTAACTCGCTCACACAAAGAGGTAAATAAGCGAAAATACGTCACGTAAAGATACGGAAAATGAGTTGCATAAGATAGAATTTTGGTACCATGTATGTCGATTTTCTGGGTTATGAAAAAAGTCTTTCGAAAACTGTACACGAAGAGGCAAAGATCATAAAGTTAATTTACAAGTTTTTCTCGAAGACAAAACTCTATATGGAATAAATCACGGCTCATCCTTACTATCCAGGTAAATTCAAAAAGAAAGTTACGGACGATAATATTTATATTTAGGTGCGATATCCTCACCCAAGTATGATGATAAAAATTTAATTGAAGGACCTATATTTACAAAATTTGCACAAAAATACAATAAATCAAATGTTCAAATTAATTGAGACGTCATGTTCAGACAAAAAATATAATCATTTTGGAAATTAAAAATCCAAAGTAAATTAAAGATAATGTGAATATATTTAATTTTAAATTGATAACGGATAAAATGAACAAAATTTCAAAAACTAATTAAAAATAAAAGATATTATATTCTAACTCCAAAGCTTACCTCAATTATACAAAATTAGAATTGAACCCTGAATCTGACATATAACAGATTTAAAATTACTTAAAAAGGAGCAAAAAATGAAGATTTTATTTATTAACGGAAGTCCAAACAAAAATGGAAATACGGTTTCTCTTGCAAAATTTTTACTGGATTCAAAGCCTTATGAAACGCTAAACTTGGTAGATTATAAAATTTATTCATATGGTCAAAATTATTCGGATGATGAGTTTGAAAAGGTAGTAGAAAAAATGAAAAATTCAGAAATTATAATCATAGGATCTCCTATGTATTGGCACAGCATGTCAGGTGCTATTCGAAATCTTCTTGATCGTTTTTATGGTTATGTTCGGGAAAAAGAATTTTTTGGAAAAGATTTATACTTCATATTTCAGGGTGCAGCACCAACAAAAAATCAACTTGCTGCCGGAGAATATACTATTGAGAGATTTTCGGAATTATATGGTCTTAAGTACAAAGGCATGGTTTCAAACGAAAAAGACGCAAAAGCACTCTCAAAACAATTATAGTAACAGTTTATCTGATTCATATATGTGTACAAGCTTTAATACTAGTTAAAATCTCATTTAAAATAATCTTTAATATTAGTAAAACAGGACGTATTTCAGCTGAGAAACTGCAATATATCTTGTTTTTATTTTAAAAAATAATTTATTCATTAAAAATCAAATGTTATTATCATTTAATTTTTAAAATTTAAAATACATATAATTTATAAATTTAACCTAAACATTTTATTAAATATATCTCATTTTAACTTTTAAAAATACTATACTGACCAACTTATCCTGAAAATATATTTCTAAAAGATCTTATTCTGTTTTTACCACACTATCAATCAATACATTGTTAACACAAAATTACCCATAATATGCTGATACTTGATCATCATTGTAACTTTCACTTCACTATGTTAATTTCCCTTTTTTACAAATCCATCACAAACAAAATTATTAAAATCAGTACTTAATTTTTGAAAATTTTTTACCATCCAGTAAAACATATTTGATTGATTATTGTAACTATCATTACCAATCAATGTCTTTTCCACGATATTATTACTAAAATTTTTAATTGTTAAACCAAATTCATCTTATATTGTAAACAGTAGTTTATCAGTATTAGTTACTTCTGTTCCATAATAATGAGTGTTTTAATAATTAAGTTTTTTAATATTTCTTCATCGAATTAACCTGTTTTAGAAATATAATGAGATCCTCAAAATATTCTTCAACAAATCAACATTCATATCACCAACATATAAACAAAGTTCAATAATTCTCAAATTGAAAATAGCTTAAAAATATCTCACAATAAAGCTACCTCTGAGCAAGGGTAGCTTTTTGTATATTATATATTTAATTTTTTTTAAAATATCTATGCTTTTTCTTATAACTGTCTGTATATACACAATACACCACTTTGGTTAGCTCCAGGTATAAATCTTCCGTCATCGCAATATACACCATTTTGTACTTGATTATAGGAAACGGGTTTAACATTACGATCGTCACACAAGTACCAATTGCTACCTCTTTTAATATAAGCAACGTAATGGCCACTATTAATTGTATCCCCTATATGAACGGCAACTCCAAGACACTCATACCCCGGTAAATCATAATCAACTGGAATATAACTTTTACCAGGAATCGAAACTTCACCTACAGACGATTGAAGTCCATCCACATTTGCTACAATAGGCACCTTTGTATCAGTTATGCGATTGATAGAAACCGCAAAATATCCGTTTAACGGATTAATATTTAATCTTGAGCTGCATTTCCAATTTATTAATAAGGGAAGTTGTTCAATCATTTTGCCAGCATCTTTATCACTTAAATTTCCATACAATTTTCTTACTTCATCTCTTTGTTTTGTTACATCTACACCTCCACCATGTTCCAAAATATCCTTCATTGTAAAATATCGTCCAGATAAATTTGGCAAATTAACAGGATTCGAAATCACAGGCTGCATTCCAGCTTCTTCAAAGACTGAATTAATTCTAGTCATAATAATTTCACCAATGTCTTCCTGCCGACCTCCATCTCTATATCCCAGATCGCAAGCAGCTTTGTATAATTCCGACCTACTAACCTCTCTCGTACCAGTAATAGCTTCCTTTATTGTTAAACACGCATTAGCTTGGGGAGATAATTTGGCACCATTCGCTTTTGCTTTAGAAAGTTCGTTAAACAAGTCAGCTCTAACCAACAACTGCGTAAGGGCATTTAAATAGCAAGAATGCCCAAAATTAGGAAGCCCATTCGGGGGTGCATTTTCATCTGGTAAAGAGGAAGCCAAAGGCGCCTTAGCTGCCGTAGGAACTCGATCCTCAGATGGTGGATTAGGTTGAACATCATCAGTTTCACCCACAGTTTGAGTTGCAGAAACTTCAAGTTGTGCAGCAGGTGCCTCCGCAGTACTCTGATCTGAGCCACTCCCTGGTGTCATATGTTTAGTACCACCACTTTTATCTATATCTTTAGAACTCGATACATCTTTTTTTAATTTTTCCCCAGACTGAATTGCAGAAACTTCAGGTTGTGCAGCAGATGCCCCCACAGTACTCTGATCTGAGCCACTCCCTGGTGTCATATGTTTAGTACCATCACTTTTACTCGCATCTTGAGAATCCGATACATCTTCTTTTAATTTTTTCGCAGGTTTAGCTGCAGAAGCCCCATTTTGTACACCAGGTGTCTCCGCAGTATTTTGACCCGATTCACTTTCTAATACTACCTGTTGAGTACCACTACTTTTACTTGAACCTTGAGAATCCGATACATCTTCTTTTAATTTTTTCGCAGATTTAGCTGCAGAAGCCCCATTTTGTACACCAGGTGCCCCCGCAGTACTTTGATCCAATTCACTTTCTAATACTGCCTCTTGATCACCACCAGTCTCACCATCATGTTGAGAACCCTTGCCGTCACCATTTTTTAAATCATATTGCCCAAATTTAGATTTTATTGTCGGTCCCATTTTTTTGTACAGATAAACCCCAATAGCAACAGTGACAACTGCAATTTCAACACCTAAAATAATTTTCTTTAAACGTTTTACATTTTTAGAATTTGAAGAAAATATACTTGAGATTTTAGACCGCACGGCTGATACTTTGGAAGTAGATGTACTTAAAACTCCAGACTCTGCAGCTGATACTTCAGGATTAAATGTACTTGTTGCAGGCATAAAACTAAGTACAGCCAAGGTTCCGGCTAAAAATTTTTTCTTCATTTTATCCGACATAATTCCTCCACTTATTTGATCCAAGTCATTACTTAATGCCACTTTAACATTTTTTTCGTCACAAGTCAATATATAAAGAATTTCTATAAATTCTTCCCATTCTTCACGGCTATATCCATCTTTTATTTTTAGGCAAAAGTTGTAAAGTTCATCTCCGGTTTTACATTTTGAAAAATTCTCCGCTAAATCTTTATCACTTGTTATTTTTTCAAATACAAAAAGTAAATTGGAATTAAGGTTTTCAAAATCTTCCAAATTAGACACCTCCAAACATTTACTTACCCCATCGAACCTATTTCTATACATTTAAGTTCAGTTCTTCCGTCATTAAAATAGAACCTTATAAAGTAATTGTCCATAATATATTTATCACTCGGAACACTTGTTATTTTATTTATGTTTATTGCCAAATTAGAAAATACCGTACTGTAATAACTCGGACAACTATAGTCTATAGAAGAAAACGGTTCACCCATTACAGTTCTTCTCTCAACAGCAGTACTCTGAGAACCAAGTCCCATAAATTTCTCTTTTATTCCGAGTATAATCTTATCGCAAACATATTCTCCCTTTTCGCCGTTAACTTTAAATACAAGCGAAGCATCCATACTAAGATAGGTAATAATAAGCTTTCCGTCAGTTTCGGTACGGTAACTTTCTTGTCCGAATTCCACTTTAATTTTATCGGGAGATTGTCCGAGATAACCGATATAATCAATACTATCTCCTCGGAAATTACCGTCAAATTGCTTGGAACCAAGTTTATCATACGACGTACCGCTGCCCTGTCGTTTACCTTTCGAAAAACTTCCCTCATATATAACTACCGAAGTACTTACATCGTAAAGTTTTCCGGTTCCGTCGTACAGACCATTTTTAAACTCACCTACGTATTTCACAACTCCGGTATCCAAATCATAAAGCGTTCCGGTTCCTTCATAAAATCCATTGGCAAAAGCTCCGGAATAAAGTAAATTTCCTCCTGAATAAAGTTTACCCTGTCCTCCGCCGTAAAAATCATCTTTAAAAGAGCCTTCGTATTTTATACTGGTTCCGTCTTCTTCGTATTCTACACCGTTTCCATTTCGAACGTTATTTGCGTACTCTCCGTAATATTTTTTCAGCTGAGTCGAAGGATCATATTCTATTCCGGTTCCGGAACGTTGTCCGACAGAAAAATTTCCGACATATATCAATTTCCCTATATCATTGAAAAGTTTTCCCTCTCCCTCATAGTTGTTATTGGAAAAAGAACCACTGTATATCATAACTCCGGCAGAATTATATAATTCACCTTGTCCACTGTATTTTCCGCCTTCAAAATAACCTTTATAGATCAAATTGCCATTATAATCGTACTGAATTCCATAACCTTGAGGCACACCCTTTTCCATCGTACCTTCATATACTAACTTTCCATCTGTATTATACACTCTTGCTTTTCCACCAAACTTAGCATATTTCGGAGTGTCTATACGAATATTAGATGTCCAAAGTTTCCCATCGGCCCAAGGATAAACTTGATATACCAAAAGATATCCCAAAACACCTAAAACTATAACAAATATAGTTACAAAACGTTTTGAAAAATACATTCCAAAAAACCTGAAATAATCTTTTTTACTGCCAGGCTTTTTCAAAAAATTTTGTATAAACTTCTGAACTTTTTGCTGAACAGCCTGAGCAGCCCTCATTCCTACATTCTGTATTTGGATAAAAAAGGAAGTTAACATCACCATCTGTGATTTTAAAGTTGTAACAATTCTCGAAACAATATCTTTTACCATTGACATATTGCTGCCCACCCTGTTCATTATAAAAATTCAGAATTATATATTTATAAATTAATAACTTATAAAAAACTTTAACCTCAAAAACCAATTAAACAATATATCCTGTAAAACCTTTTTTTAAAAACTTATCATTTTCTTGATCTCTCATTTGTTCTTCACATTTCATAAGGTAATGAATAGCCACTTTATCATTTTCATTAACTCTCAAAACATCAGTAAACATACGTCTTGCCTGTTCAAATTCATGTAACAGATATTTTTCGATACCTTTTTCAAACAGTTCTTTCGTAGACATATAGAGATCTTTTCGGTATTTGTTGGATGAATCTATAACTTCAAAAATTTCAGTATAGCCTTCTCCAGTAATATTACCCACTCTTCCTATAAATCGATAATCATAAGGCTCGTCCTTTTCAAGACTTTCAACTATCGCTCTTGTTGCGGCATGATTTATTCCGACTACTCCTATTTGAGTATCTATATTAAACATCTGCATTATTTCATCAGAAACAACCACTACTCCTCGCCTGTCTTCGTTTCCTAAAACACCTATCAAAACATCTCCGGCTCCGAGAGTAATATTCATGTGTTCTTTAACCGATTTGCTTATATCTATCTCTTTGAACTGAATTGAAGCATTAAATGCATCTTTTGCTCCATCCGGAAAAAGTATTACTGCATCAAGACCGTCAAAAGATTGTACCACTCCGTTATTGTTTTCAACTACTTTAAACATTTCACTGTAAGTCTTGTTCAAAGCCTCGAATATTTCATTTTCATCTTTAAAATCATACGAACCCTTATACGAAAGATTAAAAGTAACGTAAATTATATTCATGTGGACTATATTGTGGTCATGAAGTTTTACTTGAGTAATTTTTTCTTTATTCATAAATCTGAATATTTCAGTAGGAACATATCTTACATACTCTTTATTCAACCTTATAAGGTTGGAAGTATATCTTTCGATTTTTTCCGACATCACATTAAAAGCCTGAGCTATATCAGCAAGCTCATCTTTAGATCTTACTTGTATACGTGTATTCCACTGACCTTTTCCCATTGTATTTATTGCATTTTCTATTTTCTTGAGCGGTCTTAGTGACCATTTCACCGAAAAACACATATATGCAAATATAAACACAGCAATTACAAGAATTACAGCAAGTGAATGCTTAAATATTCTCCAAAATTCCGTTGAAGTATGAATACTCGAATCAAGAAAATTACCCACAAATCCAACAATTCTTCCGTTGCTGTCTTTAAGCGCCACAAAAGAACCGGTCATATTCCCATAAACATCACGAAACGTTGCTTCTAAGGAATCGGTTGAATTTTTCTTATCTGAAAATTGATTCCAAATATCATAAAGAGCTTCACATTCATCACGTTCCATTACTGAATCAATTAAAGCACAATGCGAAGATACCATATCGGGATTTGTGTATTTTAGTTTGTCATATGAAGAAGAAGAGACGTTGTATCTTGTATTTATAGTCGCATAAAGTTTGTTATACCTTTCAATATAGGTTACAAGATAATCACTGCGGTCACCTATTTTAAGCGATAAGTCATTATATCCGTTTTCTACGGATTTTTTTATTTTCAAATAATCGACATTCATATAACCACCTACGTGGTCAAGTTTTGAAAACTCGCTCGCATCTATGCTGTCTGCAACTGTTTTTGCACCTCTTTCCTGCTCACTTTTGAGTATTGACATATACTCAGAAACCGAATCACTTGTATTAACAAAAACCAAAATCCCCATAGAAACAAGATAAACAGGTAAAAACATAGCAATTATTCTTATTGCAAGCGGAACTCTTTTTATATCTGCTTTTGAAATAAATTTAACTGCATAAAAACCTAACCACAGTACGGCAAATACTGCAGCTATAATCAAAAATCCTTTAGGAAAGAAACTTCCTCTAACATCGGTAATAAGCTGAGTACGAGAACCAAATCTTACATAAAAAGGTTTATCAAAAGCTTTGGAAGGAGCGTAAAAATCGTTATTATCTATAAGCTTAATTTTTCTTACATCTCTTACAAGAATACTTTGAGAACTATCAAGCGGAGTATCTAAGTTGTATACTACCTTTGAAGTTATACTTTTTGTATCGAGTTTATAAAAAGAACCGCTTATGGAATCGTTAAAATATATGTCGTCGTTAGAGTCTACACTCATTTCAGTTATCAAAAATTTAGAAGTTGAAATTGCATTTGAGTAATCAGTAAATTCTCCCTGATTATTCATTCCCCAGAGTTGACCGTTTTTTGTAGAATAAAACACCCTTCCGGTTGAAAGCACACTAACATCACCAACCCATTTAATTGAACGGTCGGCAATATTAACCGGAGGAGTTACTGTAAATGTTTTTATTTTTTTTGGACTTTCGTCTGTAAGAGGATTTGCGGTAATAACATCATAGCGGTCGTCTTGACATCCAACAACCGTCATCTTTTGATTCAAAATTTGAATTTTCTGAATATATCCGTTCACCGGAGGATTTGCGTATTTCGAAAAATCGAGATTTACTACTTCTTTTATATAATTACCGTTCGTATCATACATCAATACCGACTCACTCGAGATCGGATAAAGTGATTTATCGGCTGCAACAGCTTTAAGGTTCCGTTTTTCTTTTACAAGGTAAAAGTTTCCTTTTGAATCTGCTTCTATGTTGCGATACGAATATGCGGCTTCATCATTTGATTTTTCCAAATCTACCTTAAAAGCCATCGAACCACCGGAACAAATTTTAGTGACTTTATACTGAGACTTATTCTGATTGACTCCGAGAACATAAACATTCCCGACAGAATCCATATCAGAACTCAAAAAAGCTCCGAAATCGGGCTTATTTACAAAATATTGAGTAAGATAGGCCACAACAAGAAAAAAAACTGATAAAATACCAAGTCTTACTTTTGGATTAGAAAAAAAATTTTTGGTTTTATCCAAAGCTTCAATCACGTTTTGCGGGTTCCTGGCAGACGACTTTTTTTTCATTAAAAATACCTCCATACCCTTATATTTTTTATACAAGTTTAATTTAACGATATTTAATTGAATTTTAAATATATATTTTTTCAAAATAATCAAATATATATGTTTACTATTCCAATTCATGGTTGTATAATATAGTATATTATCATAGAATAACGGAGTCAAGTATCAAAAAAATGTTTTATTTTTCAAATCAAATGAACGGAGTTAAAAATATGAGAAACTCACAAAACAATTCAGACTATGTGGTAATAGCCAATATCATTGAAAATGAGAAAATTAATGTGTCTATAGCCTACAAAGGAAAAAATACTCTGGACAACCTTTATATACTAAACGAATTTGTATATGATAAAAACGATTTGTATCTTTTCAAAACACTTTTTTCGATTTATGATTCAGACAATCGTCCAAAAGAATTCAAAGATTTCTTTGTACGTGCAGACAAATTTTACGCAGTATTTGAATATAAAGAAGCTCCGGGAATAAAAGAAAAATACAATAAAGAACTCAGCACTACTCATTTTGATGACAGATGTAAAATATTGGAACTTATACTGATGAAAATTGACGGTATAACAAAATCCACATACGATATATTGGGATGTGCATCAGAGTCAAAGAATATAAAAATAACCGATGAAAAACAAATTCACATAAATTACAATCTCGAAAATATTTTTAAGTACAGAGGAGCAAATTTTAAAACAATACTTGAAAATATTCACGACATTATCAAGGATGTACTACCTGCAGAGTGTGACGCCGGATTTAACAAACAGCTTCACATTGTACTCGATAAATGTAAAAATGGAGTATATACCTCTATTCCCGAACTCGTTATAGAATTGAAAAAAGCCGAAAAAATTTCAAAAGCAAGTTCTTGGCTTTCATATATCAAATATCGTATAGAATTCCACAAACCTCTAATAAAAAAAGTAAGCAATTATGCTTTTACGATTATGATTGCGTTCGGAGCAGTTTACTTAGTATATTCCAAAATTAACGAAGGAAAAAATTCAAATGTAGCCGCTTCGGTAGTTACAATCGGAAACACCACTTATAACGGAAATTCAAAAGACGAATCCGAAAAAACAGTATCAACCGAAAAACAAGATAACCAAAACAGTACCAAATCAGCAGCTGATATAATATTGTCTGTAGGACTCGATATGGATTACGAGGACTACATTGTCCAGCAAGACGACACCGTTGCATCCATATGCGAAAATTATTACAAAGACACAAAATATATCACTGCAATAACAACATTTAACGGTATAGAAGCAAACGACAAATTAACTCCGGGAACCATTCTTAAACTGCCAAACAGAACAGCTATAGCTTTGTACCTTTCTAAATAATGAAAATATAAAAACCGCTGCACATTACTGAAAAAATTCAGGTGCAACGGAATTTTTTTACTTTATCTACGATTTACGCTTCATCCTACCTATGCTTTTACGAGTATCTGAAATTGTTTCAATATACCCTTCGCCCCAGTCTCCGGTATTTATATTAAACTCTTGAACTTCCACTTCACTATCAAACCTTACGCCTCGTTTCTTCGGTTTTGAGGGCTCCACAGGGTTCGGAGCAACATACGGCACAATGTCACCAGTGGGCTGATGGGGTTGAGATGTATCTCTTTTGTACTTGCTTGCTAACTTTGCAGCACCTGCACTTAAAGCTACAGTTACACCAATTCCTGCTAAAATTCTAAGTGCAGTCATAAATTTATCATATTGAACACCACCGGAAACATTTTTCATTAAATTTTCATCGATTTTATCGGAATTTATCATTTTTAAAAGCTCATTTGTTTCGCTGTCAGTAAGAACCACACCATTTTCTTTTAATATTTCTTTGAGATTATTCATTTACTTTACCTCCATCACAATAAAATTTAATAATCTATACAGTGTGGCACTCAAAATTTTCGAATATAAACCCTGCAAAAATTTTTGTTACTGTTTCAATTTCTTTTAGTGCTCAACTATAAGTTTGTGACCATATTGAAACTTAAGAAAGCCACTTAATATTTCCTTTTAAATTATCGGGTATAAACTCTGCAAAAATTTTCGCTCCTTCTTCAATTTCTTTTGAACGTTTACTCTTATCTTCTCCGCCACTTACATCTTCAATACTTTTCTTGTTTTCAATAGCTTCTACAAGTACAGCAGCAAATTTATCAAGTTCATCAACACTCAAAACAATTCCTTTTTCAGCTAAAGCTTTTCTTACACGTTCACCGGTTTCAAGTTGAAGAAGCGTATTTACAAATTCTTCATCCGAAAAAACTCTAATAAAATCCTGTTCACTCATACCTCAAACACAACCACAAAATTTCTGATTGTGTCTTTTCACCACCTTTAATAAATTATTATATTATTTACTTAAAATATTTACATTGTATTATATATTTTTTATTCAAAAAATTCAATAGTCTTATCATATTTTTATTTGTGCATAAAATAATCGAAATATCTCATATAAATAATTCAGCCGGAAAAATTTTATAGATACCGGCAGTATATTCGGAGGTGATATTATGAATTCAAATAACAATCAATCTCTGGACGCAATGCTCAAAAAAGCATCACAAAAACTCGGAACCGATTCGGAAAAACTCAAATCTGCTGCTTCAAGCGGTAAAATCGAAGATCTTCTTAAAAATTTAAAAACAGAAGAAGCTAAAAAAGTAACAAATATGCTCTCTGATCAAAAAGCTGTATTAAAATTGTTATCCACTCCAAAAGCCAAACAGCTTTTAAAAAAATTACAGGGAGATAAATAATTATGGAAGATTTGGCCGGAAAGATAACCGAGCTTCTTGGAAATCCTGAAATAATGAATCAAATAAAACAACTTTCCGGCTTTTCCGGCTCCTGCGAATCGGAGAACTCTAAACACTCGGACCACCCCCCTGATACTGAAAGTGAATGTGAGTCTGAATCAGATGACAGTTGTGAATTTCCGGCAGAAATGCTTCAAATGTTTCTGAAAATCGGACCTTTATTGTCGTCATTCAATAAAGAGGACAAATATACCAGGTTTTTAAAGGCCTTAAAGCCGCTTTTATCTAAAGAAAGACAAAAAAAAATAGATAGTTCTTCGAAAATTTTGCAAATAATTAAAATTTTACCTCTTCTGAAAAATAAAGATTTTTTATGAAATAAATCAAAAATTCAAGATTTATATAAGCAACGGAGGCGAATTTTCAGAGAATGTCCGAAAAAAGCATCCTAAACGAAGATATACAAAGAATGCAAGCTGAAGCTGTTAAAAGAGTCAGAGAATTGCATTCTCGTTCAAAAAGCACAGCGATGCAAAATTTAAAAAAGAGCGAATCAAACAATGAATCCGCTCAAAGAAACAATCTTGAAAAAAATATTTCAACATTAAATTCAAAAAACAAACACAGTAATTTTAAAAAAATGCCAAACTTTGCAGAACTCTTATTCAGTGACAGTGATAAAAGTTTACTGATAGTTCTTATCATACTTTTAATGGATGATGAAGAAAATTTCTCTATTGTGCTTGTACTACTTTATCTTTTGATGTGACTCAAGTAACTGCAGAAATATAAAAATTCCCGGTTTCAGCATTTTTTTTAAGCTTATATTTTGCAAATTTTTCAAATTTATCTTTTTCTATCTTATTCATTTCCGAGTTAAACTGATTTTTAGGTGAAACGTATCCCACATTTAAAAATACATCTCCGTTTCTTTCAAAAGCTTTAAGTGTATGCGGAAGATAACCATCTGTACCGCTTATGGGAGCTACGATAAACTCTTTTTTAGATGGGATATATTTATAAAAAGAGCCGTTAAAATTCTCTCGGTTACCTAAAGAAATATTTTCACCAAAAAGCTTTTTGGCGTTATTTTCGACTTCATCTTCAGAAAGTACAAGCATACCGTTTTCATCAAATTTATTCTCATTATTCTTGTTGTCCGTTGCACAGTTCCATATAGAAGCTCGAATAACTGCCAAAGATTCCGGCGGAGTTTTTTCATCAAAAGGAAGTGGATCTTGCATCACTACAGGCCATATGAAATCATCATAACAGGTGAAATCTTGTAGTTTTTCGTTCCTTTCAAAAAAACTTTCGCCCCAAGCAAACATCACTAAAAATGCAGTTAAAATTACACAAGCAAAAACAAACCGAAAAAACTTAAAGAAACGACAACTTTCACAGCAAGATTTATTTTCTTTTCGATAGTGTTTGGCTTTCGGTTTAAAAATTTTTCGAGTATTGATATTTTGAGAACAATCTTTGTTCTTTTCCACAAAAACACTGTTTGAACATTCTTTATACATACATGGTACTCCGCTGAAACAAAAGCGGATATTTTTCACCTCTACTCAATGTGTGTTTATAAATATAAATTAACACTCAAATAGAATAATCCCTGTCAAACCATGTATGTAAATTTTTTAAACAAACAATCTAAATATTGGTAATAACTATATTTCATGACGAAATCAGTTGCAAAATGAATTAATCAGACAATTTTATTTGATAAGTCTCCATCAAAGCACCGTTCACATCAGACTTTTGAACAGATTTAAAAATTCCTCCGTTGGCTAAAATGACTTTTCTGCTTCCTTCATTCACAACATTGCAAATTATAGATACGTCTTTTATTCCCGCTTCGGAACATTTGATAAGCATATCGGAAAGCATTTTTTTTGCATGTCCTTTTCTACGTTCACGTGGACGTACACAATATCCGATATTTCCCAAATACTTGTTTATTTTCTTTACGTAATCATTCCTGTACTGAATCATCCCAACTACCAAATCCGTGTCACCATTTACATATACGCACTGAAACGATTTCGGAAAATCTTTAAAATCAGCACTTCTTCTTTTTTCAAATTCGAGATAATCAAGCCATTTTTTCGGATTGGGATAATCCTGTAAGTTACTGCTGCCGTTAATTCTATCTCCATTATCCAAAAACTCCTGTCTGAAAGCCGCAATATCATCAAGCATAGTGATATCGGGAGTTTTCAAATAAAAGTCACTCATACAATCTCTCCTGTAAAATTTTATTTCGTTTTTTATAAATTATATATCGAAAAGTGTCGAATTGTCAATTTATATAAAATTTATATTAAATATTTTTTAATACATTATTTGACAAAATTAATTTTTGCAAAACAAAAAATCGGCACCCATACAGTACCGATTAAAATTTTTCAATTAATTCAATTATTCCTGCACATTACCGTTTTCTTCAGGTAAAGAAGTTTCTGAATCTAAAGTTTCATCAACTGTAGATTCTACGTTATCATGACTGTCATCGGATTCTTCTCGTGGAACACACGCAACCGCAACTACCTTACTTCCATTAACAAGTCTCATAACTTTTACGCCTTTTGAAGGTCTGGAACATTTTCTGATAGTATCTGCCTTTATTCTTATTATTATACCGCTGTCAGAAATTAAAATTACATCTTGATCAAGACTTACGCTGTGAAGTGCAGCAACGTTACCATATTTTTCGGTATGATAATTTATTACTCCCTGACCTCCACGTGACTGAATTCTGTAATCAGATGCATCCGAAATTCTTCCGTAACCCGTATCTGAAACGGTCAATACTAAACTTTCCGGATTTACTATTATCATTCCGACTACTTCGTCATCATCCTTAAGTTTAAGCGCTCTTACCCCTCTTGCACCACGTCCCATAGCTCTTACGTCCATTTCGTTAAACCTTATGGATTTTCCTTTTTTTGTAGCTACTATTATTTCTTCAGAACCACTTGTCATACGAACCCATGCAAGTTCATCTCCATCGTCGAGGTCAAGCGCAATCAATCCGCCTTTTCTCGCAGTATTGAATGCATTTAAATAAACTCTCTTTATAACTCCGTACTTAGTAACCATTATGAGATATTTATTTTCCTCAAATGCCGTTACCTTTATCATCGAAGTTACACGTTCATCAGAGGCGATAGGCAACAAATTAGCAATGTTCATTCCTTTTGAAGTTCTTGAACCTTCATGAATTTCATAACATTTAAGCCTGTATACTCTTCCGAAATTCGTAAAGAAAAGAACATAGTCATGGCTGTTTATTATAAACAATTCATTTACTACATCTTCGTCACGACGAGCAAGTCCGGAAATACCTCTTCCTCCACGGCGCTGAGTTTTGTAACTGTCAAGACTCTGACGTTTGACATATCCATATCTTGTCATAGTCAAAACACAATCTTCTTTTGGAATCAAATCTTCGATATCGACTTCACCGCTCACATTTTCTATAGCAGTTCTTCTTTCGTCACCGAATTTATTTTTTATTTCCGCAGCTTCTTGCTTTACAATTTCACGTCTTCGATGATCGCTTGCCAAAATATCATTAAAGTCATCTATTTTTTCCGCAAGAACCTTAAGTTCATCTTCTATTTTAGTTCTTTCCAATCCTGTAAGTCTTCCAAGAGGCATCTGCACTATTGCTTGAGTTTGAATATCATCAAGTCCGAAACGTTCAGAAAGTCTTTGCTTACCTTCCGCAATCGATTTCGAAGAACGTAATATCGCAACTACTTCATCTATGAAATCCAAAGCTATTTTAAGACCTTCTAAAATATGAGCACGTTCTTTAGCCTTTTTAAGGTCAAAAATCGTCCTTCTCGTAACTACTTCCAACTGGAATTTTATATATTCATCGAGAACTTGTTTTAAAGTGAGTATTTTTGGCTCTCCGTTCACAATTGCAAGCATTATTACACCGAAAGTCGTTTGAAGTTGAGTGTAAGTATACAGCTTGTTGAGCACTATTTGAGCCGAAGCATCTTTTTTTACATCAATTTCGATATGCATTCCGTTTCTGTCAGAATGATCTTCAATATGCGAGATTCCCTCTATTTTTTTATCTTTAACCATATCGGCAATACTTTCAATAAGGCGAGCTTTGTTAACTTGATATGGTAATTCGGTAACAACGATTTTGTACCTCGAATTTTTATCTTCTACAATTTCTGCTTTTGCTCGCACTGTTATTTTTCCTCTGCCGGTAGCATAAGCCGCTCTTATTCCCGAACGACCCATAATTATTCCGCCTGTCGGAAAATCCGGACCTTTAATATATTCCATAAGTTCAGCAAGTTCCGCGTCAGGATGGTCAAGTAAGTATGACATGGCATCTATAACTTCATTCATGTTATGCGGAGGAATATTTGTCGCCATTCCGACCGCAATACCAGTTGAACCGTTAACCAATAAATTCGGAAACCTCGAAGGCAATACGGTTGGTTCTTCAAGTCTGTCATCATAGTTCGGCACAAAATCTACTGTCTCTTTATCTATATCCGTGAGCATCTTTACAGCTATTTTACTCATTCGAGATTCCGTATATCTGTAAGCAGCCGGAGGGTCACCGTCAACCGAACCGAAATTTCCGTGACCGTCTACAAGCATATATCTCATTGAAAAGTCTTGAGCAAGTCTTACCAAAGCATCATAAACCGAAGCATCGCCGTGGGGATGATATCTTCCGAGTACCGAACCTACAGTATTCGCACATTTTCTGTATGCTTTATCGGGACCCAAGTTATCTTCAAACATTGTATAAAGAATTCTTCTGTGAACCGGTTTAAGTCCATCTCGTACATCAGGCAAAGCTCTTGCCACAATTACTGACATGGAATATGCAAGAAATGATTTTTTCATTTCTTTTTCTATATCAACTTCTATAACTTTAGGTTCGATCACATTCTGTTCTGGCGTGTTTTTTTCATCCTGGTTATCCATTCAATACCCCTCTAATTAACATATTAATTAAAAAATGTTGAAAATTCAGTCTTTGTACCTCGGTCTGGTTCCGGCCAAAACCATAGCTTGCAAGTCCGCCAAAAATTCGGGTTCAACAGCCCTCGTGGGAATAATAAGAGCCAGTTCTCCATCTGAGAATATCTGTATCATATTTTCAAATTCTTCGCTTTCACAGGAACCATCAAGCATAATTTCTTTTTTCGAATTTTTCGTGGTAACGTCTATTTTATCCGGAAATACTTCCACAGAAAATTCTTGATTTCTCAAAACTTTCCCTATTAAATTTCTGACGCCTATGTAAGGAACAATCCATATTAATCCCAAAGACACTATGGGAAATGCCGAAAGTATAAGGTAATACCGATTTCCGGTTATTATACTGAGTATAACCATAAGTACAAAAACAACACTTTGAATTATTGTATGTTTTTTCTGAGCTTTTTTGTTTTTTTCATATCCTTCGCTGCTCTGGACAAATTCACGTATTTCTTCGGGTTTTAAAGTGTATTTTATCTTTATTCCCGTATTTTCCTCTTCGTATTCTTCAGACTCATCGTCAACCACTATCTCGGCTTCCGAACCGTCCCATTCTTCTTCTGGACTTTCACTGTTTTCTTCAGAGTTTCCAAAATTTTCAGTGTCAACATTCTCGGAATCTTCCAAAAAAGAATCCTTATCAATTGCCGTATCATCTTTTTTTACAATTGCTCCACTTTCAAGACGATCAACGTCGATACGCTTTCGAACTTCCTCGGTGTCTGAATTTGATTCAGGTGATATTTCGGAATTATTTTGAGCAGATTTACTCATGGTGTTTACCGAACTATTTTTCGAAGATGCAGGGGGATACGAATCTTTACCTTTCATTTTAACTCCTTAAAATCATAAAAATATTTCAAATTTAACTCTAAAACTTGATTACACAAATTATATATGTTTAACTAAAAAATCTCAACAATTTGTTTAAACATACTGTAATTTTATTCTGTAAACTACTCAACTACACATCAAGATTTTGAACATACTTGGCATTTTGTTCTATAAATTCTCTCCTGGGTTCAACTTTATCTCCCATCAAAATCGTAAAAGTTTCATCGGCGGCTGCTGCGTCTTCCAGCGAGACTCGAAGCATTATACGTGTTTCGGGATTCATAGTGGTTTCCCAAAGCTGTTCTGCGTCCATCTCACCAAGACCTTTATAACGCTGAATTTCAGTTCCACCAGCTAATTCTTTGAGAATTTTATCTCTTTCTTCATCTGAATAAGCATAATAATGCTTTTTATTTTTCGTAATTCTGAAAAGTGGCGGTTGAGCGATATAAATATGACCTTGTTCGACTACGGGTTTCATAAATCTGAAGAAAAAAGTCAAAAGTAATGTACGTATATGAGAACCGTCAACATCGGCATCGGCCATAATTATAACTTTTCCGTAACGCAGTTTACTTATATCAAAATCATCACCTATACCGCATCCCATTGCCATAATTACGGGCATAAGTTTCTCATTTCCGTAAACTTTGTCAAGACGGGATTTTTCTACGTTAAGCATTTTTCCCCAAAGTGGCAAAATAGCCTGAAACTTACGGTCTCTGCCGCTTTTTGCGGAACCTCCTGCAGAATCTCCCTCTACAATGTAAATTTCGGTTTCATCCGGATTTTTTGATTGACAATCCGCAAGTTTTCCCGGAAGCGAAGCTGTTTCCATTGCGGTTTTCCTGCGGACCAAATCTCTGGCTTTTTTAGCAGCGTCTCTTGCTCTCGAAGCAGACATTGCCTTTTCCACAATGGATTTGGCAACCGCAGGATTTTCTTCAAGATACGTTGTAAATTTATCTGTTACAATTTTATCCACAAGACCACGTATTTCCATATTTCCGAGTCTCGTTTTTGTCTGACCTTCAAATTGTGCGTTTCTCACCTTCACACTTATTATTGCAGTAAGACCTTCTCTTACATCATCTCCGGAAAAATTCTTGTCATTTTCCTTGAGGAGATTATATTTTCTTGCGTAATCGTTTATAACACGAGTAAAAGCTCTTTTAAATCCGTCCTCGTGAGTTCCCCCATCCATTGTATGGATATTGTTGGCAAAAGACAAAATGAGATCGTTATAACTGTCGTTGTACTGAAGAGCCACTTCGGCGCTCGCCGAACCATCGGGAAGAACTCCGGAAAAGCTTATTATGTCATCATGAATTACTTCAAAGCCTCTTTTTTTATGAATATATTCGACGAAACTTTTTATTCCGCCCTCATACTCAAAATCATCTTCTTTCGGATTCTCTGAATCTCGGCTGTCCTTGAGAACTATGCGAACTCCGGCGTTAAGAAAAGCTTGTTCTCTTAAACGTGTTTGCAAAATTTCATAATCGTAAACCGTAGACTCTTTGAATATTTCAGGATCAGCTTTAAAAGTTATGGTTGTGCCTCTTTCTTCGGAATCTCCAACTATTTCAAGATCTGTCACTATATTGCCACGTTCAAACTTTTGTCTGTAAACGTGTTTTCCGTCACAAACTTCAACAACAAGCCACTCTGAAAGAGCATTTACAACAGAAGCACCTACTCCGTGCAATCCTCCGGAAACCTTGTATCCACTGCCACCGAACTTTCCTCCAGCATGAAGCACTGTAAAAACAACCGTAACAGCAGGAATACCGGCTGTAGGATGAATTCCAACAGGTATTCCTCTACCGTTATCAGAGACTTTTATTACTTCTCCCGGAAGAATATCAACTTCCACTTTGCTGCAATACCCCGCCAAAGCTTCGTCTATACCGTTATCAACTATTTCGTAAACGAGGTGGTGAAGTCCTTTCGGACCTGTTGTTCCGATGTACATTCCGGGACGTTTTCTTACGGCTTCAAGACCTTCAAGAACTTGTATCTCGCCTGCACCGTACTTTCCGCCGCTCTGACTTATCTCATTACTTTCCAAAGTGTAGTTCCTCCAAAAAATTATTTTTTAATTACTGTAAATTTCCGTATCGGTATCCCGTCCGGATTCTTTTTTCATACTCATAAAAACATCTTCATCATTTTCTGTCCGTTTCCTAAGCTTAAAAAGCTGAAGTGTAAAAGGTAATATCGAATAAACTGCCAAAAATATCAACATGATAATTCCGGCTCCCGCAAGACAAAACGTTCCTCCGGCAAAAATAGCCGCAATAAAAATCAATACTGCAATAATTTCCGCAATTCCCAAAATCTTAAAAGCTCTATTGCTTACATCTGTTTTACAAATTTTTTTACAGCTTTTGCATTTGTAAGTTTTTCTGTTTTTCGCCAAAAAAGCTTCTATGTACCAAATTTGTTCTCCACAATACGGACACTGCGGTAATTCAAACTTTTTCATTTTGTACCACTCTCCAATCCTTATTTTGTGTACTGCCTTTTTAATAGCGTAGACGGTAAAAATTGACTCAGATAAATTTTCTCTTGATTACCGTCTTTAAAAACTATGAACGATTTCGGTAAATTTTCGGTAGTATTTACTATTTTACCTCTTTTCTCCATGTTTGACAAATAATTTCTGTTCGACTTAAAAACCGTAATCTTATCCAAATCAAATATTCCAACTATTCCGTCGCTAAAAATAATCGTATCTGAACCGATATCCAAATATTTCAAACAAATCACCAACTAAAATTCTCTTACTTCTTGAACTTTACCTGCATTAACTTCGAAAAGTTTACCGTTTTTGAATTTTCTTGACATATTCGAATCACAATCCGTTATAAATACCTGATTTTCGTTTATTTTGCTTATAAGATAATTTTTTCTGAAATCATCAAGTTCACTCATCACGTCATCAAGCAATATCACGGGTGCTTCTTCACAAAATTCTCTAAGAACACACGCTTCAGCCAATTTAAGACAAAGCGCAGTGGAACGTCGTTGACCTTGGGAACCGAATAAACGTACTTTTTTACCGTCGATAAATATTTCCAATTCATCTTTGTGCGGTCCGAAAGAAGTGTGGCCAGATTTTATATCGGAATTTGAAGATTTTTTTAATTTCATAAAAATTTCATTTTTTATGCACTCTACAGAACTTTGCGAAGAAATATTTTTTGAAAAACTCGGAATATAATTCATTTCCATTGTTTCTGAATTTCCGGAAATTTCGGAATAAATTCTCAGAGCTTCTTTTTTCAAACAGTCAAGATATTTAAGCCTTTCAAAAACTATAACAGAGCCGGTTTGAACAAGTTTTTCATCAAGAACTTCTAAAAAAATACCGTCAGAATCCATAGAGAAATTTTTAAGCAGTGCATTTCTCTGTTTCAATATCTGATTATACTTGGAAACATGTGAAATATATGTCGGTTTTAGCTGACAAATCGCCGCATCTAAAAATTTTCTTCTTGATTCAGGTCCTCCGCCGACAAGCGAAAGATGAATCGGTGAAAAAAGTATTACTCGAAACTTTCCTATAATTTTAGTCGGGTAAGGCTGAGCAACTCCGTTCAAGAAAGCTTTTCTTTTACCGTTTCCGAAAAAAACAGATATATTCTGTTCTCTTTTTTCAAGAAAAAATTTTCCTTCAAGTTTTGCCGAATCTTTCGAAAAATCAACCAAATCTATATCTTTTGTTCCTCTAAATGACCGAGCACCTGTAAACATCCAAACAGCTTCGATAAGATTTGTTTTTCCCTGAGCATTTTTTCCGTATATAAAATTAACTCCGGGACTTGGATTTATGCTTACTTTACTTAAGTTTCTATATCCCGAAATATTTAATTCAAGCACTCTCACTCGTATACAACTCTATATTCATTTTTTTCCATCGATTTTTCATCCGATTTTTCAACCGAAATCGAATTCCCGGAAACAAGTTTTTTTCCTCGTGAAGTGCAGATCTCTCCGTTAACGAGAACTTTTTTCGAATTTATCATTTTTTTAGCTTCTCCTCCGCTTTGCGCTTCTCCGGCAAGTTTAAGAAAAGAATCAAGTTTAATATTCTCGGTACTTATCACAATATCTTTCATAAAAAATCTCCTTTATTCAGCCTTGACTCTCACGGGCAACACGAGGAATAAAAATGATTCTCCTTCTTTCGGCATAATCTTTATCGGGTTCAGCGGTCCACCGAGTCCTATTGTTATCTCGTCACAATCTGTATTTTTAAGAGCGTCTGTCATGTACTTATTATTAAAAGCAATTTCAAGTTCGGTTTTTATATCACTTTTTGCAGAAAGTTCATCACTTGCTTTACCGATTGTGGTATTGCACGAAAGATGAATTTTATCGCTTAAAAACAAACATCTTACAGGACTTTTTAAACGCTCTGTGATAAGAAGCGATACTCTTTCAATACTATTTGCAAAATCTTGCGTATTTACACTTACGGTATATTTGTTTTTTTGAGGAACTGTCGCTTTATAATCAAGAAATTCACCGTTGAGAAGTCTTGATACAACTGAATAATCTCCAACATAAAAGACAATATGTTGCATTCCTGCAGATATCTTTAAAGTTTCTTCAGTATCAGGCAAAAGCCTTAAAACCTCACGCAAAGTCTTTCCGGGAACCACAAAGCTAAGTTCAACTTCTTCTTTTATCGGTTCTTTCCTTATCGCAAGGCGATATCCATCTACTGAAACAAGAGTTATCGTTTTATCTTTTATGTCAAACAAAGTTCCGGTATGAACAGGTTTTGAATCGTTTTCCGAAACCGCAAAAATAGTCTGACGAATCATACTTTTTACTGTAGATACGGGAAGTTCCAAAAAATCTGAACCATCGACCGTCGGCAAACTCGGAAACTCATTCGAATCAATTCCAATAAGTTCAAAATGACTTTGTCCACTTATGATTTTGGCAGTAAGATTACCGGATACATGTACCTCAATTAAATCATCAGGAAGTTTACGTACAATTTCGGTAAAAAGATGAGCATTCAAAACAATACTGCCATCTTCCTTGACAGTAGCGGGTATTGATGTTGTAATGCCAAGTTCGGTATTATACCCGCACAACTCCAAAGTCTCACCTTTTGCAGTTAGTAGTATTCCTTCAAGTGCTGCTATAGTCGACTTTGGAGAAACAGCTTTTTGGACATTTGATAGAGCTTCTGCAAATTTACTTTTTTCACATGTGAATATCATAGAACCATCCTTTAAAAATATTAAAAGAGTAAAATCGTTTTAGATAGTAAGAATAGTATTAAATATTTAGTAATAGTAGTAGGGGCTGTTAATTTGTTGAAACATGGTCGAAAATCTCTTGACGGTTGTCCTGAGAGAGATTTTTTTATTGTGTGATTTATGTTTAAAACATGTCTAAAGATTTGTTCAAAAAAATACTTTTAACAATTGCGTTGAAAACATTATGTTCAGAGTTTAAAACTTGTTGAAAATTTTTAGGCTAAAAAAAATAATATTATCGGTCTCGAATGTTCTTTGTGATGTCTTCTACCATTGCTTTGAGTTTTGAATCTTTTGAAAGATTTTTCTCAACTTGCTGTAGAGCGTAAACTATAGTTGAATGATCACGTCCTCCGAATTCTTCGCCTATGGAGACCAGCGGAAGTTGTGTTATTTCTCGTACCACGTACATCGAAATTTGACGAGCGTTGGATATCGCTGCAGATCTTTTTGATGAACGTATATCTTGTGGTGTTACACTGAAAGTTCTTGCAACTTCTTCTATTATTTTTTCTACCGTTACCGGAGGTGGTTGATCATTGTTGAGAATATCAGATATGGCCATTTGAGCTGTTTGAATTCCCATAGGTTCCCCACCTAAAAGGTGATGAGCTTTCATTTTCTTGACTGCGCCTTCGAGTTGACGAATATTTGTTTTAAGTTTTTTTGCTATATATTCGCAGACTTCATTCGGCATTTTTATATCCAAAAGTTCCGCTTTTCGTTTGACTATCGCAATTCTTGTTTCAAAATCAGGTGGCTGTATGTCCGCTATGAGTCCCCATTCAAATCGGGTTCTTAAACGGTCTTCAAGAGTCTGTATTTCTTTTGGAGGCCTGTCCGAAGTCAGAACGATCTGTTTCTTTGCTTCGTACAAAGAGTTAAATGTATGGAAAAATTCTTCTTGGGTAGAATCTTTTCCGGCTATGAATTGAATGTCATCCACGAGTAATATATCGGTTTTTCTGTATTTTTGATGAAATTCACTTGTGGTGTTTTTTCTTATGGATTCTATAAGTTCGTTGGTAAAATCATCACCTTTTATGTAAAGAAATGTTTTGTCCGGATTACTTTTTTTTATGTCATTGCAGATAGCGTACAAGAGGTGAGTTTTTCCGAGTCCGGAATTTCCGTAAATAAACAGTGGATTGTACGCTCCCGCAGGATTTGCCGCAACAGCTAAGGCCGCAGCATGAGCAAATTTATTTGATGAACCGACTATGTATGTATCGAAAGTAAATTCGTAGTCTGAGTCTATTGCAAGTGTTTGATCACTTTTTTTCCCTGACTCATTTATTTCATCGGGAGTCGAAAAACAAATGTCTATTCCGGAACCGAAAATTTCCTGAAAAGCTTCGATTATAAGTGTGTGGTAGCATCTGTTAAGAGTTTGTCTGTGAAATTCATTTGGAACCATAAGTATAGCTTCGCCTTTTTCGAAGTCCAACTTTACGGGTTCTATACGGCTTATCCATGTTTTGTAAGCTACGTCAGTTATGCGAGTTTTACAAAAATCACAAATAAGACTCCATGCCTCGTTAAAAGAGTTCATGATAAAGGAAAACCTCCGATTATATTAAATTCGTTACAAGACATTATACTCTTTTTTTGAAAAGTTTTCAACATATATTGAATTGTTGTGTAAAAACAAAAACTATATAGTTGTCTATATTTTTTATCAATTGATATAATTTGTAGTGTATATAAATAAAAATAATCTTAAAAATTATTTAAAATATATAATTACAAAAAAAGGAGCACAAGCAATAATAGATGTGTTAGCTGAGTCTTAAATTGGATTATTTTTGAAGGCGCTGAAAAAATCGGCGTCTTTTAAATTTTTTACAAGTTGACATAGAAAAATTTTTCAGTTATACTTAATTGGTAGAATTGTAAAAGTATGATTTATATACTTAGTATAATGTAAAAGATCCGGGAGGGACAGAAATGCTTAGAACATATCAGCCTAAAAAGCTTCACAGAAAAAAGGAACACGGTTTCAGAAAAAGAATGTCCACACGCAGTGGAATAAAAGTTCTTGCACGCAGAAGAGCAAAAGGAAGAAAAAGATTAAGTTATTAATCAAAGAGAACAGGCGTCAAGCTGAAAGCGAGTTTGTTTAAAAATAAGACCTTGACGGGTCTTTATTTTTTTGGAATGGAAAAAGGGTACGAGTAAAATGAAAAATGACAGCGTTATAAGAGAAAATCGAGATTACCGACGGGCATATACAAAAGGAAAATTCGAAGTTTCACCAAGTTTGGTCACATATGTAATAAAAAACAGATTTAAAAAAAACAGGACACGAATAGGTATAACAACGGGTAAAAAAATAGGAAATGCAGTTAGTAGGAATAGAGCCAGAAGAGTTATAAGGGCAGCGTGGAGAGAGTTTGAACCTTATTTAAGAAAAGGATATGATACGGTATTTGTCGCAAGAGCAAAAACTACATTTGTTAAGATGCAAGTTGTAAAAAAAGAAATGGAAAAGCATTTGAAAAAATTAGGGATTTTAGATGAAAAAACTTGTAATTAAAATGATAATATTTTACCAAAAGTATTTATCTGCACTGAAGAGACCATGTTGCAGGTTTACTCCGACATGTTCGCAGTATGCACTCGAAGCGGTACGGCGTTTTGGTGTAATGAAAGGTATAATGCTTGCTTTTTGGAGAATAATTCGTTGTAATCCGTTTTGTAAAGGCGGTTTTGACCCGGTTCCCGAAAAGTAAGGATTCAAATTTTTGTTGCTATTATTGTGTTTTGTGATAAAATTTAAGTAAAAGTTATAAAGCTATTAAAACGTAAAAAGGAGTTTTTGATTTGGGTTTTTTATTTGATTTTTTAAGCAGTACATTCGGATACATATTATGGTTTTTCTTTGATGCTGTAAGTAATTATGCTTTGGCAATAGCTCTGTTTGCACTGGTAATAAATATATTGATGTTTCCTTTGTCGATAAAAAGACAAAAAACTACGGCACGAAATGCTCGATTGGCCGGAAAGCAGCAAGAACTTAAAAAAAGATACGAAAAAGACCCAAAAAAGTATAATGAAGAAGTGGCACGTCTTTACGAAAAAGAAGGCATAAATCCTATGAATGGATGTTTTGCCACATTAGTTCTTCCGCTAATACTTTGGAGCGGTATTTACGGTGCTGTTACAAAGCCTCTTCAAAATACTTTGCATATTTCACCGCAAAAAGTTGCGTCTGCTGTGGCTGTGTTACCGGAAGTACCGGAACTGGAAGGAAAAATATCTAAAGGATATGAGCAGCTTCAACTTGTACGGCATTTTTCTTTAATTAAAGACAAGCTTACAATGATGAATTCTGAAGAACTGGCTGATATCGAAGAGTACAGTTCTGGATTCAATTTTATGGGACTTAATCTTTTGGGTACTCCGAGAGGTTCTGAATTTTCTCAAATGCTTTGGATTATACCTGTTTTATGTTTTGCAAGCTCTGCCATTACCATGTACATAAGTCAAAAAATGATGGGAACTCAAAATCAAATGCAAGGATGTTCCAAATTCAGTCCGTATTTAATGCTTTTGTTTACTGCCTATATTGCTTATACAATTCCGGCCGCAGTAGGACTTTATTGGATTATAAATTCGCTTTTCGGATGTTTGCAAAATATTATTTTGAATAAATTTTACAACGTATATACTATGAATGCGTATGATGAAGCTGTAAGATTTGCCACTTTGAAAGCAAAAGAGTCTTCGCTTGATGAATAGCATTGACGAAAAATAATACAGACATATTGAATTTAAATTGTTTATTGCTTAGATTGCTTATACATTTTGGAGGTTATGATTTGTATGATAAATGAAGTTTTTGCTTCGGATGAAACAGTAGCTTTGGCTAAAGAAAAGGCGTGTAAAATGCTTGGAGTGACCGAAGATAAGGTTGATTTTGAAATTCGTCAGTTTCCATCGAAGAAAGTTCTTGGAATGTTTGGTGGAAAGCTTGCCCAGGTAAGAGCTGTACTAAAAAAGAACGAAGCTCAAAAAGCTGCCGAGTTTTTAAAAGAAGTTCTTTATTATATGGGTCTTGGAGAGTTAAATGTAGAAATTTTAAATTACACTCCTGAGGAATGTGAGTTAAAAATAACAGGAGATGACGTGGGTTATATAATTGGTAGACATGCTGATACTCTCGATGCGTTGCAGTATGTTGCGACATTGGTTTCGAATAAAAAAGCAGCTGATGAACCGTTTTGTAAAGTTAGGTTGGAAGCCGGAGATTACAGAAAAAAAAGAAAAGAAGTTTTGGAAAAGCTTTCACGGAATCTTGCTCAAAAGGCTGTTAAAACAGGTAAAAAACTTATATTAGAGCCAATGAGAGCTTACGAAAGAAAGATTATACATACTGAAATAGGTAATTTTGAAGGTGTTAAATCTTGGTCAGAGGGAGAAAATTATAACAGGCATGTAGTTATATCCGCAATTTCAAAAGAGTGAGTTTTTAATATGGGTTGTTGTATTTTTAAATTAGTTTAAATTATTTTAAGATAGTTAAGTTTTGCTCCCTTTATTTTTGAGGGGGCAATTAAAATTTAAGTGGAAAGTAGTGAATTTTTAAATGGATACCATAGCGGCAATTTCTACACCGCAAGGAGTTGGAGGAATCGGAGTTATAAGAATATCGGGTTCGAATGCTTTAAGTGTGACCGATAAAATATTTGTGCCTTATTCCATGAAAAAAGACGGTGTAAAAAGTTTATCCGATATGAAAGGGTATACGGCTAAATATGGAAAAATAACTGATTCCGGAGAGTTTATAGATGACGCAGTAGTACTTGTTTTCAGAGCTCCACACAGCTACACTGGAGAAGATGTCGTTGAAATTTCCTGTCATGGAGGAATGTACATTACACGTAGAGTATTGAGATTAGTCTTGGAAAATGGAGCGTTGCCTGCTGAGCCCGGAGAATTTACGAAAAGAGCATTTTTAAATGGAAAAATGGATCTATCTCAAGCCGAAGCGGTAATGGATTTAATATCTGCAAAAGGAGAAAGAGCTAACAAAATAGCTTTCAGTATGCGTGAAGGTTCCTCGGGGAAAAAGATTGGAAAGATAAAAGAAATTTTGCTGGATATTCTGGCAAGACTCAGTGTGTGGTCGGATTATCCCGAGGACGGAGATATTCCACAAATTGATTCAAAAATGTTGAAAAAAAGTCTTTTTGAAGTAAAATCTCAAATATCAGATATGATAAAGGGTTATGATGCGTGTAAAATTTTAAAAGAAGGCGTAAAAACAGCTATAATTGGTCGTCCGAATGTAGGAAAGTCTACTCTTATGAACTGTCTTTCGGGTCATGAGAAGTCGATAGTTACGAATATTCCCGGTACGACACGTGACGTTATAGAAGAATCGGTAATGTTGGGTGATATACCGCTTTTACTTATAGATACTGCGGGAATTCGTGAAACCGATGATATAATAGAAAAAATAGGAGTGAAAAAATCAAGAGAGTATATGGATATTTCAGATATTACTCTTTTGGTTTTGGATTCTTCTTCTGCACTTTCTGATGAGGATCGGAATCTTTTGAAATCATGTGACAAATCCAAAACGATAATAATTTTAAATAAATGTGATTTGAAAAAAATGATAGATACGAATGAGTTATTAACATTTTCTGATAAAATTGTTGAATTATCTGCCATAAACGGTTCTGGAACAGAAAAATTAAAAGAAATTATTGAAAACATGATAGGTATTTCGGAAATTGAGCCGTCAGATGTGGTTATTTCGAGTGAAAGACAGCTTAATTCATTAAAAAAAGTAAAAGAAATTATAGAAAAATCAATTGAAGAAACGAACTTCGGTATGACTCTTGATGCCATAACGGTTTTGCTTCAGGATGCAATGGAGATTTTAATGAATTTTACAGGAGAAAATGCTTCCGAAGAAATAGTAAACAGAGTTTTTGAAAAATTTTGTGTAGGAAAGTAAAAAACTTGAATTGATAATAAAAGTTGTTTTTTATCTAATTGCAAAGGATTAAAATGTAACGATATATTTAATATTGACATGAAATAAAATATAATTTTTGGAAGATAAATTTTAAGAGGTGTATTTTAAATTGGGAAATACGGAAAATTACGATGTTGCAGTAATCGGTGCAGGACATGCCGGAATAGAAGCAGGTCTTTCTTCTGCAAGGTTGGGATGTAATACAGTTATTTTTGCGATAAATTTGGATTCTGTAGGAAATTGTCCGTGCAATCCATCGATAGGAGGAACAGCTAAAGGACATCTTGTCCGTGAAATAGACGCTTTAGGTGGAGAAATGGGAAAAACCACGGATGAATGTTTTTTACAGAGTAGAATGCTCAATCTCGGAAAGGGTCCGGCGGTACATTCTCTCAGAGCTCAGATAGACAGAAACAAATATAAAGAGATAATGAAACATAAACTCGAACTTCAAGATAATCTGACTTTAAAGCAAGCAGAGATAACTGAAATTTCACGTGAAAACGGTATATGGAAGCTTAGCACGAGAAATAATATGCAATATTTTGCAAAATCAGTTGTAATAGCTACAGGAACGTTTTTGGAAGGAAAAGTTCACATTGGAGAAACTTCTTATTCAAGCGGACCTGACGGCGTTTTTCCTGCGACTATGTTGGGAGACTCCATAAGAAAACTCGGACTTGTATTAAAACGTTTTAAAACAGGTACACCTGCAAGAGTTTTGAGATCCAGCATTAATTTTGACATTTTGGAAAAACAATGCGGTGATGAAGATATAGTTCCGTTTTCATACAGCACGAAAAAAGTTATGGAAAATAAGGTTGCATGTTATATTTCATGGACAAATGATAAGACAAAAGAAGTAATTATTAAAAATCTCCACAGAGCTCCGATGTACAGTGGAAAAATTGAAGGTATCGGTCCAAGATATTGTCCGAGTATAGAAGATAAGATAGTAAGGTTTCCCGATAAAAAACGTCACCAACTTTTTATAGAACCGTGCGGAATCAATACTGAAGAAATGTATCTTCAAGGTATGTCCACTTCGCTACCTGAAGAGATTCAAACTGAAATGTACAGAACTATTCCCGGTCTTGAAAATGTAAAAATAATGCGTCCGGCATATGCAATAGAATACGATATAGCAGACCCAACTCAAATGAATGCAACACTGGAATATCGTGAATTTCCGGGACTTTTCGGAGCAGGGCAATTTAATGGCAGTTCCGGTTACGAAGAGGCTGCTGCACAAGGATTGATAGCGGGAATAAATGCTGCACTGAGAGTTATGAAAAGAGAACAAATAATTCTTGACCGAGGTTCTTCATACATAGGTACGCTTATTGATGATTTGGTAACAAAAGGAGTTAATGATCCGTACAGGATGATAACTTCACGGTCGGAATACAGATTAATTTTAAGGCAAGACAACGCTGATGAGCGTTTAACTCCAATAGGAAGAAAAATCGGTTTGATAAATGATGAACGATGGACAGAGTTTTCATCTAAGCAGGAAATTAAAAAAGCAGAGCTCGAAAGAATAAAAAAAGTTGTTTTGTCGCCGTCTCCCGAATTGAATGTAGTACTTGTTTCACGTGAAACATCACCTATTTCGAGTGGTGTGAAAATGAGTGAGCTTATAAAACGACCTCAGATAACGTACGATGATTTAAAACCTTTTGACATTTCCAGACCGGACATTGATAAAAGAATTTTCGAACAAGTTCAAACTGAAATAAAGTATGAAGGATATATTGCCAGACAAAATCGCCAAATTTCAGAAATGCGTAGATTGGAAAATAAAATCTTACCTGAATCGGTTGATTATAAATTGATTAAAGGACTTCGCTTGGAAGCGGCAGAAAAACTTAGTAAAATACGTCCGCAGAATATCGGACAAGCTGCAAGAATTTCAGGAGTCAGTCCTGCTGATATTTCCGTTCTTATTATTTGGTTGGCATCTGCAACTCGGAAGGGAGAAAGCAAATAATGATTTTGTTAAAAAATGAAGCTAAAAATATAGGAATAGAATTAAGTGAAAATCAGATTGAAAAGTTTCGTATATATATGAACTTTTTGCTTGAGTATAATAAGCATACAAATCTCACAGCCATAAAAGAGCCGGAAGATATAATGATTAAGCATTTTCTTGATAGTATGATTTTGAGTAAATTTGTAAAAATAGGTTCAGAATCAAATATAATAGATGTTGGTACGGGAGCAGGATTTCCCGGTGTTCCGCTTAAAATTTTGGACGAATCTGTGAATCTTACTCTTGTAGATAGTTTAAATAAGAGAATAAATTTTTTAAAAGAACTTTCCGATAAATTAGATTTAAAGATAAATATTTTTCACGCTCGAGCCGAAGAACTGGCTCAGAAAAGTGAATTCAGAGAAAAATTTGATGTTGCAGTTTCCAGGGCTGTTGCGCCACTTAATATTTTAAGTGAATACTGTCTGGGATATGTTAAGTGCGGAGGAAATTTTGCTGCAATGAAAGGCCCGAATTCAGAAGAAGAAATAAAAAATTCCGAAAACTCAATAAAAACAATGGGTGGAAAAATTAAGAAGTGCGAATATTTGGAATTGCCTCGAGAAAAAGGTTCGAGAAGTATAGTAATAATCGAAAAAATTAAGAGTACTCCAAGTAAATATCCTCGATTAAATTCACAAATTTCTAAAAATCCATTGTAAAATGTTTCACGTGAAACAAAAACTGTTTAATTGGCTTTAATGTTGTGATATAATGATTTAAAAATATGCCTAAAGGAGGATTTATGGGTAAAATAATTTCAATTTCCAATCAAAAAGGAGGAGTTGGAAAGACTACTACCTCGATTAATTTGTCAGCGGCATTGGGAATTTTGGGTAAAAAAGTTCTTGTTATAGATTTTGACCCTCAGGGCAATACCACGAGCGGACTTGGGTTTGATAAACGAGAAATAACAAAGTCATCTTACGACGTTCTTGAAAAGGATACCTCTGCCGAAGAGGCCACAATCAAAACTCAATTTAAAAATCTTGATTTGATACCTTCTCATATAAATTTGGCTTCGGCTGATGCGGGAATAAGTCTTTTTTCGGGAAAAGAATCAAAGCTCAAAAATAAAATTTCACATCTAAAAGAAGTTTACGATTATATTTTGATAGATTGTCCCCCCTCTCTCGGAATTATCACGATAAATGCTTTTTGTGCGAGTGATGCGGTTCTTATTCCGATTCAATGCGAATATTATGCATTGGAAGGACTGTCACAGCTTATAAATACTGTAAAAGTAGTTAAAAGACATCATAATCCTGAACTTGACATAGAAGGAATTTTAATGACGATGTGTGATTTAAGACTTAATCTTACACGTCAGGTAATAGACGAAGTAAAAAAGAATTTTCCCGATAAAGTTTTTAAAACTACAATTCCGAGGACTGTAAAAATTTGTGAAGCTCCGGGATTCGGTAAACCTGTTTCATATTTTTCTAAGTTCAATAAAGGGACGTTTGCTTATAAAAATTTAGCAAAAGAGATAATTAAAAACAATAAATAAGGAGCTGATTTTATGGCTAAGCCAAGCGGACTCGGAAAAGGTCTTGATTTAATTTTTATGCAAAATAATCCCGAAACCGAGAATGCTCCGTTATATCTTAAAATTACCGAACTCGAAGCAAATGATAGTCAACCTCGTTTTAAATTTAACAAAGACGCACTCAGAGAACTTGCCGATTCTATTTCCGAACACGGACTTATTCAACCCATAGTCGTCAAACCTCTCACTTCCGGAAAATATAAGATAATAGCCGGAGAACGTCGTTTTAGAGCGAGTAAAATGGCAGGTTTACCTGAAGTTCCGGTAATTATAAAAGACATAGACGAATCTGAAATAATGGAACTTGCTTTGGTTGAAAATCTCCAGCGTGAAGATTTATCCGCTCTTGAAGAAGCTAAAGGTTACAAAGCTTTGATGGATGCCCACAATTTTACTCAAGAAAATGTGTCAAAAACGATAGGAAAGTCACGTTCATACATAGCAAACGCACTAAGACTTTTAAATTTGCCGGATTCAGTCATGGAAAAACTTGAGGCTGAGGAAATTTCAGCAGGACATGCAAGAACGCTCCTTTCACTTAATTCACCGGAAGATATAGAACAAGCTTTAAAAATCACTGTTTCTCAGGGTTTAAGCGTTAGACAGCTTGAAGAACTTGTCAAAAAAATGAATTTTAAAGAACTCGAAAAACCCAAATCGATAAAAGTAATAAAAAAAGATGCTTTTTTCAGCAAGATAGAAACGGGTCTTAATAAAAAACTTGGTAGAAAAGTTAAAATTGTGTCCGGAAGAAGAAAAAAGGGAACGATTCAAATAGAATTTTATGGTGAAGAAGATCTTTCGGATATATATAAAACTCTTATAAAAGAGAAATAAAACAAAAGGAAAATTTAAAATGAATGATAGTAAAATAAAACGTTTAATTTATGCTTTAGTTTCAATTGCAGTATTGCTGTGGATAAATTTTAATCCATATACAGATATTAAATTTATTGAAAATTGTCCTGTAATTCTTGACTGCGTAAATAATTTTTTCAGTAATCTTAATTTAAGCTATGTATTTAGTGCATACGATATTTATTCCGTTTTTAAGTTTACTGAATATTTTATATTTGGTATAATATTATCGATAACATTTAAATCTTGTTCAAAAAACACCGTTTGGAGTATTTTTAGTATATTCTTTTTGGGTTTGAGTGTATCGTTAAGTGAAATTCATAAATTTTACGAAACAAATATCGCTACTCGAGAAGTTATCATAGCTTTTGCGGAATATTGTGCAGGTGTAGCGATGTGGGCTCTTGTACATAAGTTTAAAAGGAAATCAAAGACTCGCTTAAAGTATAAATCCGTTAAATATGGTGGGAGATGTTAAGAAATGTTAGACATAAAAATCATAAGGAATGACCCTGAAGCCGTAAAAAAGGCTGTTGGAAGTCGTGGCGCAAATATGGATGAAGTGATACATGAAGTTTTAAGATGTGATGAAGTCCGCCGTAAAACACTTGCTGAAGTAGAAAGCATGAAATCTACGCAAAATGCAGTAAGTAAAAAAATTCCCGTAATGAAAAAGAACGGAGAAGATACTTCTGCGGTTATGAGCGAAATGAAAGAGCTTTCTGATAAAATCAGCGAAAAAAACAAAGAACTTTCCGAACTTGAAAAAACACAGCGTGAACTTATTTTAACAATACCGAATATTCCGAATAAGGATGTTCCTATTGGAAAAGACGATTCGGAGAACGTTGAAATAAGACGTTGGGGAGAACCGAGAAAATTTGAATTTGAAGCTAAAGCTCACTGGGATATAGGAAAAAATCTTGATATTTTAGATCCTGAAAGAGCTGCAAAAGTTACAGGAGCAAGATTTCATTTTTATAAAGGTTTAGGAGCAAAACTTGAACGTTCTGTTATAAATTTTTTCCTCAATACTCATACGGAAAACGGTTATAAAGAGATATTACCGCCATATATAGTAAATAGCGATTCTCTTTATGGTACCGGACAATTTCCTAAATTCAAAGAAGATGAATTTAAACTGGAAAATACTGATTATTACTTGATTCCGACTGCTGAAGTTCCGGTTACCAATTACCACAGAGATGAAATTTTAGACGGTGATAAATTACCGATTAAATACTGTGCTTATTCTGCCTGTTTCCGTTCGGAAGCCGGTTCTGCAGGTCGTGATACTCGTGGTTTAGTTCGTCAGCATCAATTCAATAAGGTTGAACTTGTAAAATTCGTTAAACCTGAGAATTCTTATGAAGAACTTGAAAAACTCACACATGATGCGGAAAGATTACTTCAAATCTTGAACATTCCTTACAGAGTGGTATGTTTATCAACGGGAGATTTGGGATTTTGTTCGGCAAAAACATATGATATAGAAGTTTGGATGCCCTCTTACGGAAGATATGTAGAAATATCTTCGTGTTCGAATTTTGAGGATTATCAAGCACGCAGAGCTGCTATACGTTACAAAAACAGTAATAAAGAAAAAGCTCAGCTGGTCCATACATTGAATGGTTCAGGATTAGCTGTGGGTCGTACTGTTGCGGCTATTCTTGAAAATTATCAAAATGAAGACGGAAGTGTGACTGTTCCTGAAGCTTTAAGGGCATTTATGGGTGTAGACATTATAAAATAAAAATTATATTAATAGGCCGGTGTTCGGAGTATGAATAGATTTTCCGGGCATTGGCTTTGCGCTATAAAAATGTGGTTGATTCTCTGCAGAAAATAGTATTTGGCAGAGTTTGAATATAAAAAATTTAATAATAAAGGAGTCTAATTTATGTCAAAAATCAGCGAATCCGAAAAATTTGTCAAAGAAGGTCTTACATTTGATGATGTACTTTTAATTCCGGGTGAGTCAAATGTGGAACCGAGAAACGTCAATACAGAAACATACTTGACCGATAAGATTAAACTTAACATACCGGTTATGACCGCTGCAATGGATACAGTTACCGAATATAAAATGGCTATAGCAATTGCAAGAGAAGGTGGAATAGGAATCATTCACAAAAACATGTCAATTGAAAAACAAGCTGACCAGGTTGATAGAGTAAAACGTTCCGAAAACGGAGTAATTACACGCCCGTTCTTTCTTTCTCCTGAAAATACAGTAGATGAAGCTAAAATGTTGATGGACAAGTATAAGATTTCTGGTATTCCGATTTGTAAAGACAAAAAATTAGTCGGTATTATAACCAATCGTGATTTGAGATTTATGACATATTCTGATTACAGTCAAAAAATTGACAGCTGTATGACTAAAGAAAATTTGATAACTGCTCCTGTCGGGACGTCGATGAAAGAAGCCAAAGAAATTCTTCGTCGTCACAGAATCGAAAAACTTCCTCTTGTTGATGAAAGCGGTGATTTTTGCGGTCTTATAACCATAAAAGATATCGAAAAATCAGCTCTTTACCCAAACTCTGCCAGAGATAAAGACGGCAGACTTCTATGCGGAGCTGCTATAGGTGCCACAAAAGATGTTCTTAAAAGAGTTGAAGCATTGGTAGCGGCTCATGTTGACGTTTTGGTACTCGATTCCGCACATGGTCACAACATAAATGTGATAAATTCTGTAAGAAAGGTAAAAGAGGCTTTTCCGGATGTTCAGCTTATAGCCGGAAATGTTGCTACGGCGGAAGCAGCTGAAGCACTCATAGAAGCCGGAGCAGATTGTATCAAAGTAGGTATCGGACCCGGTTCAATCTGTACAACACGAATAGTAGCGGGAATAGGAGTACCGCAACTTACTGCTGTATACGATGTTGCATGTGCAGCTAAAAAGCACGGAATAAAAGTCATAGCGGACGGCGGTATAAAATATTCGGGAGATGTGGTTAAAGCATTGGCTGCAGGAGCTGATGTAGTTATGATAGGTTCAATGGTAGCCGGTTGTGAAGAATCTCCTGGAGAAAACGAAATTTACCAAGGACGAAAATTTAAAACTTACAGAGGTATGGGAAGCCTTTCCGCTATGGGACGAGGCAGTGCAGACAGATACTTCCAAGGAAAGAATAGTAAACTTGTTCCCGAAGGTGTGGAAGGACGTGTGGCATATAAAGGTATGCTTTCTGATACTATTTATCAGCTTATCGGAGGTTTAAGAGCTGGAATGGGCTATACCGGTTGTCCAACAGTATCGTCTCTTTACGAAAAGGCTAAATTTGTCAAGATAAGTGGCGCAGGACTCAGAGAAAGCCATCCACACGATATTCATATCACAAAAGAAGCTCCTAATTATTCTTATTTAGGTTAGTATTTATTTCCGACAAACATAATTTGTTTGTCGGTTTTTAAGAATATTTTTTAAAATAATGCTAAAAATTCAGGAAAATAGATAATTATCCAAGGAAAAGTAATATTCTAAAAAAAACATTTTACTATCATTAAGTTGTATTTTCTCAAGAATACTAGTGTTGATATAATTTTTTTATCTCAGTTTTAATAATATCCACATGAATGATTTTTTACATATTGTTTGCTACGGGAATAGTAAGTAAAAAATTTTTATTGTACTCATATTTAGACCCTATTGTAATAAAATTAAAATTATGGTATAATTAAAAATACGTAAAATGTAAAATAAATTTCTAATTGTTAAAAAGTTTGAGATTATTTTTTATATTAAATTTGTGAGGTATTAAAAATAACAAAAGTGTAACTAAAGTATTTAAGGATTATTTTTACAAAAAATTTAAAGATCTAAAGTTTGTATCAGATTAAAGAAAATATTTTGGAAAAAATAAGTTTTACTATGTTGTTGTTTTATCTCTTTGTCAAATATGTAATTATGTTTGAACATATTGAAAATAAAATTGAATGAGAATCATATAGGCTAGACTAAACTTACAGTGAGATAGGTAATTCATCTAAAATTAGTGTAAATGTAGTAGAATTAAAAGTGTAGATGATTGTTGTGATTGTGATCAATAGAATGAATAGTGTTGGAAGAATTTTATACAGTTTTATTTATTAAAAATAAGTAGTTTACAATGACTTACAGCAAATGTATAATGAATCATAGAAATAAAAGAGGGTAAAATTGATGAAAAAAGAGGGATTGGAACCCATTATTGAAAGTGTTAAAGTATTGAAAAGTAAAATAATGTTGTTTGTTATGTGTTTGTTAACAATTTTCTCTACGAATGTGTCGTTTGTAAAAGCTATGGATACGGATAGACAGTCAGAATTTGATTCAATGAAGAGTATATTATTTCAAAGAGTCAGGTATTTGAAAAATTCAACAGTAGAAGTGGCAAAAGATATAAATACCAAAACAGTCGAATTTTCAAAGCGAACTTTAAAAAATTTAGTCGAATGGGTAAAGAAAAATCCTAAACTTGCAACGGTAGGTTTTACTGTGGTTGCTTTTGGAGGAATTTTGGTTGGTTATAAGGTTTTGAATCAACGTAATTCTGTAGAAAACAAAAACGGTTCTATAGAAAAAGATTCTGTAGAGAGTGATTCTGCGGAGAATAACCCTATTGAAAATAAATCAGGTGCTGAAAGTGTAATTGAGGAATCTGAAGTAAGAAGAAATTTATATAAGAATTTTTCTGAATTGTGTAAACCGGAAAGTAAAGTTAATTTATCAGAGAGAGCTTTGAGTATTAGTCCAAGTACACTATACAGGGTTTATCCGATTTTGAAAAATCAGTTTCTAATGGGCTATAAATTGAACGATTTTCAGTTGGATGAGATACGTCGTGTTGAGATGGGAAGTTTCGGAGAAGATGATTTTGCAGAAAAATGTAGAAGTACAATAAGTAGTTATGTGGGAGAGATAGCAGGTTTATTTGTTAAGTGGGGATTTTTAGAAGGTGAAGTATTTAAATATTGGCATCAAGTATTATGTGGAGTAAAGAACAAAGAGTTTCGGGAAATAAAAGGGGGATTTGATAGAAAATCGCTTTTCTTGATAAATAATGTTGATTACATTGGAGACAATGCTGTCAGAGAAGAAATTAAAAAAGCCTTTGGTGATTTGCAAATACATGATGAATTGTGTACCTAGAAAATAATTTTTATAAAATTTAAATAAAAATGATTTACAATATTGAAAAATATGATATAATGGTGATTAGTTTATTATTATAATAGGGGTGAAAATAATGGGTAAAGTAGAAAGTATTTTATTGGAGATAGTGCAAGATGAAGATGAATTGAAAAGATTTTTAGAACAAAAAACAATTGATGATGTGTACAATTTTATACTTAAAAAAGATGAAACTATAGGAAAAGAAGAATTTGATGAGACTATAACTGAAATGTTTGATAATCATTTTGGAAAAGGGTCAAAAGAAATAAAAGAGGAGGATTTGGGATTGATATCTGGGGGAACAGGGAATTTTGGGAGAAAGGCAACTTCAGCGGTGATGTCGCTGTTAACGGTGTTTCCAGGTTTTATACCATCTGCAAGTGCTTTAGAGGAGGGTGATATGTCTGGAAGTACTCAAAGTAGATACCGATGGGTTCAAAATATACAAGATTCTGCAAGAGGTGTAAAAAATTATGTGGTCGATCTTTCCAAACGAGGTTATGAAAGGTTAGATAGTTGGCTTTCAAAACATCCAATTTATGCAAGGCTAATTGGTAGTGCTGCCGCAGTTGCTGTAGTATGTGCTGTTGCTGTGGTTGTTAAAAATAAGGTTTGTGCAAATCCATCACTTTCAGCTGAGCAGGAACCAGAATCAGCACAGCCAGATTTAGTATTAGATGGAGCACCGGCACCAGCACCGGTAGTGGATGGAGCATCGGTAGCACCGGCACCAGCACCGGTAGTGGATGGAGCATCGGTAGCACCAGCACCGGTACCGGTACCGTCAGCACCAGCACCAGTACCGTCGGCACCGTCACTGGCAGCGGATGGAGCATCGCGCAGTTTAGTGGATGAGTTAAAAGAACGCATTTCGGAAGGAAAATCTCCTGCATCAGAGGATAAAAAACCGAGTTTAGTTGGATATGGAAAGAATTTGGAAGGTAAGTACAAGCGAGTTGAACATGTGGATGAGTCTGGCAATATCACTATTGTTGATGTACCTCTTAATTTTTATGAATTTTCTACTATGTATAAAAAATTAAGTAATCCTGAAGTGCCTCATGATAAAAATGATGAAATCACTCTTTTGGTATTTGAAGGTTTAGAAGATAAATGTGCTAGATTCGCTATTGAAAGTTGTAAAAGAGAAAGAAAGAATAAGCCCCTTAAGGATGTATTAGCTGATGGACTTAGTAGGCGTATTGCACCACATGTATGCTATAGTGATGATGAGGGAGATTCTAGTGATGATGAATGGGATCCGGATAATGATGAATCAACAACAAGTAGAGCACTAAAAGTAACAAGTGGAGTACCAGCAGCGCCGGCAGCAGATAAAACTTCAACAACAGGTATAACCTCAACAGCAGCAGGTGGAGCACCAAAAGTAACAGGTGGAGCACCAGCAGCAGGTGAAACGCCAACAGCAGTCGATTATAGTTCTGAAATAATTAGTAGAGATAGGGAAGAAAGTCGGTCCACAGTGTCATCACTTGTTGGTAGTAGAGGAGGATCACATTCAGATGGAGAAGGTAAGGATAGAAAAGACAAGAGAGGCAGGAAAGGTAATAAAGGTAAAAAACATCGAGGACGTGTAAGGTTTGGAAAACCTGAAGAACGTGGAGAATCTAAAGGTGGACACGGAGAAGATTCTGAACGCAGTGTTACCACAGAAAGTCTCAGACGCAGTGCTAGAATGTTTGATGAACTAATTCCTACAAAGACGGAAAGTGATAGAAGTGGAAGAGCTAAAGGTGGGCATGGAAAAGATTCTGAACGCAGTACCCCTACTACTATAAAAGACCTCGGACGTAGTACTAGAATGTTTGATAAACCGATTCCTACAGAGACGGAGAGTGATGGAAGTGTTGCTGATGATGAAGGTGATGAATTAGCTAAGAGAGAAAGAAAGGACAAAGAAGAGGCCGAAAAGGCTGAGAAAGAAAGAAAGGACAAAGAAGAGGCTGAAAGAAGGAGAAAAGCCGAAGAAGAGGCTGAAAAGGCTGAGAGAGAAAGAAAGGACAAAGAAGAAAAGAAAGCCAAAAAAGCGGCTAAAAGGAAAAGGAAGGCCGAAGAAGAGGCTGAAAGAGAAAGGAAGGCTGAAGAAGAGGAGAGAGCTAAAAAAGAGGCCGAAGAAAAAAGAAGAGCCGAAGAGGAGGCTGAAAAGGCTATGGAGGCTGAAGAAAAAAGAAGAACCAGAGAAGAGAGGAAAGCCAAAAAAGCGGCTGAAAGAAGGGCAAAAGAAGAGACTAAAGCGGCTGAGACAGAAATTGAGATGGATCCTGGTCAATCAGTTATTAAAATTCCTGGTGGAGGGTTGGTTTCGATAAGTAATGATGGTGGTGGAAGCCTTACTAGTACAGTTGTATCACCTACTGGTACACATATTTCGTCTGCAGATGGTACTACTGGAAAAGTGGAGGTACCAGAAGTTCCAGTTAGACCTGATTTGCCTGCTAAATCAAAAAGTACGAGTGGTGATGAAACGCGAAAGAAAAAACATCATGAAAAAGGTCGTGGAGAAGGTCGCGGAAAGGGCCATCATAAAAAAGATCGTGGAAAAGGTCACGGAGAAGGTAAGTAAACACGATTTTACAGTTTATGAATTTAACATTGTATTTTTAAAGAGGAGCTTTAGAGCTCCTCTTCTTTGAGTAAAATTAAGATTGAGATTGTAAAGAAACTTCATCAAAATCATTTTCACGATAATATTCTTTGGTTTCATTGTTTCGAATTACGGCAGATTTATTTTTTTCAAGGAGTTTTGTAATAGCATAAATATCTATCCAAATTTCGTTATCACATTCTTTTTGAGATTCATCGAATATAAGTTGCATCCCCCAATGAAGGTGGTTTTCTTTGATGTTATTCACGTTTTCTTTCGAACTGTACCCGGTTCTTCCCACATATCCTATTACGTCCCCTGCTTTGATGGTTGCCCCTTCTTTTAAGTCTGTGTGAAATGGCCTGTTTTGACGCAAATGAGCGTAATAGTAATATCTTTTTTTATCAAAGCTTCTTATACCTACTCTCCATCCTCCGTATTGATTCCATCCCATAATTTCTACAGTACCGGATTCAACTGCTATTACGGGAGTGCCCACTGCAGCCATCATATCGTGACCCAAATGAGGTCTGGAGTAACCGTAAGAACGTGAAGCTCCGAAATCGTCATAGTGGCAAAAAGGGAAAGTTTTGGCTATTGGGGAGAAAGCTTTTAAACCGTATACTTCTTCCCATACCGGTTCTTCATTTTCTTTTTTTGGTTTTCGTTTTATTTTGTAATTGCCCAAAAACTCTTTTAGAACGGACGAGTACACCTCGTGATAGTATGGGTAATTTTTATAATTTTCTGAAATTTTTTCTATGGGAGTTTTTTCTTTAAGTTTTTTTATAATTTCGTCCATATCTTTTTCATTATATTTTTTAAAATCTCCTCCGTATTTAGCTCCGAGGCAGGCAAGAACTTCTATCCAATTTATTTTTATATCTTCTCCATGAGATTTTATGTCTTCTCGCATTGCTTTATCAAGAGCTTCATAAGAAGGGTTGAATTCTGCGTATTTTATAAAATTTTTGCTGTCGTGTGCTCCTGCGGTAAAGTGATTTCCGCTGCAGAAAATTAATGTAAGTATTCCAAGGGTAATTACTGCAGTGAAAGTTAGTATGAATTTTTTTTCGAGCCTTATAACAAACAAAATTTCTCATCTCCTGAAATTTTTAAACTTTTTAATTATATGAACAGAAATTTTATAAAATACAAGTAATATAAAAAAACCTTCGATATGAAATACCGAGGGTTTTGTAGTTAAAAATTCAAGGTGTATGCAAAATATTATTTATAAAAATTATAATTTATTCAGCTTCAATTGCCTCTACAGGACAAACATCCACAGCTTCCTGAGCTTTGTCGCAAAGTTCTTCGGGAACGTCTGAAGAGATGCATTCTGACTTGTATTCATCGTTAAGTTTAAACAATTCCGGACATACATTTATGCACATTTCGCATCCTACACAAGTTTCCTGGTTTACTTTAATTTTCATAATATCATCCTTTTTCAAATTTTTAAGGTTACTCCGAATATTATATACAAAATTTTACACGTTGGCAATGATAGGAAGTATTGTTACTGATTTTTTGCTGATTTTTTCTTGTATAAGTCAAATAAAAAAGAATATTTAACTAAAAATTTCTCACAATAACATTATAATCAATGAAATATGTATTTATATCTTAGAAAGCTAAATAATTTTGTTGGTTGATAAAATTTTAAAATTTAAGAAAGGAGAATACCTGATGAAAGCCACAGGAATTGTTAGGCGTATCGATGAACTGGGACGCATTGTTGTTCCTAAAGAAATACGAAGAACATTAAGGATTCGTGAAGGTGATCCGTTGGAAATTTATACTGATTCCTCAGGAGCAGTTATATTTAAAAAATATTCAGTAATAGGAGAAATGTCACAATTTGCATATTCATATGCGGACGTTCTTTCAAAAACACTTGGTTTTCCTGTTTTAATATCTGATCGTGACCATATTATTGCTGTTTCCGGTATACCTAAACGAGAGTTTGCAGAGCGCAGAATTTCAAAATTTACTGAAGATTTAATGGAAGATAGAGAAAATTTTTCGTGTTATAAAGAGAAAAGTAAAAAAGTATATCCTGTCGAGGGCATGGAAAATGAAGCTGCACTTATGTATCCGATAATTGCAGATGGAGATGTTTGTGGAAGTGTGATTGTTCTGAAAAGTGATAAACCTTTACCTGCGGAAAATTTTGCAGCTTCTGTAGCTAAGATTTCGGCAGAATTTTTGGGTAGACAAATTGAAGATTAGTATAACAATAAATCCCGCTTCATTAGATGTGGGATTTAATATATTCAGTATAAAACAAAAAATGAACAAACACTAAGATGCGTAGTCAAAAGCAAATTTTTATGATAAAAGGTTGAAATACAAGTATGTAAATCATAACCTGAACTTTTGCAATTCATGTTTGGAAAGTAAATTTTCATCAACAATCAGATTTTTCGGTGCAATTATATAAACATTTGATTGGCAACAATGTTGTAAAATACTCTCAAAAAAAAGTAGTCTGTACCACTTCGAATTTCAGTTCCTAAGAATTCACAAACTTAAGTGTTTGGCAAAATTTAATTATTTGGATACAATATCTGGTTTCAATTTAGATACACACAATTTAACTAATTCATCATTTTTAACCTTAATTTTATGAGCTAAATCTGTGGAAATTTCATTTTTTTCTGCGATATTGGCAGTTACGATAGAAACCACTAAAATATTTGCAGCTTGTTCATAAATATCATCTAAAGTTATTTTAAAATCAAAAAAAGAATATGTATCTCTTATTAAATTAGCACATATAACCAATTGACATTTATTACTAACATTAGAATATCTAGTTAAACTTGTATTTATATAATTTTCAATTTTATTTTCAGAAATACTAAACAATTTATTTAACTTTTCTATATCTATTCCCTGGCTTATTTGTTTAAAATTAAATTTATGTAAAAAATCATTAGAAATATAACAACCAGTTTTTTTAAAAAAATAGTTATCTAATAAACTACAATCCACAATATACTCTAAGTGAGAATATTTCTCACGACCAAAAATTTCTTTCAAAAATTTTCCTGTTTCCTTATCTTGAAGTACATGCATTTCAAAACCGCGAACAAACCATCTTTCTTCTGGAGTTTCAGTATGTTTTTTCATTTCTTTGATAAATTCATAGGAATCAGAATGAACACTGGTTTTTTGTCAAATTCAAATCTACCTATATCTGCATAAATCAAACCCGATAAAAATGCGTTTTCTTCATCTTTCGATAATGAAACACCGGACTGTTCAATTATTGCTTTTCCAAAATTAAAATGAGTATTTGTAAAAAAGGCGTCCACCTCCATGTGACAAAACTGATTACTAAAGATATATATTAAAATAATTACTAAAAATCTTTTAAAAAATTCATAATTTTAACCTCTTTTACTAAAATATATAATGAACATATAAATTTTTACTATTATTTATGTATTTCTGTAAAATCTTCAAAAATACATTGATTCAAACATGAACATAATTATACATAACAAAACTAAAACTCCATTAGACAAATTTAATCGTTCGTCTAATGGAAATGTGGTGGACTTAAGGGGATTCGAACCCCTGGCCTCCGCATTGCGAACGCGGCGCTCTACCAACTGAGCTATAAGCCCAAATTACAATACATCCAAGTACCATTTTATAATTTATAAAGCGTTTTGTCAATTTTTATTTTTTAAATTTATTCATGTGAAATTTACGTAATTTTTAGAAATAAATAAGCGTGAATTGTATAATTAAAATTATTATAAAAAAGTAGTTGAAGTAATCTCTAATGGGTTATGAAATGAATTTAAATGTATATTTCAAATAAAATATTACTTTGTGATGTAGTTTAAAATTAGTACCTAATTTAAGTTTATTCAACGGTATGATATCAAAAAACTTAAAATCGGATAAAGTATAATTTTTGATAAGAAAAAACTGATATTTATACTTTTAAATAAATAATATTGATAAGTACGTAATCTCGTGATATAATGGACTGTATAAAATGCGGATATGGCGGAATTGGCAGACGCGCATGGTTCAGGTCCATGTGAACGCAAGTTCTTGCAGGTTCAAGTCCTGTTATCCGCACCAGTAGAGTTTTTTGTGGAAAATTTAGATTTTTGTAAGAGTTTTTTTCCTGTTATCTTTTGGTATAGTGTTAAATTTAATAGCTATAAGTTGGAGTATAAGTATTGATTAAAAAAATTAATTTAAAATCAATAAAGCTGCAATTTTTATTTCGATGGTAGGTTTTGTCTTGCTGTAGGGTAGTATATGGTATTGATTCCTATTACTACCTGTTATGATGGTGTGTTCAAATGTTTTGGATTGATCTTGTTACTTGTGATGACATCACTAAGGATTTAAAGATAAAATTATCTGAGATGTATTTAAAAATTGATTTAAAAAATCTTGTTTATTCTCTTATATGAGTTTTTGTTTATCTATTTTTACTTTCGTGTTTAAAATTTTAAAAAATGTACTTTTTTGGTTTCGCTGATTTTAGTTTTATAGACTGTTTGGATTTATTTTTTTGAATTTATGGAGAGATGTTTTTTTAGACGGTGAGGATATACGGCATTTTGGTCGGTTTTTGATAAGCAAGAAACAAACCATAGAGAAGTTGAATTATTTAATAAATTTTTGTTTACTTTATCAGAATTGAAAGTAATAGGATTTATAAATTTGTTATTTTATATAATTTACTTGCAAGCTTGTATAATGAATTTTTAATTACAATCTTTTGCAGTCAATCAGTGCTTTAATTCAAGTATTTTTTATTGGAGTATTTTTCACTTTACTTTTCAGAAAAACAAAGTCTATTTGGAATGTTGCAATAATTCATGTATTTGGGGACTTCATTTTAAAAATTTTAGGAAAATAGATAACCGAAAGTAGATTAAAAGTGTAAGAATTATCACTGTTTATAAGTTAGTTTGAGCGTTGAATTTTTCTACTTCATAAAAATTTGTATTACAAACTAGAAATGAATCAACTTAGTTTGTTTGATGGAAGAGACTTTTTCAAAGAGTATTAAGTAGTGTGTGTGTTAGATGTTAGAACAATAAGAAAAATTTATTGGTTTTGTCAGTATTATTGGTGTCATGCCAAAAACCAAAATGCTATCCGTTTGTGTGTATGGATACTTAACGAACCAATATTATATCAGATATCCGTATTCTTTAAAATCAGTTTTAGAAATCATTTTTCCTTGTTTTTTCATTTCGTATTCCAGAGCTTTTATAATGTGTTTCATTTCGACTGATTTTGATTCTGCGGCAGCCATAAATCCGGAGTTAACTGCAACATTTTTTATACTTCCGCCTGCAATCTCAAAATTTTTTGCAAGATAATCAAAATCTACGTCCTTTGATATAGGCATTTCCTTAGGATACATCTTTAACCATATTTCTTTTCGAGCCGTAGCATCAGGAAAAGTAAAGTGTACCACGTAGCTTATTCGTCTGAAGAAAGCTTTGTCTATATTTTCAATGAAGTTGGTGGTCATGATTGTAATACCATCATATTCTTCCATTTTTTGAAGTAAATATGAGGTTTCTACGTTTGCATTTTTATCGTGCGAATCTTTGACTTCGGTTCTTTTACCAAACAATGCATCAGTTTCGTCGAAAAGAAGGATGACATTGCTTTTTTTTGCACTGTCAAATACTTCTCCAAGATTTTTTTCTGATTCACCGATATATTTTGAAATAACTTTCGAAAGGTCGACCTTATAAATTTCCAATCCTAATTCGTTTGCAACTACTTGGGCTGCCATAGTTTTACCTGTTCCCGGAGGTCCTGTAAAGAGTACGCTGAGTCCTCGACCATAAAGAACTCGTTTTCCCATTCCCCATTTGTCGTAAATGATATGTTTGTATTTTATGTGATTACAAGCCCTTTTTATTATGTCTTTTTGTTCTTTTTGAAGAACAAGTTCGTCCCAAGTATGCTTTTTCCTTATAAGTGTGGCTTTATCTGTTAAATTACCGGACACTTGATTGTATGCTGCTTCGCAAATTATAGATTTATTTATTGATTTATCTTTTTTTTCATGGCATATTTTAGACGCATCTTCAACTGTGTTTTTTATTTGGAGAGGAGTAAAAGAAAATTTGTTTGCCAATTCATGAATATCTAAATTTTTGTCTTTTTTAAAATTTTTTAATTCTTCGTTCCAAATTTTGAATTTTTCCGAATTAGTTAATTCATCTAAGGTGACATCCATAAACATACATTCTCTGAAATATTTTCTGAACAGTATTTCTTCTGACGATAAAACAAAAACAGCTTTTGAAAAATTAGAAACCAAATTTAAAATAAATTCTACGTATCTTTGATTCATAAAATCAGCTTTTACCAAATCTTGAAAATTCTCAAGACAAATATATGCCTGATTTACAAGAGCAATACGGTATGCAGAAATTATGGCATCTGCAAATTTTTGTTTGTTTTCCGAAACATATTCTTTAAAGTCAAAATAAACAATATTTTTATTTAGTATATCACACGCACATTTTACAATATATTTTTTTCCGATTCCTTCACAACCGCTTATATAGTAGTATGCTGTGTGATTTTTTGTTGTTTCCTTTAAGTAATCACATATTCTGAGAGCAAAATCCTCTCTTATTATCGGTTTTGAAATATTATCTGGAGTTTTTATTGTTATTCCTGTATTTTTATTTAAAACTAATTTTGAGTTTTTTGTTATGCACTCGAATATATAATTATCCAAATTGGAAATATTCCCATTAAAAAACAGCGAATTCATTTTTTTCTGAAGGTCATTTTGAATGCTGTAAAAGTGGTCTATATCGGAGATATTTCCAACAAAATAATAAATCTTTATAGCAAGAGAGTAGTTTATAATTTTTTCTCCTTCTATATTTTGGAGTATGTCTTTGTACTTGTCGTCGGTTTTGATAAGTACTCCCATCATTACACAAAATTTTTCTAAAACAGTGAGATTGAATAATTTATTCATGTATTCATATGAAAAAAATTTATCTTCAGATGCGCTTAACCGTGATTTTATAAAAAAGTCAAAATCATAAAATTCTCTTTTTGCGGCGGTTTCGAGTTGTTCATATCCTTGTGTTTTTTTTGCTTTGACATAATATCTTATGCGTCGACATATTCTTTTAAGTTCATATCTAAGGTAATCGTCGTTATCTTGAAACGGTTTATCCAAAAGGTTGTCGGAAAATAATTCTTCTAAATTTTCTCTCAACGTGAAAATTCTCCTTTGATATTTATGATTTATTAGATCATGGTGTTTGTTGTTCCCGAATAGAGTATAGAAACTACTCCGCCAAAAGCACACATAAGTTTACTGGAATTATTGATCGAAGGTTTACCGTTTATTAATATATTAGGTTTTCCGGGAGTCCAGGTTCCTGCGGGCATCGGAGTACATGGACCCGGACCTGCCGGAGTAACTTTTGAAGTACATGTTCCGAAAATAGGAATATTTACTCCTGGTTTAATATCTAAAATATTAGCTGCAGGTTTATTGTTAATTGATACTTTACTAGGCAAAATTGACAATTGTGATGGTGCTGCTCCCATTGTACACATACACTGAGCTCCCATAACTACGGCAAATCCCATAATTTACTCTCCTTTATTAACTTACGATTTTTTTGGAATTTTTCTTAATTTTACATCCCCATATATAGTTTGTCCGGATTGATGCAACCCCGTGACGTCAAAAGAAACTTTACCTTTGAATTCTTCAGTTTTGCATTCAAAAGTGAGATTATCTTCTTTCATGAATTGGTCAATCATAGGCATAATGATCCGTCCTGTACTGTCCGTTTTTAAATCCCAAACAGGATAAAATTTTCCTCCGGGTTCAAGTTTTTCAACAACAGGTTCACGCAAAGTATAACATTTTTTTTCTTTGTCGTATCCAAAAATATAGATTTCATAATCTTTTCTTTTTAACGTGTAGATGTATTTTTGACCCATAATTCCGTTTACCATTTCTTCCAAATTGAGTTTTATTTCAGAATTATTTTCTTCTACAGGTTCAATTAATTTTAAGAAAGAAGCTTCATTTTTAAGTGTAAGTGAAATATCACTGTTTATGAGTTTTTGTTTGCGGTGAGTGACATTTATTTCAAATCTTGTAAGATGTGTCAAAGCGCTGTTATCTGCCGTATAGGACATGTCAAAAGACATTATTTTGGTTTCATTTTCTTTTAAATCTACCGAAAAATTAATATCTGTGTATCCTTTGCAAGATATCTCTATATCATATTTTCCCGGATAAAGGTTAGAAAAAACATAATGACCGTCATTTTTTCGTGTGTATGGATTTTGTTTTCCGTTGCATAAAATTACAGCGTCTGTCAAAGGATATTTGAAATATACATCTTTAAGAAGAAAAACAAGAGATGCTTTGTGTATTACTCTCATGTTGATTCGCCTTTCCTATAATTTTTGTACTTTAATTGTCGGAAGATTCAAAGGTAACATCATCATTTGAATTGTCATCACCTGAATCGTCATCACCCGAATCGTCATCGCCCGAATCATCGTCACTTGAATAGTCATCACTTGAGTCATCGTCACTTGAATCATCATCGCTCGAATCGTAGTCGCTTGAATCATCATCGCCCGAATCGTCATCGCCCGAATCGTCATCGCCCAAATCGTCGTCGCTTGAGTTATCGTCGTCTGAATTGTAGTCACTTGAATCGTCATCGCTTGAGTCCTCATCACCGTATGAATCTTCTTCTTCGTCTTCATCCTCATCTTCATCAGGTCTCTGAGTATATTCATCATCAATATCTTCTTCTTTAATAAATGTTGCGAAATGAAGTTCTTTTTTGCGTTCAAACTGATTGCTTCCGAGATAAATTGTTTCAACTCTCCTTTTGGGTTTATGGATATTTTCCGAATCTATTGCCACGGGTCCTACCACGTAGAATACAGATAGTTTATATGATTCTCCAAACATGGTCCACACTTTTACTTTTTCTTCCATGTTTATAGGTAGCATGCTTATCGGAACATTCTCCAATGGCATACCTGCATTGTCGGGCATGTATCTTGCAGGGATTGTAGGGTTATCCTTAAAGATTTGTATTATTTTTCCTATTATTTTAGCTTCATCAAGCGCTTTTGATTCTATTTCCGCTTTGCTGTTGACAGATATTACATAATTTATTTCTATCATTGCAGGAGGATCTTGAATACTTCCGTCAGGTAAATTTTGGGGTTCTTTTGCAGTTCCGCTTAAATCTTCTTTTATGTCATAAGGGTGAATACCTACAATATATCCACCACGTTCTTTTGGATCGCAAATTCCGATACTTTCAGCTTTATCTATAACGTCCGGAACGAGCTTATCCCTTAAAATAGAAAGTAAACCTTTTCCTATATCCGAAATTATCGTATATTTTGCCATTTGAAAATTCTCCTATCCTTATTCTTTGTTTAGTTGATTAGGAACAGAACTGTTTGAAAGTTGAACTAAATTTTTATAGAATATTAAGCATTCTTGTTTGGGCAAAAATTTGTACGAAATGTCATATGCTTGACCAAAAAATTCAGCGGACATATATATTGTATCGTTAAAATTTAAAATAGGAACAGGCATGTTTTTAGGCTCATCGTTTAAATATGCAACGTTCTTACCGGCTACAATTTCAAGAACTTTATTCGGGGATTGAATTACCATAGTAGCATTGTTGTACATGTATTCGATGTCTGCGTCTATATATTGATATAAATCTTCAATTGCAAGTAAAATATGTCCATCATACATTATCGGAGCGTGTTTAAGCGGGAAGTATCCTCCAACGAACACTGTCTGTTCCGGCAAAACAGTAGATGCCTTTTTTCCAAGTTTAACGAATTTATCTGTTTCGTCGACCAAAGAATTGTATAGGTCTGTATCATAAAGTGATTTTTGGTTAGATTGAAGTATTGTAATCGCAACAGTTAAAGCATCTTCAGCTGTTTGGAGACGCTCTCCTTCCAACATATTTTCGTCCAATAATTTACTTAGAACAATTACATCAAGTAAACTTCGTTGCTGAATTGAAAGCGAACTTATATCATTAATATCTATTAATCCTTCTATTTCTGCCATAGTTTCCTGAAGTTTTTTAACATTTTCATCACTTAAGGATTCCAGTACCAAAAGAGCTTCATCGGAAACTGCACCTTTTAAATCCTGTATTATGGTCGTCACGGAAAGAATTTTAGAAACTTGTTGGTCGACAGAGGCTATATCGGAATTTTTCTTTTTAGAAGCTTCTATTAAATTTTTTACGCTGTCAAGTTGTTTTTGAAGTTCGTAATACGTTTTCATATTTGAAGCGTATTCTTGAAGAGCGGTATTTCCGGATAATTTAGCTCTTTGAATTATTTCATCAAGTTTTTCCAATATGTTATCTATGTTTCCCGAAATCTTTAAATCTTCTATGATTTTATCTACTTCTTCACTTGTAAGTTTTTGTTCGGGATCTGTACTTGAGGTGGAATCCGAAGAATATGAATAATTTGAATCACTTTCTAAAGCTTTAGTGATTGTGTAGATTGTAAATACAACAGTTGTCATTAAAATTGTGATGAATAAGAGATTTTTACTTAACTTTTTTAATAAAACTTTCATTTTATCCATAAAAAATGATTCCTCCTTGATAAAATTATATTGGTTAATATTTTCTCACAACTCTTTATGTTTTTCAACATTAATTTTATGTTGTATAAACAAAACAAAACTTAATAGTACGCATATCATTTTATTTTATTGAAATTTATAATAGGTAATTTAATTTTGTCAGCGATGTTATCAAAAAAATTATAGATTTTATCATAGTTAATTGCATAAAAAAATCTCCTGATTAAAAAATCAAGAGAATTTGAAAATTATCGTTTTATATTAAAAGTTTTTTTGTTACGAGTTTCTTAGTCAGTAAATGATATATAAAAAGAGTGTCTTCCACAGAAACTTAGTATCACTATCTGCAACCATAGAACTTATATTTCGGAAAAAGTTTTTTCAAATTGGCTTTTCCAAACTTTATATCTAACCATGTTTTCTTGAGAGATAATTAGATCATGAGATATTTCAGTAATAGAACGAGATATTTCGGAACCGACATATTTCTCCATAGGTGAGTTTTGTCATTTGAATTTCAGTGATAGTAGTTTACAGGAGTGAAATTAATAATTAAAATAAGGTAAGTAATATTGCTAAAGAATTAAATAATTTTTTCATAATACATCTCATACAAATATATTTTTTACTGTGAATACATTATATATTTATAAGAATTTGTAAAACAAGTAAAAATAAAAATTTATTATTATATATTTTGAATAAATTTTTAAGGAAATTCCTTTCAAAACTTGCTCAGGAAGATAAAACATTTACCTGTTTTTAAAATTTTTTCTGAATATGAAATTAACGTTCTTCATAGTTTTAATCTATGGGAAGATCCCTTTCAAAAACCCACTTAGGAACAAAAGATTTTAGTTTGTCTGACAAAAATTTTTCTGGATCCAAAGTTATGTCAATAATTGTAGGTTTATCCACGTTGCTTGTTGTTAAACATATTGTTATGTCTCTATTTATAGCATTAAAACGTACATCACAACTAGTATACCGATTTAAAGTTTCTGTTGAAGTGTATAAGTAATGTTCTTTTAAATAGTCACATCTTGTTACTGATGAAAATGAATTTACAAAACTAAATAAGAATATTAGTGCATGTCGCAATGATTCACGTTTTTTAAGCTCTTCAAAAGTTTTTATAAATGTATCTAGTAAATCGTAAAGACGATCTTTTAAGTATTTATCAGAAATTTTAATAAGTTCTTCAGAATATTCATCAGGTTCTTCAGGATGTTCATCAAATCTTTTGAAAAAATATGTACTAATATATCCATTAATGTAGGCATCAGAGTATTTACTAAAGTATATATCAAGATATCTGGAGTAATTGCCTTCATAAATTTCTTTTACAGAGGCTTTTTCGACGTAGGAAAATCTACCAAAGTATTCATAAGAGGATTCATCAGGATTACCTGCACGGACGCTAATTAGTTTAGCAAATTCTGTGCTATAACTCTTAGCTACATTTTCTAACAATTCCCGTTCGTATTTATCAACTTCAACTGCTGATACATGAACAACTGAGCCTACTAGAAAAATTATCAAAACTATTGCCAATTCGAAAAGATTAAATAATTTTTTCATGATAAATCTCCTATTAATAAATTTTTGTTTAAAATTGGGTACGTGTTTTTGATTTTAGGAAAATTAAAATATGATTATGAAGTTATACATTTGGTATGTGATGAGTTTTTGTAAAATTTGGTTTACGTAATTGAATTTAATGAGAGTAAATTTTGGATTTGTAATTAAAATATTACTCTGATATCAGCTAAATTATATATGTCTATTAAAATAACAACTACTGATCCTGTGAGTAGTCCATTTTTAGGGGGAATAAAGTTTATTTTACAATCTTTATATCTGGTACTTATAAGAATGGTGTCGTACATGTAGTTCATAAAATGTGAAAAGAAGATTAAAAAATTTTCAAAAGATTGATCTTTTATTCGTTGAAGAGTGTTCGCAAATTTATTTTTCCACTCAGAAAAATTGTGTGCATTTTCTTTAAAATAAGTTTCATCAAGAAAATTAGGTGAATCAGGAGAATAGGTTAGCTCAATACTACGTTTCAATAATGTATATTCAGAGTAAGCGTTATACGCTTGATTATTCAAAAATTCCTCATCGAATACTGCTGATATAGAATTTTGGTTTACTAATAAAATTAATGTTATTAGTGATGACAACAAAAAGTAAGATATTTTTTTCATAATAAATTTCCTGTTGATAAATTTTAATGATGATTTGAACTTAAGTTAGTTAAATATTAGTGAACAGTGGAAAAACTATGTATATCATGTAGTTTGATAAAAAATAAATCCGCTCAGAGCAGATTTAAAAATAGACATAAAAAAAGTTGGCATCACCCTATTTTCCCAGGCCGTCACCGACCAAGTATCTTCAGCATCACCGAGCTTAACTACCGTGTTCGAGATGGGAACGGGTGTACCCTCGGCATCATTAGCACCAACGTAATAAATTATATCGTAGAGAGTATTATGTGTCAATAATTTTTTGAAAAAAATTTTTATAATCCACTTTTTGAACAAATAAAATTGTAAAAAATGATAAATATAATAAAAAACACATCAAAAATGGTTTTTGGGTGAAATATTATCAATTTTAGATTATTTTATTGTTTGTAATATAGTATAATGATTCCGTGTGGAAATTTTTAACGTACAGAAAGGAGCATTAAAATGTCCGGACGCAGTGTAAAAGTAAAAATTAACAACTCTGAATTCAGTATTCGAACTGATGAAGACGAATCTTATGTCAATCTTATAGTTGATGAGATAAATGATAAGATAACGGAAATCAGGTTCTCGAATCCGGGACTAAGTTCGTCGATTGTAAATGCACTGGTCATGATGGATTTGTGCGACAGAGCACATAAAGCCGAAAAGAAAGCGCACAATAATAAGAAAACGAAGGTTAAAGATATTTAACTTTTGTATGGACGATATTTATTTTAATTTTAGAAAGTAAATCAAAATTTTGTATGTTAATATTGGGTCGTAGTTTGTTTTTAACTTCAAAATGTTGAAAGTTCTGTGGAAAATGAGGAAAACTTTTTTTATAAATATTAAAAATAATATCTTTTAAGTGCCGTTGTTACTTTTTTGCGAGAATTATTTTAAAATAAACATTGAAATGTTGATAAAAAAGGTGAGAATGTGGAAAACAAAAGTCAATCCCCAAATGTATTAAATTTTTGTAAAATATCAGAGAAAGCAATTGTTCCCAAGAGAGCTACCGAAGGTTCGGCAGGTATGGATTTGTGCGCATGTATAGAGGAAGATATCGTTTTGGAACCCGGAAAACGTGTATTGGTGCCGTCTGGGATAGCTGTTTCTCTTCCCGAAAAAGATTATGCAGTGTTTATTTTTGCAAGGAGTGGACTTGCAGTTAAGCATGGAATTTCTCTTTCGAACGGAGTAGGAGTAATTGACAGCGATTACAGGGGAGAAATACGTGTCGGGCTTTGTAATTTTGGTGAAGAATCCTATACTATAAAACCCGGTGAAAGAATTGCTCAGATGGTTGTTATGAAAGTTGAAAATTTTAATCTTTGTCAAGTAGATAAGTTAGATTCTACCGAACGTGGAGAAGGTGGATTTGGTTCTACGGGAAAACAATTTTAATAATGCAATACGAAATTTAAATATGATATAATCAAAAAATATTACAAAACCTGGAGGTAAGTCGATAAATGTTTGCTAAAGAGATAGGTATAGATTTGGGTACGGCAAATACTCTTGTGTTTGTCAAAGGAAAAGGAATAATAAAAAGAGAACCGTCAGTAGTTGCTGTAGATGTCAGGAATGATACTGTTCTTGCCGTAGGTTCTCAGGCCAAAGAAATGATAGGGAGAACACCGGGGTCAATTGTTGCTGTTCGTCCGCTCAAAGACGGAGTCATTGCTGATTTTGACGTAACTGCCAGTATGCTTAGATATTTTATATCCAAAACCGTAAGAAGTATGTTTTTCAGCAGACCACGTGTTATCATATGTATCCCTTCGGGAGTTACCGAAGTCGAACGCAGAGCTGTAGAAGATGCTGCAAGACAAGCGGGAGCAGGAACTGTCGATTTAATTGAAGAACCAATGGCTGCTGCAATAGGAGCAGGACTTCCAATTTCGGAACCTACAGGAAGTATGGTAGTTGATATCGGAGGAGGAACATCTGAAGTAGCGGTTATTTCTCTTGGCGGCATAGTTACGGCTACGTCGGAAAGAGTGGCAGGAGATAAACTTGATGAAGCAATAATCTCTTACGTAAAGTGCAAACATAATCTTCTTATAGGAGAACGCACTGCTGAAGATATAAAAATAAAAATAGGTTCTGCTGTACCGTATAGCAGCGAAGAAGAAATGACGGTAAAAGGAAGAAACCTTGTTGACGGTTTACCAAAAGATGTTACTATAACTTCAGAAGAAGTAAGAGAAGCTCTTGCGGAACCTTTGAGACGTATTGTAGAAGCTGTTAAAATTACTTTGGAAAATACTCCGCCTGAATTGTCCGCAGATATTTTTGACCGTGGTATAACAATTACCGGAGGAGGAGCACTTCTTAGAGGAATAGACACACTTATATCGCAAAACACCAATATGCCGGTGCATATAGCTGAAAGTCCTCTTGATTGTGTTGTCGACGGAACGGGAGAGTGTCTTAATCAGTCTTTACCGAGAGAAATTCGCAGAACCGGCAGGAATTGAAAAACACAGCGGGGTGAAGATAATTGAAGTATTTTTTTAAAAGTACCGCTTTTAAGATTGTTTTAGGGTTGTCACTTATAATTTCCGGAATAATGCTTTATGGTTTTTTTAATCCGGATGACAATATTTTTGTAAATGCTTTAAGCTGTGTTACGGTTCCGATTCAAAAGACGTTAAAATGGACATGCGACCGAGCGGCGGATTTTTCATATCAGTTTGAAGAAAAAGAGAAACTGAAAGAAGAAAATGATTTGCTTAAATCACAGATAAATGAACTTAGAGATTTGTCAGTGGATTATAACAATGTGAAGCGTGAGAATCTTCGTTTTCGTAAATATTACGGTATAAAGCAAGGCAACGAGAGTTTAAAATTTATATCTGCGTCGGTTATAGGCAGAGATTCGACGGAATGTTTTTGGGATTTTGTCATAGATAAAGGTACTAAAGATGGCGTTGCTCAAAATGATGCAGTTTTAACAGAGAACGGACTTGTCGGAAGAGTTTGTATGGTAACTGCAAATTCGAGCAGGGTAAAGACTATTTTATCTCCCGAATCTAAAATAGGGGCGGTGGATTGCGTAACCGGAGACAGTGGGGTAATTTCCGGAACTGCGGTTCAGGCTGCGGATAATCTTACACGAATGATTTTCATTCCCGCACAAAGTGAAATGAAGAGCGGAGATACTGTGGTTACCAGTGGAATAAGCGGTATGTACCCGAAAAATTTAAAAATCGGAAATATAAAATCGATAGAATACGACAGTCGTGATTCGTCGTATTATGCCTTGGTGGAGCCGTTTGAGAATGTCAGAGAAATAAAAGATGTTTTTGTGGTATCCGATTTTAAAGGAAAAGGAACCGTAGATATTTTGAAAAATGATAAGAGCTGAGGAATTGTGATGAAATCAGATAAAATTGGCAAATGTCTGCGCTTTGTCGTGTATTTTGCGGAATTGTGTATATTTTATTGCCTCGAACAGCTTCCATGTCTTACGATAAAAACTTTTAATGCTCGACCTATGTTTCTTGTTTCCGTATTTGTTTGCATGGCTGTGTGGGAAAAGGAATTTGCGTGTATGGTTTTCGGAATAATATGCGGATCGCTTTTGGACATGTCTTACGGTATACCTATGGGCGTGTGTACGTTGATATTTGGTATTTTAGGATATTTTTTGGGAGTGCTTTCCAATTATTTTATAAGTTCGAAACTTTGGTCGGTGTGGCTTCTTTGTGTTATGCTGAACTTGGCAGTACTTGGGATAAGGTTTTACTTTGGATTTGTTTTGCCGGGATATTCGGATTATGATTTTGTATGGAGAACGGTTTTTATTCCGACTTTTGTTTATTCGGTTGCTGTGGTGCCGATAATATTTTTGCTTAACCGAAGTGTGCGTTATTTTATGGGAAACGATTCGGGAGGTGAAGAAAATAGACTCCAAAGTTTTTAACAAAAAGAGATATATATTTCTTATCGGAATGGTGACAACAATTTTTATTGTTTTTGCTTCACGTTTGGTTGATTGGCAGCTGATAAATTCTGAATATTATAAATTTCGTGCAAACAGCAGTAATATATATTTTGTTACGACTGATCCTGTTAGGGGAGAAATCCTTGATTGTGACGGAGTAGGTTTGGCGGTAAATGATACGGGATATAAAGTTGTTATTGACAGGCTTTTGGTTGAAAAAAGTAAAGAAAACCAGTTTATATTGAAATCCGTTAAATTTTTGGAATCTCTCAATTGTAGTTGGATTGATTTGTTGCCGGTAAAAGTAGAAAAAGAACAGTTTGTATTTGAGGACGGAAAAGATTCTCAAAGCAAAAGTTTAAAAAACACTCTTAAACTTAAACCCGATGCTTCTGCGGATGAATGTATGAATGTGATGATAAAGAAATACAAAGCCGAAGATTTTTCAAAGCCGGAACAAAGGATTATTTGCAGTGTAAGACTGAATATGGAAAAAAACAATAAAAGTTATTCAAGAGGTACGCCGTATGTTCTTGCTGGTAGTATAAGCAGAGAAGCAGTTACAGTTATAAGTGAAAAATTTGAAGAGTATAAAGGTTTGAGAATACAGACATCTCTTTTGAGAAAATACATCAACGGTGATGTTGCACCGCATATAGTAGGATACACCGGATTTATGTCCTCGGAAGAATACGAAAAGCGAAAAGAAACATATGCAATGGATGCAATTATAGGAAAATCAGGAATAGAGGGTGCTTTTGAAGATTATCTGAGAGGAATAGGCGGTAAAAGAATGATTCAGATGTCACGTGACGGACAGGTTGTGGACGTTTCTGAAAAAGAGCCTGCTCGTTCCGGGAACACCGTATTTTTGACTATTTCTTCGAAACTTCAGCAGGTTGCCAATAAATCTCTTAAAGAAAATGTAGAAAAAGCTCATAAAGGTGCCTCTGATTGTTGTTCGGGAGCTGCTGTGGTTTTAAACGTAAAAGATTTTTCTGTTTTGGCAGCTGCTACTTATCCGAGTTATAATTTGACTCAATTTATGGAGGATAGATCTTATTACTCTAACTTGGCAAAAGATGAAGCTGTACCGCTTTTAAATCGTGCATTTATGGGAGCATATGCTCCGGGTTCGGTTTACAAACCTTTGGTTGCATGTGCTGCGCTCGAGTCCGGAAAAATAACACCTGAAGAAACGATAAATTGTTGCGGAAGTTTCAATTATTATACAGGATACCGCTTAAGGTGTATGGGAGTACATGGAAATGTAAAGCTTAGAAACGCACTTGCTAAATCTTGCAACGTGTATTTTGCGGAACTGGGACGTCGTTTAGGAGCGGAACTTTTGGGAGGATTTGCAAAAAAATTCGGAATAGGTGTAAAAACGGGAATAGAAGTCAGTGAAAGCAAAGGAGTTCTTGCAGGCCCCGAACATTGTAGGCAAGTCGGAGCAAAATGGTATGAATCCGGGTCTTCGCAGGCAGCTATAGGGCAGTCGGATAATATGATAACTCCTGTTCAGCTTGCTACTTATACCGCCACTATAGCCAGTGGAGGAAAAAGGTACAGAACTCATCTTGTAAATAAGATAGTGAATTACGGACGTTCTGAAGTTATTAAACAGTATACTCCGGAACTTGTTGAAGATGTAGGAATTTCGGAAGAAAATTTAACAGCAGTAAAAGAAGGCATGCGTGAAGTAGTTCTTTCAGGTACGGCTCGTGATTTTTCAAATTATCCTATTCCCGTGGCAGCAAAAACCGGTACGGCTCAGAATTCCGGTTCCGATCATACCACATTTATATGTTTTGCACCGTATGATGATCCTCAAATTGCAATTTCGGTTGTAATAGCGCACGGTAAAAGCGGAATAGTTTCCAAAAATGTTGCAAGAGACATAATGAATGCATATTTCGGAATCAATCCTTAATGAAATTTTTACAATGCTAAATATTTAAGAATTGCGAGAAATGTCGAATAAAATCGATAAAAAATGTAATAGAAAAATTGACAATTTTCTGGAAATATGATAATATGACCCATAAATAAAAATAATTCCCTTTTAATAAATGCATTATACGAAAAAGAGGTGAGTGTTAAACTTAATTTTTTATAAAGATTGAAATAAATTTATAAAATGTAGTATAATGTACGGAGTGCGATTAATGGAGTTTTTCAATTTAAAGTATGTTTTTGCGGAATTTTGAAAAATTAAGTAATATTTTAAGATATTTAGGAGGAAAAAATACATGAACATCGCTCTTGTCGCTCAAGACGGAAAAAAGGAACTTATGGTGAGATTTTGTATTGCTTACTGCGGAATTCTCAGCAGACATAAATTGTGTGCAACTGCAGCTACCGGAAAACTTGTTTCCGAAGCAACAGGTCTTAGGATAATCAAATTTTTAGGAGGAGCTCAAGGAGGATGCCAGCAAATTTCTTCAAGGATTTCCTGTGGAGAGATAGATATGCTTGTGTTCTTCCGTGATGCCAGACATCCCGAACTCATGGGAAAACCTGAAGAAGATCTTTTAAGACTTTGTGATGTACATAACATACCTCTTGCTACTAATATAGCGACCGCCGAATGTTTGATTCATGGCCTTGAAAGAGGAGATTTTGACTGGAGAAGCGGTGGCAGATCGGTAATAGTTTAGTTTGTTTTCGGATAATTGATATTTAAATCTTCTCTGATCGACGTTTGGTTTTCAGAGGAGTTTTTGTTTGTAAAATTCAAAAAACAAGAAGGTGTTTTGGTGTGAATCTTATTACAAAAAGAATTAGAGGGATGCAGGATGTGCTTCCCGAGCAAGGTAAAGAATGGGAAACAATTGAGAAAGTAATGAAAGAAGAATCGGAATTATACGGATTTAAATTTGTTCGGACACCGGTTTTGGAACATACTGAACTTTTTGAACGTTCAGTCGGAGATACTTCGGATGTTGTGGAAAAAGAAATGTATACATTTTCGGATAAAGGCAATAGGTCAGTTACGCTCAGACCGGAGGGTACTGCCGGTATTATGAGAGCGGTTTTGGAAAATGGACTTTATAACACTGCTTTACCGCTTAAACTCATGTATGTTTCGTCATGCTACAGATACGAAAAACCCCAGTCAGGAAGATATCGTGAATTTTTTCAATTCGGACTGGAGATTATAGGATCTACGGAAGCTTCTGCTGATGTGAATCTTATTTGTGCCGCAAGTTCAATTTTAAAAAGACTTGGTATCAAATCAGTAAATTTAGAAGTAAATTCAATAGGATGTTCTGATTGCAGAAAAAGATTTAATGATGCACTAAAAAATTATTTTGAAAATCATAAAAATGGTTTATGTAAAACCTGTATAGATAGGTTGTCCAGAAATCCCATGCGTATATTTGACTGTAAAAATCCGGAATGTGGAAAAATTTGCGGTGAAGCTCCAATTATTTTGGATTATATATGCAAAGATTGTTCGTTACATTTTGAAAGTTTAAAGAATTTACTTAAAACTGCGAAAATAGATTATAAGATTAATCCGAAAATTGTAAGAGGGCTTGATTATTATTCTAAAACAGTTTTTGAATTTGTATGTGATGTGGATGGTTCTGCGTTGACTGTTTGCGGTGGTGGAAGATATGACGGTTTATCTGAAATAATGGGAGGACCGTCTCTGCCGGCAATAGGTTTCGGAATGGGTATGGAAAGAATTCTTGCGGTGATGAAAAGTCAAAATGCACTTTTTGAAAAGTCACAAGAACCTGAAATATATATTGCACCTGTTGGAGAAAAAGCAAAGCTTAAAGCTCTTGAATTGTGCGAGGCTTTGAGACATTCTTCGATATTTGCCGAAACTGATATTATGGGTAGAAATTTAAAGTCGCAAATGAAATATGCAAATAAAATAGGCGCAAAGTATACGCTAATTATCGGTGACGAAGAACTGGATTCGGGAAAAGCCAAAATAAAGGAAATGGATAATTCCAAAGAATCTGAAATTGTTTTAAACGAAAATTTTATAAATAATTTTCTTGATATTCAGTTTGAGAATTATCGTATTTAGTGTTATTGGTGTTTTATAAAATATAAAAATTAAAATTAAAAATCCGGAAGATATTTCTTCCGGTTAAATTTTTCCCTCTTGCATATAGATTTGGTTTTCACTTTTGGAAATTTTGTCGCAAAGTGCAAACAGTTCATCTTTGCTTTCTGCAGAAAACGCTTCTTTTCTGAAATTGGCCGCATTTGGAATATCTTTAATGTACGATGCCATGTGTTTTCGTGCTTCTTTTATGCCACGTTGTTCACCTTTGTACGTACAAATTTTTTGAATATGTGTTTTGATAAGTTTAATTTTTTCATCAATTGTGGGAACAGAATAATTTGATTTACCGAGTACCGAGGCATTTATTTCAGAGAAAATCCACGGATTTCCCATTGCACCTCTGCCTACAGCTACCATGTCACATTTTGTAAAATTCATCATATGCTTTGCCGAAGCGGCATCAATAATATCTCCGTTACCTATTACAGGAATTTTTACATTTTCTTTTACTTTTTTGATTACCTCGAGATTACTTTTTCCGGAATAACCTTGTTCTTTGGTTCTTGCATGAACTGTAATTGCATCAGCTCCGGATTGCTCGCATATTTTGGCAATTTCTACAGCGTTAATTGTTTTGTAATTCCATCCGGAGCGTATTTTTACCGTTACCGGCACAGGTGAGACCGATTTGGCGGATTTCACTATTTCCCCACATAGTTGGGGATTTTTCATTAAGGCGGAACCGGAGTTTTCTTTAACTATTTTTGTTGCGGGACAACCCATGTTTATGTCGATAATATCGGGGATAAGACTGTTTTTTTGAATAATTTCTATTGCTTTTGCAAAGTCTGAAGGAGTATTTCCGAAAAGCTGAATGGCAAATGGATTATCATATTCGGAGCGTTGCATTAAATCAAAAGTTTTTTGACTGTTATAGATAAGACCTTTTGTACTTATCATTTCACTGGTGAAATATGCTGCACCGCAAAGAGCGCAAATTTCCCTGAAAGCTTTATCCGTTACTCCGGCCATAGGAGCCAGAGCAGCTACTGCATTTATTTTTATATTTCCTATATTCATAATTTTTCCTTTTTTGTATTTGGTATATTTTATTTGAATTAATTTGACACTTATCATTTTAACACGCATACAAATGTGATATAACATAAAGTATACTATAAAAAGATGGGAGATCCTTTAATTGGAAAATTTTTCAAAACGTACTTGGGCAGAAATTGATTTAAATGCTCTAAAATACAATTTTAACAGTATAAAAAACAAATTGTCAAAAAAAACAAAAATTTTGTGTGTTCTTAAAGCTGATGCGTATGGACATGGAGCTGAATTTTTAGTTAAAGAATATGAAAAACTTGGAGCGGATTGGTATGGAGTTTCAAATATAGATGAAGCAATACAGTTGAGAAAAAGTGGGGCCAAAAAACCGATTCTTATTTTTGGATATACTGACCCGGATATGGCTGAATTTCTTTATAAATATGATATTTCTCAAGCTGTTTTTTCTCATGAATACGCATATGAACTTTGTAAAAGATGTAAAAGCTCAAATTTCAGATTAAAAATTCACCTCAAAATTGATACCGGAATGAGCAGAATAGGATTTTTCAGCCAAACTCCACAGTACATAGAAAAATCAATTTTGGAAATAGAAGATATAAAAAACAGTATGCCTGAATTGGAATTTGAAGGAATTTTTACTCATTTTTCTGTTTCGGACGATGTAACAAATAATAGAGAGTATACACTTAAACAGTTTAAAAATTTTAAATCGGTAATTGAAGGGCTTGAGTCAAAAGGAATTAAGATTTCGCTCAGACATTGCTGTAACAGTGGGGGAATAATAAGTTTTCCTGAGATGCATCTCGATATGGTAAGGGCGGGAGTTATACTTTATGGACTGTATCCATCGGATGAAGTTAGGGATAAAATAGATTTAAAACCTGTTATGCAGCTTAAAACAGTTGTCTCACAGGTAAAGACAGTTCCAACGGGAATTAGTGTAAGCTATGGTCGTACTTTTAAATCTGAAAAAGAAATGAAAATAGCTTCTGTTTCGATCGGATATGCCGATGGTTATTCTTTGCGGTTTTCAAATAATGCTGAATTGATTGTATGTGGAAAACGAGCACCGGTTATTGGCAGAGTATGTATGGATCAATTGATGATGGACGTTTCTGAAGTTCCCGGAGTAAAAGAAGGAAGCGAAGTGACTGTTTTTGGAACTGATGGAAAAGAATTTATTTCTGTTGACGATTTGGCAAAACGTATGGGTACAATTAACTATGAAGTGGTATGCTTGATAGGTAAGCGGGTACCAAGAATTTATTATAAAAACGGTGAGATGGTTGCACAGATAAGTTATTTGAAGTAATAAATTGTTAAAATTGATTAGAAATGAAAAATTGACGACTTAAAATATAGGTTGTCGAAATATGTTGTACAAAATTGTTGAAAATATTGTGGAATATGTTCAAAAATATAAAAAACGGATCAAATTTCAATTTGGTGAATATTTTCACAAAAAAATCAAAATAACTATTGAATTATAATGATAAATGCTGTAAAATTGTAATCGTACTGATTGGTGAAAGGAAGGCGGAAGTGTTATGGTTAAGAAAAGTATCGTTATTTCTGCCCGAATTACCAATTGGCATAGGCTGTATAGTTTGTTAAATGAGTTTATGACTGGGAATGCAATATCTTCAGATATAATCCATCATATAATTATTGCAAGTGAGGAGATTTTTGTTAATATTTCTCATTATGCGTATCCCAATTCTTCGGGTAATGTGCGTGTAGATGTGGAATATATTCCCGGAATCAATTGTATCAAAGTGAAATTTACTGATAGCGGTGTTCCTTTCGATCCAACTTCTATATCAAAACCCAACGTTAAAGAGAAAGTTGAAAATAGAAAAATCGGTGGTTTGGGTATATTTATGGTTAATAAACTCATGGACAGTATGGAATACAGTCATAACGGTGGAAAAAATAATCTTGTAATTACCAAAAGGACAAAATGATTTTTTAAGGAGGCATATTGAAATGGAAATTGAGAAAAAATTTGACGATGGTAAAGTAATTTATCATATCATAGGCAGGATAGACACTCAAACTGCTCCGGATTTACAAGCGGCTTTGGATCAAGGTTTTGAAGAAGGCGAAAATAATTTAATTTTGGATTTTGTTGATGTTCAGTACTTGAGCAGTGCAGGATTGAGAACCATTCTTTATGTTCAAAAGAGAATAAATACCATTGATGGAGGTAAAATGGTTCTTATAAATGTCAAACCTGTTGTAATGGAAGTTTTTGATATGACCGGCTTTTCGGATTTTTTGGAAATTAATCCTGAATAAGTGTTGTAAAGAATTATTTAATAGAGAACGTGAAAAACCGACCTTGAGGATAATGAATCCCTTGAGGTCGGTAAGTTTATTTTTTATTGAGTGTGTATAGTTTTCGTGTAATTAAAGTATATTGGAAACGGAAGGCAGTTCAACATCTCTTAAATTTTTAATTCCGGAAAGAGCTCTGGTATTTTCTGTTTCACAGTCAATACGATTGTCGTCATCTGCATTTTCGAGAGTTGTCTTTATTATTTGAACGGATTCTTCTATTTTTTCCAAATTTTTGTGATGAACAAGCATGGATAAGATTGTGTGTTTTTTTTGCCAAAATTCATCGAGCTCTTGAGCTTGTTCTTTTGCTGTGTCGTAGTCTGAATTAGTTACAGCTGTTTGAATTTTTTCAACATATTCTTTTGCTTCATCCGAGGCTTTTGTAACATATGCAAGGCAAAGAGCACAGATTGCTATGGAAACAACAGCCAATATACCTGCCCAGTAGACTTTTTTCATTATTTAAATCTCCTTTTTGATAATGTTGAACTCTTTTGAAGTGTTTGCAGTCATTATAAATATATCTTTGACTTTAACTTTTTCGGATTTAAGAGTTTTTTCGAGCCAGTGCTTGTCCAGACCGCATACTGACAAAGAAAAATCGGATACTATACCGTCATTTACAACTACTGCGTCGAACTTTTCTTGAGGAGGAGAGATACCCATAGCATCAGCGTCCGGAGGCTGTTTGTTTGATTTTTTTAGTACGCTTAAATTACCGTTGGTTTCCATTATTGCAAACCATGCATCCTCAAGAGTGAAAACATCTGATTGACGGAGCTGTTCAAATAGATCTTCGGTGCTTATTCTCAGGTATTTGAGAGCGTCTTGTTGAATTTTTCCTTCACTGATTACTATTATAGGTTTTCCGCAAATGAGTTGACGGATTTTTGAATTTTTCATCATCATGTAAGAAACGAATATCTCGCAGCAAATCAAAACTGCTATCGGTATGAGACTTCCAAGCAGAGGTTGGGCACTGTCCTCCATGGGGATTGCGGCAATGTTGGAGATCATTATTGTTATGACAAGTTCAGATGTTTGCAAATCACTTATTTGACGTTTTCCCATCATTTTCATTGAGAATATAATTATCACGTAAAGTATAATGGTTCTGATGAGTGCGACAGACATGTAAATAACCACCTTTAAATTTTCTGTTTGTTTAATTTATTGTTCCGAAATTTTTTTAATATATACCTCTTGTTTGGTACGCCACTGGTAAGCGTATTGAAAATGATAATTTTTTAGAATATAATTGAATTATAAAGTAAGGTATGTTGCGAAAATTTTTTGGTAATTATAATTTTTAGGATGTGATTTGACATTTTAATATCTTGGGATGAATTGCCGGAATACATGAAAAACGAAGAAGTGAGAAAATATTATGATATTGTACGAAAAAGGAAACCCGCTTTAATTTTTAAGAGGATTTTCGATATAATAGTATCAATTTTAATGATAATAATTTTATTTCCCTTGTTGGTTGCGGTGTGGATTATTATAAAGCTTGATTCACCGGGAAAAGCTTTGTTCTTACAAGACAGAGTTACTCAAGGCGGAAGAATTTTTAAGGTGTTTAAGTTCAGAACCATGGTGGAAAATGCGGAATCTTTGGGTTCTCAGGTTACCACGGGAGAAGATGCACGTATAACAAAATGTGGGAAATGGTTAAGAAAATTTCGAATAGATGAAATTCCGCAGCTGTTTAATATTTTAAACGGAGAACTTTCTTTTGTCGGAGTGAGGCCTGAAGTTCCCAAATATGTGAAAGAATACACACCTGAGATGTACGCAACACTTTTATTACCTGCAGGAGTTACATCTTTGACCAGTATTATGTATAAAGATGAATCGAAACTACTCGAAGGTGCAGAAAATCCTGATGAAGTTTATATAAAAGAAATTTTTCCCGAAAAAATGAAATACAACCTCGAGTATATTAAGAATTTTAATTTTTGGTATGACATAAAGTTGATGATAAAAACAGTTTTAGCTGTAGTAAAAAAGTAAGGAGATTTTTGAATTGAAATACAATATAAAATTTTCACCTCCGGATATTTCCGAAAAAGACATCAAAGCAGTAACTGAAGCTCTTAATTCAGGCTGGATCACAACAGGACCAAAGACGAAATTGTTTGAAAAAGAAATTGCGAAATATTGTTCGGCAGACGGAGCAGCAGCTCTTAATTCAGCTACGGCGTGTCTTGAAATGACTCTGAGGATTCTTGGAATTGGCCCCGGGGACGAAGTTATTACAAGCGCCTATACTTATACGGCTTCATGCAGCGTTATTTGCCATGTCGGAGCAACTCCGGTACTGGTTGATACTGCAAAAGATTCTTTTGAGATGGATTACGAAAAGCTAAGAGATGCAATTACTTCTCGTACAAAGGCAATTATTCCCGTAGATTTAGGAGGAGTAATGTGCGATTACGACAGAATATTCGAGGTTGTAAACAGTAAAAAGAGTATTTTTCGTCCGAATAATGCCATACAAAAAAGTTTCGGAAGAGTTGTCGTGGTAGCTGATGGAGCACATTCTTTTGGGGCCAGTCGAAATGGAAAAATCTCAGGTAGTGTAGCGGATTTTACAAGTTTTTCTTTTCATGCTGTCAAAAATCTTACGACAGCAGAAGGCGGAGCTGTTACCTGGAGATCAATTGATGGAATAGACAGTGATGAGATATATAAAAATTACATGCTTTTATCTTTGCATGGTCAAAATAAAGATGCTTTGGCGAAAAGTAAAGCCGGTGCATGGGAGTATGATATAATCTACCCTGCATATAAGTGTAACATGACCGATATACTCGCTTCTTTGGGACTTTCTCAATTATCGAGATATGATGAGATGTTAAAAAGGCGTTACGAAATTACTCAGATGTATAATGATGGTCTAAAATCCGAAAATGTACAGGTTTTATCACATTTAACCAAAGATTCACGTTCCAGTTGTCATCTTTACATTACCCGACTTCTCGGCAAAGACGAGGAGTTCAGAAACAAATTTATTCAAAAAATGTCTGAATCCGGTATTGCTACGAACGTGCATTATAAACCTCTTCCAATGCTTACTGCTTATAAAAATATAGGTTTTGACATAAAAAATTTTCCTAATGCTTTTAACATGTATAAAAATGAAGTAACACTTCCGCTTCACACTCTTTTGACAAACGATGAAGTAGAATATATCATAAAAACTTACAAAGAAAATTTAAAATAAATTTCCTGAGAAAGGGGTGCTCGTATTGCGGTTGCTTGCTGAAAAATTTGATATAAAAAAATATATGTGTGATACGAGCTTATTCAGAAAAATTTTTATAATGGTATTATCTTTCGAAATGTTGGCGTTTTTGGATATTCCATTTTTGATAATAAAATGTTTTGTACTTTCGTGGGGATTTTTTATTCTCGTACATAATTTCTTTATGGAAAAACGTGCTTTTAAAGTTAAATATAGGTATCTTTTGTGGGCGTTTTTGATTTCTATGACGATAACATCATTTATGAATATTTCGATATGGTTAATACCTAATATTGCTCTTGTACTTTATACGTCCGCATGCTTTTTTATGTTTTATGGAATGTATATGGAAAACACGCACCATGAAGTAGAAAAAGAAATGGTTTTTATACTTAAGTTTTTTATTGTTTTCGGTACGATTTGTGGATTTCTTTCTCTTACCGTGCTTCTTTGGCAGCATGAAATAAAAATTGGTTCTTATAATTTGGGAATATATAAAAACCGTTTGATAGGAATTTATACAAATTCGAACATATTAGCTTTTTCCATGGTGGAATCAATTATTTCCTGTGATATTCTGTCAGACAGGTATATAAAAAATAATTTTAAAGGTAAGATTTTTAATTCTTGGATACTTGTCTTGTGTGTGACAATAAACTGTATATGTTTATTTTTGTCCGATTCCAATGCTTCCTTTTTGTTCTTTGTAACGTATCTTACAATCAGAGTTTTTTGCAATATGTTTTTTAAAAATAAAGCATCTTATGGTATTAAGTTTATAAAAAGTATGGTTTTCATAATAGGATTTTGCGTAGTTTCGATGTCAGTATCGTTTGCTCTAAGAGATGCGTGTCAGCGTTTTATTGGCGAAGCTATGTCAGAAACTTCTCGACAAGAAATTTTACAAGAAGCAACAAATGAAACCGGTTCTTCAATAAAAGAATCGGGAATTACTATAGTTGTACCGACTCCGGAAAAAGCAAAAGGGAGTTCAGAAGAGAAAAAAGAAGAACAATTTCATATCGGACGTGAACACTACGAAGTTAGCAGTGGAAGGATAACGCTTTTAAAACAAGGTATTAAAATATTTAAGCACAATCCTATAATGGGTATAGGCAGAGCCAACCTGGGGCTTTATGCAAAGATGTATCTCAAAGACGGGTTGCGTCATCCGGATCTGCACAATGGATATTTGACTATTCTTGTATGTTATGGAATAGTTGGTTTTTTGATTTTTGCAATATTTTCTTTTTTAGTTGCGGTAGATGTTTGTAAACATATGTTTGAATGTGTTAACCATAATTATTTCGGCGTGTTTACTAAACTTTTTTCTGTGCTCGTGGGATATTGCGGTTACTGCCTTTTCGAAAAAGCAATACTTTTTGATGTAACATTTATGGTCGGATTCTTTTGGATTATGCTTGGATTTACTGTTTCATATATGAGTGTGGGGCGAGGATATAAATCTTCAGATTAATGAGTTTTAGAATTTTTATATTATTTATATATTTTATATTTAGAACTGTCGAAATTAACTCGACGGTTCTTTTTTTACGAAAATTTTTATTGAAATGATTTTTTAAATTATAATTTATAGAATTTATTGGTATTTTTTAAAGATGTGATATATAAGCAATGAATTTTATTAAAAACTACTTATAAGAATATATCTGAGTATGAATATTTCCGCACATAAAAGCCACCTTATTAATACTAAGGTGACTACAATATTTTTCAAAGAAAACTATTCTACTTCTTCTGCGCGATTAGTTGCAAAAGCTGCCAAAGCGATAGCTAAGAGTCTTGAAAATCCCGGATGAGACAGAATTGATCTTAAATCATTAAATGTAGTTCCACTTTCGGCTCCTCTAAAGTAGTCAATAGTTCTCGTAGTACCGATTGTAAGACCTATCGTAGCACCCACTGTAGAAACAATAGCTAATGCAACCAATATTGCGGATTGCACTTTGCATACAGCTCTATTCCAAAATGGCATCTTCCAATCTCCCTTTCTAGATTTTAATAATTATATTTTAACATTTTTTAAACTAAATGTAAAGGAAGATTTCATTTTATTTTAGAATTTGCAAAAATATAAAGTTTATAATAAAATTTAACATAGAGTTTAAATCATTATTAGGTGGGTGAAAAAGCAGCGTCACAGTTGCCAAAATATGATTAATATAGGATTTCACGTTTCAAGCGCAGGAGGATTTTGCGCAATGGCAAAGACAGCTCAAAGTGTAGGTGCGAACACATTTCAGTATTTTTCCCGAAATCCCAGAGGAGGCTCTGTTAAACCTGTAGATATGGGAGATATTGAAAAATTCTCTGAAATAGCGAATAAAAATAATTTTGCTCCTATTGTGGCTCATGCTCCGTATACACTCAATTTGTGTTCCAAAACTGAGAGTATCAGAAATTTTTCTAAAAATATCTTTATTGATGATTTAAAAAGAACAGATTTGATTCCGGGTACGTTGTATAACTTTCATCCGGGAAGCCATACAGGTCAAGGTAAGAGTGTTGGGATAGGTCAGATTGCATCTGCTCTCAATGAAATTTTAAAACCCGATCAAAAGACTGTAGTTTTACTTGAAACAATGGCCGGAAAAGGCAGTGAAATAGGTGGAAAGTTTGAAGAAATTCGTGAAATAATAAATAATGTGAATCTTAAAGATAAAATTGGAGTTTGTTTGGATACGTGCCATATTTTTGATGCAGGGTACGATATAGTAAATAATTTGGAAGGTGTTTTGGAAGAATTTGATAAGATAATAGGTATAAAAAATCTTAAGGCTGTGCACTTGAATGACAGTAAAAATATTTGTGCGAGTAAAAAAGACCGTCATGAAAAAATCGGAAAGGGAAATATTGGAATAGAAGCTTTTACTGATATAATAAACAATTCATTTTTAAAAAATCTTCCGTTTATACTTGAAACCCCACATGAAAGTATCGAAGGATGGAAAGAAGAAATAGCTCTTTTGAAAAGCGTGTCAAAGTAAAGATTTTTTGAACTGTTTAAAGATTAAAATTAATCAAAGGAAGAAAAAATGTCAGATATAAACGCAAAATACAAGGGTGGACAATTAACTGAAATAGTAATTGGAGCGATTGCACCTTTTATGGAAAAAATAAAGAGCATAGGAATTAAAAAAAGTATCGAAAATTTAATTCCCGGAACCAATGCCGATAAATTTGTTCTTGAAAAAATAAAATATCAACTTTGTAAACGCAGAGGCATCGAACTTGCAGGAGGTCTTGGGAGAGCTGATGTTCAGTACAGACGTGATGGAATACAAATTGAATTTTGCGGAATTATAAGGCTTTTTATAAAAAAGATTACAATTACTGATAAACAAATAATAAAATCATTTGATAGCATAATTGCTCAAATAGAAAAAAAGTATATATCAAATGATAACTATATAACTGATAAAATCGATTCAATTATATACAGTCTTTCGGTTACAGAAATATATAAACCCAAAACTTCTGAAGAAAAAACTCTTTATGATTTGGCGATGCTTATTTTGCTTAATTACTATAAATCTTCGGATGATGTTCCTAAATGGATAGAACCGGCACTTGCCAATATAGGTAAAGGCGAATTTATAATAAAATGGATTGATATTCTTGCGGATTATATATCGGAGGTAATTGCGCAAGTAAGTGAGGGAATATTTTTTGATTTTAAAGTTACATTTGACTCAGCCTTGATTAGAATGTTTCTCAATAAAAAAACAAATAGAGGACAGATTTCACATCTTTTGGGAATGTTTGATATCAATGTTAAGGATGTGATTTATAATTTTGCAAAAAATTATGTAAGTCCGAGTTTTATTCGTGGAGCAAGTGAGATTTTAAGAGACATTGCGGGGAATTTTTTAGGAAATTGCTTTAAATCTTTTGAAAAAAATCTTAAAGGATTCAAGGAAAATATTCCTGACGGACCGTTTAATATCACGGTAAGTTTTGGACAAGACGTATTTTCAGAAAGAAATTTCAGATGGTTTACTCGTTCAGATATTAAAAATACAGTTTTTGAATATTCATACAGTAAGGATTTTTCACAAAGTATAAAAAGGGAAGTTGTTTGTAAAAGAGTTCCAAAAACGTGGCCACTTTTGAATCTGGGACTGATTTCGGGGTATGAAGCGGTATATTTGAGCGAATATTCCATTTCAATTAAAAACCTCGCACCCGGAATCGTTTATTACAGAATTTTATATTCACAAGAAAAAAAGAGTTCAACTTATTGTATTGATATAAAAGATTCACAAAAAGAATTTGAATTCATGATTTTGGCAGATTCTCAAGGTATGGTGAAGAGTGACTACGAAATTTTTTCCAAAATGTTGAACAGTGCCTCCGAAAAAGAAAAAAATACTGATTTTATAATTCATCTGGGAGATTTTGTAGACGACGGTAACAATGAAGAATATTGGAAATGGGTTTTAGAGAGTGAAGTGTGGAGAAAGAAGGTAGCTGTTGCTCTTAGCGGGAATCATGAAGCTCGAATTAGTGCCACTGCAACAAAAGCAGGAGTAAGCGGTGCGATTTTTGGACATTTCAATTTAGCAAATTTGCCTCCTCAGAATACCAAAACGGGAGTTTACTATTCTTTTGTATACAACAATGCGACATTCATTGTTCTCAATACAAATGGTATGTCCGAAAGTGGTCTTGATAAAGAACAGTATCGTTGGGCGCTTGATGTAGCAAAAAAGGCCAAAACCAAATGGAAAATACTTTGCGTGCATAAAGCTCCGTATTCCAACGGACCACACCATAAAGATTCAGATGTTAAAAAAATAAAAAGTCAGATTGTTGATTTGGCCTATTACGGCGAAATAGATATTGTTTTGGGAGGTCATGATCACGTTTATGTAAGAACTCCGTTTATGGTGGAGGGTAAATCGGTTAAATGTGATGTAAAAATTCAAAAAATCAAGAATCATAAAAAAACAATTTTTCTTAATCCCAGAGGAACGATATTTATCGTACCTTCAACTTCAGGGGTAAAACATTATAACGGAGATATTTCGGCAGATTTTCCGGTTTGTAAATCATTGAAGATAGTAAATCCTGTTTATTCGAAGATAAAAATAAATGATGATGAACTGTCTTTTTCGGCATATGAGTTTGAAAGGGAATCAGGTAATTTTTCTGAAATAGATTCATTTTCAGTATCAAAAAAAGATATTTCTGAAAAAACTTTTGATGGAAAATTTGTTTCCGAATACATTAATATTATTCCGGATATTCCGAAAATAAATAACAGTAAAATAATAGATAAAATCGGGATTCTTTATAATAAACTCGAGTATTCGGAAAAACTTAAGGTTACCAATTACGATAAATTTTTGCATGCGATTCGAATGAACGAAAGTTATAAAAAGATACAAAGTGCTCAGATAAGAATAGTAAGAAGTCGAAATGAATTTATGGCTGCCGTATCCGATCCGAGCGTCGGTACTATAATTACGGATTGCAGTGAGATAAAGTTTGAGAATTGTTTTTCCTTAAATGATAAGGTTTACATCGACAGAAATTTGTGTATCACAGGAGAAGCAAAGCTTTCTCACGTGAGATTTGTTTTAAAGCAAGGAGTATTTTGTATTGTTTCAGGTAGTGTTTGTATAGATAACACACGCAAACCGTTTTCTGTTTACACTGCAAGAGATATTTTCGAAATGCACGACAATTCGGTATTGGTGATAGAGAACAACGCTACGTTAAATAACGGTTACGGAACTGGACTACATGGACATGCGGTAAATATATCAGGCGAAAATGTTTGTATATATCTTAGCAGTTCAGGACACAATTTTGTGAGTAAAGGATTTGTGACTTCTTCCGAAAAAACTTCCAAAGTGTCGATTTGTTCCGGAAAATACCTTTCTTCGGGAGGATTTTGTACGTTCAGCGTAAACGGAGCACTAAACGTATCGGGAGGATTTGTAAGAAGCGTACGTGGATATGAAAAATCTCAAATTTCTATGACCGGTGGGATAATAGGTGAAGAAAATGAACTTAGATATCCTATTCCGATTGAAAGTTTTGGAAAAATAAATATTTGCGGTGGAACTGTTAAAAGTCGGGAGGGTGTATCGATATATATTCACGGAAAAGATAATATGGATAACTCAAATTTTAACGATTCTATTGATATTGCAGGTAAAATTTTATATAATTAGTTAAAGGAGGGAATAGGAACTTTTTGGGATAGTTCCGAATTTTATGGATTATTACAGACGCCTTAATGATAGGGACAGAAAAAAGATTAACTTTTATAAAAAGTTAAAGAAATCTGCAAAAAAGGGTATAAAATGGTGGAGTATATTTTGTGCCATAGTATGCTTGTTTGGAGTAGGTACAATTTTTCTTTATAAATTTGTGGATAGTGGTCAAAGTTCTGATTTCGGTCATTGTTTTTCTTCTTTCGGTTTGTGTGCGTCAAAATCCAAAAATTCGGACGATACGGATGGAATGAGTGAACTTGCGAAGAAAGAGTTCCAAAGAGAAGATGCAAAAAGTGAGTCAATCGATAATAAAATCACTGAAGAACATAAGGCTGAAGGTGATATTTCGGAAAATGTCGAACAAGATAATTCATATGATTTTTCTCAATGGAATGAAACATGCTCTCCCGAACAAATAGTGATAAACAAGGATAATCCCATTGCAGAAAATTGTGTTGTCAAGACGAAAAATTGTCGTGGAAAAGAGATAAATGTTTGTGCATCCGAAGACCTTGAATCTATGATATTAGATGCTAAAAAAGAAGGAATAGTTCTTTGGATTTCATCGGGATATCGAGATGTGAATTATCAGACAAAGCTTTTTAATCGACAAATTGAACGTGAAAACTCAAAAGCAGTAATTTCACCAGAAGAAGCTGCTAAACGTGCGGCCATAGTTGTGGCTAAACCCGGAACAAGTGAACACAATACTGGACTTGCAGTAGATTTTAACGGTGTGGAAGATGATTTTTGTAAAACAAAAGAATACAAATGGCTTATGGATAATGCCCATAAGTATGGATTTATAGAAAGATATCAAAAAAAATGGAAGAATTACACAGGAGTTATCTATGAACCTTGGCATTTCAGGTATGTTGGAAAAGAACTTGCTCCTAAGGTAAAGGAAAGCGGGCTTTGCCTTGAAAAATACGTGATGGATTATCTTATAAAAAAATAAATATATCAGAGGTAATTAATTATGAATAGAGTCAGAACGAGATTTGCGCCCAGCCCTACCGGATACATGCATATAGGAAATTTGCGTACTGCACTTTATGAATATCTGATTGCAAAATCTCAGGGCGGAGACTTTGTTTTGCGTATCGAGGATACCGATAGAAGCAGATATGTTGAAGGTGCAGAAAAAGTAATATACAATACCTTAAAAGCTGTAGGTCTTAAACATGATGAAGGTCCGGACGTAGGCGGAAGTTATGGACCTTATATTCAGAGCGAACGTAGAGGAGAATATATTAAATATGCCCTTGAACTTGTAAAATCCGGAGCGGCATACTATTGTTTTTGTGAAAAAAGTGAAGATAACGAGGGTATTTTTCAATCAGGTCACAGTGATAAATGCCGTGACTTGAGTGAATCTGAAGTCAATAAACTTTTGGCTGAAGGAAAGAAATATGTTATAAGGCAGAAAATGCCCAAAGATGGCAGTACTTCTTTTGATGACGCTGTATTCAGAACGGTTACGGTTGAAAATAAGGAACTTGAAGATCAGATTCTCATAAAAAGTGACGGATATCCGACATATAATTTTGCTAACGTAATAGATGACCATGAAATGGCTATAACACATGTTGTACGTGGTTGTGAATATCTTTCTTCTACACCAAAATACAATCTTTTATATAAAGCTTTCGGCTGGGAAGCGCCCGTATATGTTCATCTTCCGTTGATAATGGGAAAAAATGAAGATGGCACGGTTTCTAAACTTTCCAAGCGTCACGGAGCGGTAAGTTTTGAAGATTTGACGAATATGGGCTATTTACCCGAAGCAATAATAAATTATATAGCATTTTTGGGATGGTGTCCCGACAGCAATAAAGAAATTTTTTCTTTATCTGAGTTGACTCAAGAATTTTCGGTTGACAGAATCAGTAAGTCTCCGTCAGTATTTGATTATAAGAAGCTTGATTGGTACAGTGCTGAATATATAAAAAGTAAAACTCTCGAAGAATTTGAAGAGATGGCTTGGCCGTACATTTCACGTGTAACAGATGATGCGGAAAAATCGAAAAAAATAGCATTGCTTTTGCAAGGAAGAATTTCAAAACTCGGAGAAATTTCGGATATGATAGATTTTTTTGCTCAAGTTCCGGATTATGACATAGAATTATTTAAAAATAAAAAAAGTAAAACAACCGTCGAAAGTTCTTTGGAAACATTGATTGCAATGAGAGAAAAATTGGAACACCTTGAATCTTGGAATCATGATACAATACATGATTTACTTGTCACCACAGCCGTTGATTCCGGGGTAAAAAACGGTACAGTGATGTGGCCTGTGAGAATTGCGATATCTGGAAAGGCGATGACTCCCGGCGGAGCTGTGGAAATATTGGATATTTTGGGAAAAGAGGAGTCCTTAAAACGCATTGACTGTGCCGTAAATAAAATAAAAGAAAATTAAAGGAGTTTTTACTATGCCTGAAGATATTACAGCAGAATTGGCGGGAAACTTTGTTTTTGAATCCATAAAAAAGGATATTTCACCTGAAGGAAGATTTGCGGGAAAAACCGTACATACTCGATTTCCGCCCGAACCTAACGGTTATCTTCATATAGGACATGCAAAAGCGATTTGTATTGATTTCGGTGCTGCGAAAAAATTTGGCGGAATGTGTAACCTTCGTATGGATGACACAAATCCTTCAAAAGAAGATATAGAATATGTTGATTCAATAAAACAAGACGTAAGATGGCTCGGTTTTGACTGGGATGATAGATTTTACTATGCTTCCGATTATTTTGATATAATGTTTGAAAATGCCTGTCACTTGATAAAAAATGGTCTGGCATATGTTTGTGAGTTAAGTGCGGAAGAAGTCAAAAAAAATAGAGGTGACGCTTCTACTCCTGCGATAAGTCCGTACAGAAACAGGCCGTCTGAAGAAAGTTTAGAACTTTTTATTCGCATGAAGAACGGTGAATTTCCCGACGGAAAAATGACTCTCAGAGCAAAGATAGACTTAGCTTCCGGAAATTTCAATATGCGTGATCCTGTAATATACAGAATAAATCATAGCATTCATCACAGAACAGGTAGCAAGTGGTGTATTTATCCTATGTACGATTACGCTCATCCGATAGAAGATGCAGTCGAGGGGATAACACATTCACTTTGTTCGTTGGAATTCGAAGATCACAGACCTCTTTATGAGTGGGTTATAGATAACAGTATTCTCGAAAACAGGCCTCGTCAGATAGAATTTGCAAGACTAAATATAAATAATACGGTGATGAGTAAAAGAAAATTAAGAAAACTCGTTGAAGAAGGATTTGTGAGTGGTTGGGATGATCCAAGACTTCCTACTATTTCGGGACTCAGACGTCGTGGGTATACTCCCGCATCAATTCGTAATTTTTGTGAAAAAATAGGAGTTTCCAAGGTTATAAGTACTGTTGAGTATGCGTTTTTGGAGCATTGTCTTCGTGATGATTTAAATGCCAAAGCTCAGCGAGTTATGGCGGTTCTTGAACCGATAAAATTAATCGTTACAAATTACCCGGAAAACAAGACGGAAGAGTTTGAAATTGAAAACAATCCTAATGACGAAAATGCGGGAAAAAGAAAAATAAGTTTTTCACGTGAACTGTACGTAGATGCTGCAGATTTCATGGAAGAACCGATTAAGAAATATTTTAGACTTTTCCCTGGAAATGAAGTGCGTCTTAAATCAGCTTACGTAGTCAAATGTACAGGATGCAAAAAAGATGAAAATGGAAAAGTAGTTGAGATTTACTGTGAATACGACCCCGATTCCAGAGGTGGAAATACATCTGATGGAAGAAAAGTTAAGGGTACGATTCAGTGGGTGGATGCGAAAACAGCAGTAGATGCGACAGTTAATCTTTATGACAATTTGTTTACCGTTCCGGAGCCTGAAGCTGAGGAAAATTTTATGGATGTTTTGAATAAGAATTCATTAAAAGTGGTAAAAAATTGTAAAATGGAGAAATATCTGTCAAATGCATCTATTGGAGAATCTTACCAATTTATGAGAATCGGATACTTTTGCCTTGATAAAAACAGTACAAAAAAGGATTTGATTTTTAATTTAAGTGTAAATTTAAAAGACAGCTTTAAGAGTAAGTTATAAAAAAATTCACTCGTATAGGTTATATTTATTGCAGTTGACTTATTGTGAATATATGGTATATTTAGGTAAGTGTAAATTTACGATTAATAGTTGACTCGGGAGGATTTGTAAGATGTGTAAATTGAAAAAATCGATGCACTTTGTGTTTATTGTGAGTTTGATTTTGAATGTGTTTTTTAATTGTTCCGCTTTTAGTTGTAGCGCATGTGAATCTGAAAAAGAAACTTCTAAAATTTTATCTGAACAATCCTCGCCGAATGACTTTGTTATTGATGAAAACGGCTGCCTGACGGCTTATAACGGATACGCTGAAACAGTTGTAATACCTGAAACCGTTAAAAGTATTTATTTCGGAGTTTTTATGGATAAATCCGAAATAGAGTCGGTATTTTTCCCCGAAGGACTGATTTGCGTTGACGAATATGCTTTTTATGGTTGTACCGGGATACACGAAATTGTTTTGCCGGAAAGTGTTGAAAAAGTTTCGAGACTTGCTTTTGGAGCTTGTGAAAATATAGAAATTATGTATATAGGTAAAAACGTAAAATCTTGGGGTGAATTTGCACTTTTGGGTTGCAAAAATCTTTCATATGTTTCGGTGAATGAGGAAAATCCCAATTACACCACATTTGATGGTGTTCTTTATGATAAAGATTACAGTAAATTGATTTGTTGTCCGAGCGGACGCAGCGGAGAGGTAAATATTCATGAAAATACTGTCACGGTAAATTCTTATGCTTTTTTTGAATGTGATAAGGTAGAGAAAGTAACGGCGTCAAATAATTTAAAATATATTGATGAGGCTGCATTTTGCGGATGTAAAAATCTTTCGTGTGTTAATTGCGGAGAGGGAATAAAAAAAATAAGAGCGGCATGTTTCGAGGATTGTGAATCATTGAAAGAATTTACGGTTGGAAGTAATGTGAATTTGGTTGGAAACGTTGCTTTTTTCGATTGTCCTTCGTTTTCAAAAATAACTTTTTTAAATCCCAATACCGATATAGGTAAGAAAATTTTTTCAAGAAATCAAAAAGTTGTAATTTATGGGTACGTAGGTTCAACCGCTGAAAAATATGCGGAAAAATACGGATATGAATTCAAAGATGTGAAATGTTAGATTAATTTTTGCCGCCAAATTGGCGGCAGTTTTTGTGCGAATAAATTAAGTTATAAAAGGTTATAAATTTTTTGATTTTGATGATAAACAATTACTATTTAAAAAATATAATAATAAAATTAAAAAAAACTTGATTTTTGCTAAGATATATGGTATGATTTTCAGGTACGACTGCAGATGATATGCGTTGAAGCGGGAGGTTGCGACAGAAATGTCGGTTTTTCCGTGGAGTATGTCCGATTTTAAACCGGGCGAAAGTTTTAAATTGTTTAATTCGAATGTACATAATGTTTTTGTGTGTTTGTTTTAAATAACGTATTATACTTTTAAATATCCGGGTTAAACTGCATAGTTTATCCGTTTTTATTTGCCCAAAAATGAAACACCCGGGCAAGTGGATAGTTAGAAGTACGCCCACCACTAATTAAGTAAGGAGGCGATTTAAATGGCAGTCAAAGAAAAAATCAGAATCAGAATCAAAAGCTATGATGCAAAACTTGCTGACGACGCTGCTGGAAAAGTAGTTCACACAGCTAAGAGAACGGGTTCAAAAGTATCAGGTCCAATACCTTTACCAACCAAAAAGCAAGTCGTAACAATTCTCCGTTCCGTGCACGTTAACAAAGACAGTCGTGAGCAATTTGAGATGAGAATTCACAAAAGACTTGTGGACATCTTAAAGCCATCAAACAAAACTGTAGATTCTCTGATGAACCTTGAACTCCCTGCAGGTGTTGAAATAGAAATTAAACTCTAATTCAACGAACATGCACTCGGGGTCATGTTGGCGTTAATCGTCAACCAATAACCTAAATAGGAGGAAGAAAATGAAAAAAGCAATTCTCGGAAAAAAAATCGGAATGACTCAGATTTTTGACGAAAACGGCAAAGTTATTCCCGTAACCGTAATTGAAGCCGGTCCGTGTGTTGTTTCTCAAAAGAAATCAGTGGAAACAGACGGTTATGATGCGGTTCAAATCGGATTCGGCGACATAAGACCGAAATTAGTCAATAAGCCTATGAAAGGTCATTTTGACAAATCCAATGTAGCACCCAAAAGAATTCTTAAAGAGTACCGTTTTGAAGACGTAAGTGCATTCAATGTCGGAGATATTATCAAATCCGATATATTTGCGGCAGGCGAAAAAGTCGACGTTATCGGTACAAGCAAAGGTAAAGGATATGCCGGTGTAATTAAACGTTGGAATTTCGGAAGACTCAAAGAGACTCACGGTACAGGTCCAACTGTGCGTAAAGGTGGTTCTATCGGAGCTTGTTCTGATCCTTCAAGAGTATTTAAGGGTAAGAAAATGTCCGGACATCTCGGAGCTGAAAGAGTAACAATTCAAAATTTGGTTATTGCTAAAGTGGATGCCGAAAATAATTTGATAGCGGTAAAAGGTGCAGTACCCGGCCCGAACGGCGGAACCGTACTTATTCGCAACAGCGTTAAAGCGTAAGGAAGGAGGAATTGTGATGCCTAAAATAGCAGTACTTGATATGGCAGGTAAAGAAGTAGGAACAGTGGAACTTCCGGAATCTATTTTCGGAATAGAGCCGAATATGTCTGTTATGCACGATGTTGTTGTAAATCATCTTGCCAATATGCGTCAGGGAACACAAAGTGCACTAACTCGTTCAGAAGTTTCCGGTGGCGGAAGAAAACCCTGGAGACAAAAAGGAACAGGTCATGCACGTCAAGGTTCAATAAGAGCTCCGCAGTGGAGACACGGTGGTATAGTATTCGCACCGAAACCACGTAGCTACAAATATGTTCTTAACAAAAAAGTCAGACGTTTGGCGTTAAAATCTGCATTTTCCAGCAAATTACTTGACAGCGACATAATTGTTTTGGATTCTATTAAAATGGAAGAGTACAAAACAAAAGCAGTAGTTAATGTACTTGATGCAATCGGTGCAAACACCAAATCTCTTATAGTTTTGCCTGAGATTGAGGACAAAATCATTAAATCTGCAAGAAATATTCCCGGAGTAAAGACTTGTCAAGTTGGTGGATTGAACGTATATGATATTCTTAATGCCGGAAAATTGGTAATTCTTAAAGACGCAATCAGCAAAATCGAGGAGGTGTATGCGTAATGTTATCGCATGATATAATCATTCGCCCGATTATTACTGAGAAAACTATGAGGGATATGCCGAACAAAAAGTACACCTTCAAAGTATCAAAGAGTGCCGGAAAAATTGAAATTGCAAGAGCAGTTGAAGAAATTTTTAAGGTAAAGGTTAAAAAAGTTAATACAGTAAATGTAAGAGGCAAACTTCGTCGCAGAGGTAGAACTCAAGGGTATACAGCTGCTTGGAAAAAGGCTTACGTAATCTTGACGGATAACAGCAAGGGAATTGAGTTTTTTGAAGGAATGTTTTAATATTAAGAACTTTAAGTCTTTTGATTTTTTGTTGAGTTTAGTGACAACAATTTTCAATGTTTTATTAGTAGTATGGAGCATTTGTGGCAAAAGTCTTTTATGTTCTGTAATAGGAATTGCATTTTTTTGCAGTAATCTTTTAAATTTATATGGTTGTTTTAAAGATATAAAAAAGCAGTGTAAGGAGGAGTCAGCCTCCGCAAAGCTAAATAATTAAGGAGAGTGAAATAATTTGGCAATAAAAAATTATAAACCGACTACCCCTTCAAGAAGAAATATGTCGGTTACCGATTATTCCGAGTTATCAAAAAACGGTCCGGAAAGAAGTTTACTTTGTTCTTTGAATAAAAAAGCCGGACGTAACAGTTACGGTCGTATTACCGTGCGTCACAGAGGCGGCGGAAATAGAAGAAAATATCGTATTATAGATTTTAAAAGACAGAAATTCGATGTTGTCGGTAAAGTTTTAACACTTGAATACGATCCTAACCGTTCATCTCATATTGCACTTGTTCAATATGAAGACGGAGAAAAGAGATATATCATAGCTCCTCAAGGTCTTAAAGTCGGACAGGAAATAATGGCCGGTGAAGCAGCTGATATTAAAACAGGAAATGCGCTTCCTTTAAGTAGTATTCCTGTGGGTACATTTATTCATAACGTAGAACTTTATCCCGGAAAAGGAGCACAACTTGCAAGAGCAGCCGGAAATATGGCTCAACTTATGGCAAAAGAAGGAAAAATGGCTCTTTTGAGACTTCCTTCGGGAGAACTCAGGAATGTTCCTGCGGAATGTATGGCAACAGTCGGTCAAGTAGGAAACATCGATCATGAAAACGTTAAGATCGGTAAAGCCGGACGTAAACGTAACATGGGCTGGAGACCTACAGTACGTGGTTCAGTCATGAACCCATGCGATCACCCGCACGGTGGTGGTGAAGGTAAATCTCCTGTTGGACGTCCAGGACCTACAACACCTTGGGGTAAACCTGCACTCGGATATAAGACCAGATCTAAGAAAAAAGCCTCTAACAAATATATTGTTAAACGCAGAAACGGCAAATAATCGGGAAAGGAGATTGATATTGTGAGCAGAAGTTTGAAAAAAGCACCTTTTGTTGCACCTTCACTGATAAAGAAAGTGAAAGAGCAAAATAAAAAAGGTGAAAAGAAAATAATTAAAACATGGAGCAGACCATCGACAATTTTCCCGGAATTTGTAGGACACACATTTGCTGTTCATGACGGTCGCAAGCATGTACCGGTGTATGTAACCGAAGATATGGTAGGACATAAACTCGGTGAATTTGCACCAACAAGAACATTTAAAGGTCATGCAGGCTCTAAAACAACAAAAAAATAACGGGCGAAAGGAGTTGTAATAATGGAAGCAAGGGCTCATTTAAGATACGCTCGTATTTCACCGAGAAAAGTTTCCATAGTGCTTGATTTAATTCGCAATAAACCTGTAGAATACGCAATGGCAGTGCTTGAACACACTCCAAAATCTGCGTGTGAATATCTTAAAAAATTGCTTAAATCAGCTATGGCCAATGCGGTAAATAACTATCAAATGGACGTATCTCGTCTTTATGTTTCGGAATGTTTCGTATGTCCGGGACCTATTCTTAAAAGAATCAGACCTATGTCCAAAGGAAGAGCGTACAGAATCGAAAAAAGAAGCTCTCATGTTACTATAGTTTTAAAGGAAAAAGATTAGCAGAAAAGGAGGTTAACTATGGGGCAAAAAGTAAATCCACACGGTTTTCGTGTAGGAATAATTAACAATTGGGATTCACGTTGGTTTGTTAAGAAAAAAGATTTTGCTGATGCATTGGTGGAAGATTTTAAAATTCGTAAAGTTCTCCTTAAAAAGCTCAAAGCTGCCGGAGTTCCGAAGATTGAAATTGAAAGAGATAATGCCAAAGTTCGCATCAATATTCATTGTGCCAAACCGGGTATAGTAATCGGTAAAGGCGGAGCAGAAATTGAAAAATTGAAGATTTTCTGTGAAAAATTGATAAAAAAACCTGTAGTTATTAATATTGTCGAAATTAAGAATGCAGATATGAATGCTAAGCTCGTAGCTGAAAGCATTGCTGCACAGCTTGAAAAGAGAGTTTCATTCAGACGTGCTCTTAAACAAGCCATGGGACGTTCGATGAAATGTGGAGCAAAGGGTATTAAAACTCAGGTTTCAGGAAGACTTGGCGGAGCTGAAATAGCAAGAACCGAACATTATCATGAGGGAACTATTCCGCTTCAAACAATTAGAGCAAATATTGATTATGGTTTTGCTCAGGCTGCGACTACTTACGGAATCATCGGAGTAAAAGTTTGGATTTACAAAGGTGAAGTTTTGATGAATTCCACAAAGAAAGAAACAGCGAAAGGGGGCAATAAAGATGCTGTTGCCGAAAAGAACTAAGCGCAGAAAAGTACACCGTGGAAGAATGAAAGGTCGTGCAATGAGAGGAAATACCGTATCTTACGGAGATTTCGGACTGCAGACTTTAGAGCCTTGCTGGATTACTTCAAATCAAATAGAAGCAGCTCGTGTTGCTATGACAAGATTTTGTAAAAGAGCAGGTAAAGTTTGGATTAAAATATTCCCTGATAAACCTGTATCTAAAAAACCCGCCGAAACCCGCATGGGTAAAGGTAAAGGTGCTCCGGAATTTTGGGTAGCAGTTGTTAAACCAGGCAGAGTTATGTTTGAAATAGGAGATGTCTCCGAAGATATCGCAAGAGAAGCTATGCGTTTGGCAGCAAATAAATTGCCGGTTAAATGTAAATTTTTGAAAAAAGAAACGGATGGTGAGGTGTAATGAAGATTAAAGAAATTAAATCTTTGACAAATGAGGAGCTCGAAAATAAGCTCAAAGACCTTAAATCCGAACTTTTTAATCTTAGATTTCAACTCGCTGTAAATCAGCTTGAAAATCCTATGCGTATTAAAGAGGTTAAGAAAAGTATAGCCAGAGTTTTGACGGTTCTTCGAGAAAAGAAAGTTAATGCGTAACGGAAGGAGGAATCAGTGTGAGCGATAGAAATATGAGAAAAGTGGAAACCGGAAAAGTGGTAAGTGACAAAATGGATAAAACAGTAGTTGTTGCCGTTGAAAACCGTGTAAAACATCCGCTTTATAAAAAAATCGTTAAACGTACACTTAAATTAAAAGCGCACGATGAAAACAATGAATGCAAAATTGGAGATAAAGTTCAAGTTATGGAGACAAGACCTCTTTCCAAAGATAAGAGATGGAGACTTGTTGAAATAGTAGAAAAAGCCAAATAATTTAAGGTCAAAAATGATAATATCAGTTAGGAGGAGAATGAACTGTGGTACAGCCTCAAACTCTTTTAAAAATAGGCGATAACACCGGTGCAAAGGAAATAATGTGCATTCGAGTTCTTGGCGGAACACGTAGAAAGTATGCCGGTGTTGGTGATGTGATAGTTGCTTCTGTTAAAAAAGCATCACCCGGAGGCGTTGTCAAAAAGGGCGACGTTGTTAAAGCCGTGGTTGTCAGAACTAAAAGTAATATTCGTCGAAATGATGGTACTTACATTAAATTTGATGAAAATTCAGCAGTTATAATTAAAGAAGATAAAAATCCGAAGGGCACACGTATTTTTGGACCAATTCCGAGAGAATTAAGAATAGACGGATACACCAAAATATTGAGCCTTGCTCCGGAAGTTCTCTAACAGGAGGTGTTTACTGTTGTTTAAGAAAAGTAGAAATAAAGCAGCTCGTTCCGGAAACGGTCATGTTCATGTAAAAACTGGCGATACAGTCGTTGTTCTCAGTGGAAAAGATCGTGGAAAACAAGGAAAAGTTGTTGCAGTCAGCCCTAAAGAAGGAAAGCTGATTGTTGAAGGTGTTAACATCGTTTCAAAACATGTTAAACCCCGCAAAGCAGGTCAGGAGGGCGGAATAGTTAAAACCGAAGGTGCCATGTATGCGTCAAAAGTTCAACTTATGTGCTCTCATTGCGGTAAACGTACACGTATTGCTCACAAGATTATGAGCGACGGAAAGAAAAGACGCAGCTGTAAAAAGTGCGGCGAAGTACTGTAAGGAGGATATGAATGGCCAGACTTAGAGATTTTTACAAAGAAAAAGTTGCGTCGCAGCTTCAAGGTAAGTTTAATTATAAAAATGTAATGCAGATACCTAAAATTGAAAAAATCGTAATAAACGTCGGAGCCGGAGAAGCAAAAGATAATTCTAAAGTTATCACTTCAATCATTGAAGATTTAGCCACCATAACAGGTCAAAAACCGGTTGTGTGTACAGCAAGAAAATCTGTTGCTAACTTTAAAATTCGTGAAGGTATGAAAATCGGAGCAAAGGTAACGCTTCGTGGTGATAAGATGTATGAATTTTTAGACAGATTTTTCAATTTTGCTCTCCCGAGAGTAAGAGACTTCAGAGGAATTAATCCGAACTCTTTCGACGGAAAAGGTAACTACAACATGGGAGTAAAAGAACAACTTATATTCCCTGAAATTGAATATGATAAAATCGATAAAATCCGTGGAATGGATATTTCTATTTCAACGACGGCTCAAACCGACGATGAAGCCAGAGAATTACTAAGACTGATGGGCGCACCATTTGCAAAATAAGGAGGGATTACTGTGGCTAAGACATCTCAAAAAGTAAGACAGAGCAGACCGCAAAAATTTTCAACTCGTGAATATTCAAGATGTAGACTCTGCGGAAGGCCGCACGGTTACCTTCGCAAATTTGGTACATGCCGTATTTGTTTTAGGGAACTCGCATATAAAGGAGAAATTCCGGGTATAAGAAAAGCAAGCTGGTAAAAACGGAGTAGGGGAGGTAAACAATCTATGCAAATCACCGATACTATTGCAGATTTGCTGACAAGAATTCGTAATGCTACATCTGCAAAGCACGAAACGGTAGAAATTCCTGCGTCGAACATGAAAAAGGCAATAACTCAAATATTGCTTGACGAAGGATACATTAAAAAATTTGTTGTATCTGAGGACGGAAAACAAGGTATGATAAAGATTTTCCTCAAATACACAGATAATAAGAAATCGGTAATTACGGGACTTAAAAGAGTTTCTAAACCGGGTCTCAGAATTTATAGTGATGTTGAGAATATGCCCAAGGTTATGAAAGGTCTTGGAATTGCAATAATTTCCACATCAAAAGGCGTAATGACTGACCGCAAAGCACGTAAAGAAAACGTGGGCGGAGAAGTTCTCGCATTTATATGGTAAAGGGGGGACATAAATGTCCAGAATTGGAAGAAAACCTATAAATATTCCCGCCGGAGTAGAGGTTTCTCTTAACGATGGCGTATTAACGGTTAAAGGGTCTAAAGGAACGCTTACTCAAAAAATTCACCGCAATATGCAAGTTGAAATTAATGATGGCGTAGTTACAGTTTTAAGACCTAATGACCTTAAACAAAACAGAGCTCTTCACGGTCTCACTCGTTCTTTGATTCACAACATGGTTGAAGGAGTGTCGAACGGATTTAAAAAAGAACTCGAAGTAAATGGCGTTGGATATCGTGTTCAAAAACAAGGCAACAATCTTGTCATGAATTTGGGATATTCTCACCAGGTTATAGTTCCTGAAATCGAAGGAATCAAACTCGAAGCTCAAGGAAACAGAATAACTGTTCTCGGAGCAGACAAGCAAAAAGTAGGACAGTTTGCAGCGGAAATTCGTGAAAAACGTCCGCCTGAACCTTATAAAGGTAAAGGAATTAAATATGTGGACGAAGTAATTCGCCGCAAAGAAGGTAAAACAGGTAAAAAATAATTAGGAGTGTGAATCAACATGGTAAACAAGGCAGATAAAAATCTGGCCCGTTTAAAACGCCACAAAAGAGTGCGTGGAAAAATAATGGGCACAGCTGTTCGCCCCCGCATGAATGTGTTCCGCTCCAGGACTAACATTTATGCCCAGGTAATAGACGACATTTCTGGAAAAACTTTGGTTTCGGCATCATCTCTTGATAAAGAAATCGAAGGATACGGCGGAAACAAAGAAGCCGCAAGAAAAGTCGGACAGCTTATTGCGAAACGTGCAATCGACAATAAAATCGAAAGTATTGTTTTTGACCGTGGAGGATATGTTTTTCACGGACGTGTTAAGGAATTAGCAGAAGGCGCCAGAGAAGGCGGACTTAAATTTTAAGGTATAAAGGAGGGAAATACTTTTGGCTAGAATTGATGGATCAGTCCTTGACTTGAAAGAAAGACTCGTAGCTATTAACAGAGTTTCCAAAACCGTTAAAGGTGGACGTATATTTAAGTTTGCTGCTCTTATGGTTGTGGGTGACGGAAAAGGAACGGTAGGATTTGGAATCGGTAAATCAGGAGAAGTTCCGGATGCAATAAGAAAAGGAATCGAAGACGCTAAGAAAAATTTAATAAGAGTTCCTTTAAAAGGAGATACACTTCCTCATGAAATTATCGGTGAATTCGGAGCTGCAAAAGTTCTCATGAAGCCTGCCGCACCGGGTACCGGAGTTATAGCAGGAGGACCAGTTCGTGCAGTTGTAGAATCTGCCGGAATTAAGGATATTCGTACAAAAGCTCTGCGTTCTAATAATCCTTGCAATGTTGTAAGGGCAGTAATCGAAGGATTAAAATCTTTACGCAGTGCTCAAGAGGTTGCTGAGATTCGCGGTAAAACCGTTGAAGAAATACTTAGATAGGAGGCTGGCAGTTATGTCATTAAAGATAAAGCTTAAAAAAAGTTTAGCCGGCCGCTTAAAAAATCAAATTGCGACCGCTAAATCTTTAAAATTAAGAAAGATAAACAATGAAACCATACAGCCTGATAATGAAGCTACACGTGGAAAAATAAAAATTATTGAGCATATGGTGGAAGTTTCCGAGGTTTAAATTATTGGTGTGTAAACAATTTTAGGAGGTGAATCAAATGGAATTACAGGATTTAGTGTCTGTTAAGGGGTCAAGAAAAGCTCCTAAACGTATCGGCCGTGGCCACGGTTCGGGATGGGGAAAAACAGCAGGAAAAGGTCATAAAGGCCAAAATGCAAGATCTGGCGGCGGTGTTCGTCCGGGATTTGAAGGAGGTCAGATGCCTCTTCAAAGAAGAATTCCAAAAAGAGGATTTAATAACATATTTGCCAAAGTAGTAGTTACGGTGAATGTGGGAGATTTGGAAAAATTTGGCGAAGGCTCTGTTGTAAACGCAAATGAACTTATAAATATGGGTCTTATTAAGCGTAAATTTGACAAAATCAAGATTTTGGGAAATGGCGAACTTACAAAAAGCATGACAGTAAAAGCACAGATGTTTTCGAAATCTGCGGTTAAAAAAATTGAAGCCGTAGGCGGGAAGGCGGAGGTGATCTAAGTGATTAAGACTCTTATAAATTCTTGGAAAGTTCCGGAACTGAGAAAAAAATTGTTGTTCACTTTGCTTATAATAGTTGTTTTCAGAATAGGTTCAGTCATCCCGGTTCCGTTTTTAAACGTTGAAGCATTGGCCGGAATGATGGGAAGTTTGGGTGAGAGTGGATCCGTTTTGGCATATCTCGATACTCTTTCGGGAGGAGCTTTTGCTCAAGCAACATTGTTTGCAATGTCGGTTTCACCTTACATCAATGCGTCGATCATAATACAGCTTATGACGGTTGCGCTTCCCTATCTTGAATCCCTTCAAAAAGAAGGAGAAGAGGGGAGAAAAAAACTTACCGCAATTACTCGTTATTTGACTATCTTCTTGGGACTCATGCAAGGAACTGCATTTTATCTTTATCTTAGAAACGGAAGTTATGCCGGTGAATCTATAGTAAGATACACTGAAGGTTGGGCAGGAATATTTGTTGCAGTGGTAATAGTACTTTCGTTCACCGCAGGTACGGCTTTAATGATGTGGCTTGGTGAACAGATAAATGTAAAAGGCGTTGGAAATGGAATATCTATACTTATGTTTGCGGGTATCGTTTCGAGAATGCCGAGTCTCATAGGAAAATTGGTAGCATATTTCATGATCGCTGTTGAAGAACCATCTACTTTCGGAAAATTTTATGTATTCGTACCGCTTTTCGTGATAATGTTCCTTTTCATGATGTGGGTAATAGTTTACATGAACGATGCTGAGCGTCGCATACCAATTCAGTATGCACAGCGTACTGTTGGAAGAAAAATGTATGCCGGACAAAATACGCATATTCCTCTTAAAATAGGAATTTCGGGAGTAATGCCGATTATTTTCGCAACATCTATATTGGCTGTTCCGAACTTTATAAACTTTTTCACTCGTCCGACAGGTATTTGGAAAGCAATTCTTGATTCCCTTTCGGTTAACGGTTTGATTTATACGATTGTTTACTTCTTCTTGATTATAATGTTTGCATATTTTTACGTTGCAATTACGTATAATCCAATAGAGATGGCTAACAATTTGCGTCAAAGCAATGGTGTAATTCCGGGAATAAGACCTGGTAAACCCACTTCGGATTATTTTGCGAAAGTGCTTTCGAAGGTTACATTTTTAGGAGCTTTGTTCCTTGCGTTTGTGGCACTTTTACCGATTGGATTTTCTGTGGGTACCGGAATGCATAACTTGTCAATGGGAGGTACGTCAATTATAATTATGGTAGGCGTTGCTCTCGAAACCGTAAAACAAATGGAATCACAACTTATGATGAGACACTATAAAGGATTCCTCGATTAAAAATTTTCGCCTGAAATTGTTAGGTTTTAAAAGGAGATATTAAATGAATATAATTTTTTTGGGAGCACCGGGTGCCGGAAAAGGAACTCAGGCTGCGTATATATCCGAACATTTTAAAATCCCCACGATTTCGACGGGAGAAATTATAAGACAAACGTTGAAAAGCGGCACTGAGTTGGGAAATAAGCTCAAGTCCTACATAGAAAAAGGACATCTTGTTCCTGACGAAACGGTAATTGAAATGGTAAAAGAAAGAATCTCTAAAGATGATTGTAAAAACGGATTCATTCTTGATGGATTTCCAAGAACCGTAAAACAGGCCGAGGCTCTTGAACATTCTGGAGTAAATATTGATAAGGTCATAGACATAGAAGTCGATGATGAGATTATATACAAAAGGATGGCAGGGCGTCGTGTTTGCGGCAAATGCGGAAAGACATACAATGTTGATTTGAATGTTTTACCTCAAAATGAGGGACTGTGTGATGTTTGTGGAAACGACCTTATTCAACGTGCGGATGACAAGCTTGAAACAGTGAAAGAGCGTCTTAAAGTCTATTACGATCAAACTCACGTTTTGAAAGATTATTATCAAAGCAAGGGAAAAAGATTTATAATTGACGGAGAGCAGTCTCTTGAGAAGATTACCGAGGACATTAATAAAGTATTAGAGGCATAAAAATGATTGTTTTAAAAACATGTCACGAGATAGACTTAATGAAAGAATCGGGAAAAATTTCTGCAAGAGCTCTTAAATTTGCGGGAGAAGCCGTAGAACCCGGAGTTACTACAGAACATATAGACGAAGTGGTTCGTAAGTATCTCAAGTCTCAGGGAGCCACTTCATCTTCTCTGGGATATGGTGGGTTTCCGAAAACTTGTTGTATTTCAGTAAATAATCAAGTCATCCACGGCATACCAAGTAAAGATAAGATTATAAAAAACGGCGATATTGTTAGTATAGATATTTGCTCGAAATTCAGAGGATATCATACTGATAATGCTTATACTTTTCCGTGCGGAGATGTCAGTGAAAATGCAAAAAGACTATTAAAGGCTACCAACGAGAGTCTTTATGAAGGAATTAAGGCAGCAAAAGCAGGTTCTCGAATCGGAGATATAGGAAGTGCCGTGGAAAGGTATGTCAAATCACGCGGCTACTCGGTAATTCGAGATTTTGTGGGTCACGGAGTAGGTGCGCAGTTACATGAGGATCCTTCAGTACCGAATTACGGCCGTCCCGGTCATGGACCACGTCTTGTTCCGGGAATGACCTTGGCTATAGAGCCTATGGTTAATGAAGGTTCGGAAAAAGTTTCGGTTCTGGACGACGGATGGACGGTTTTGACCGAAGACGGAAAGCTTTCGGCTCATTTCGAACATACGATAGCCGTTACATCGGAAGGTCCCGTTATAATCACGAATCCCGACTAAAAGGAAGTAAAAAATGAAATTGGAAAAAGGTACAGTGGTTTATTCTTTGGCCGGCCATGACAAAGGAGATTTTCAGGTCGTTATTGAGTTTGATGATAAGTACGCCAAAGTTTGCGACGGGAAATATCGTCCTCTCGAAAGATTAAAAAAGAAAAAATTGATCCATATTAAGATGACAAATACCATCTTAAGTGAAGAAAATTTAAAAACAAACAAATCTGTAAGAAAGTCGCTGAGACCCTTTATCGAAGCGGCAGATAGAAATAGGCAAAACAATAAATTAAAGTAGAGGTGGTGGAGTGAGCAAACCGATTCTTTCAGTTTTGATTGAAAGTATCTGGCTCTGTAAAATATGTCAAAGAGTGATGTCATAGAGGTTGAAGGCAGAGTTGTGGAAGCGCTTCCGAATACTATGTTTAAAGTTGAGCTTTCCAACGGAAAAAACGGAAAAATTGTTTTGGCGCATATATCTGGTAAACTCAGGATGAATTATATTAAAATTTTACCGGGAGACTACGTAACGTTGGAACTGTCACCTTACGATTTGGAAAAGGGCAGAATTACGTGGCGTTCGAAAAACAGTAAAGAAACTAATAAAAAGGATAACGATGAATCGTCTATTAATAACGAAACAAAATCGGGATCCGTATTGGAGGGGAATATTTAATGAAAGTCAGACCTTCTGTAAAAAAAATTTGCGATAAGTGCAAAATTATTAGAAGGCACGGTCGCGTGCGAGTAATATGCGAAAATCCGAAGCACAAACAAAGACAAGGATAGTAAAAAAGTAATTTTGGAGGTGGGTTAAGAAATGGCCCGTATATCAGGCGTCGATTTACCAAGAGATAAACGAATCGAAATTGGTCTTACTTATATATTTGGTATAGGAAGAACCACGGCATCAAAAATAATTGCCGAAACAAAAGTAAATCCCGATACAAGAGTTAGAGATTTAACCGAGGATGATGTGGCTAAACTCAGAAACTGTATCGAAAAAAACTACAAAGTTGAGGGTGACCTCAGAAGTCAAATAGCTTTTGATATCAAAAGACTTATTGAAATAGGATGTTACCGTGGAATCCGTCACAGAAAAGGATTACCGGTTCGTGGACAAAGATCCAAAACAAATGCAAGAACCAGAAAAGGTCCAAGAAAAACAATGGCAAATAAAAAAGGTTAAGTTGAAGGAGGAATAGTTTAAATGGCAGTTCAAAATGGCGCCAAAAAGACTGCAATCCGCAGACGCCGCGACAAAAAAAATATTGAGCGTGGAGCAGCACATATACAGTCTACATTTAATAACACAATTGTTACTATAACAGATACAGAAGGTAACGGAATTTCCTGGGCAAGTGCCGGAGGACTCGGTTTTAGAGGTTCTAAAAAATCAACTCCTTTTGCCGCACAATCTGCTTCCGAGGCTGCTGCGAAAGTAGCTATGGAACACGGTATGAAAACAGTTGAAGTATACGTTAAAGGTCCGGGGTCAGGACGTGAAGCCGCAATTCGTGCGCTTCAGGCAGCAGGACTTGAAGTAACCATGATTAAGGATGTAACTCCGATTCCTCACAACGGATGCCGTCCGCCAAAAAGAAGACGTGTTTAATAAATAGTAAGTTTAGGAGGTGTAATGTAATAATATGGCAAGATATACAGGAGCTGTGTGCAGACTTTGCCGCAGAGAAGGAAAAAAATTATTTTTAAAGGGAGAAAGATGCTATACCGGTAAGTGCGCTTTTGAACGCCGTTCTTATGCTCCCGGTCAACACGGACAGGGACGTAAGAAAATTTCCGAATATGGCCTTCAGTTAAGAGCTAAACAACAAGTAAGACGTTACTACGGAGTTTTGGAAAAACCATTTAGATCATATTACGTAATGGCTACCAAAATGAAGGAAGGTAAAAAAGGTGAAAACTTACTTGCCATCTTGGAATCTCGTTTAGACAATATCGTTTATCGTTTAGGTTGGGCAAGTTCAAGAGCAGAAGCAAGACAACTTGTTGTGCATAACCATTTCAGCGTAAACGGTCAAAAAGTGAATATACCGTCATTCCTGGTAAAAATCGGAGATGTCGTAAGTATAAACGAAAGATCACGTAACAGTGTTAAAATCAAGTCTATACTTGAAGCAAACGGTTCAAGACCTGTTCCGAAGTGGCTCGAAGCAAATAATGAAAAATTTGATGCGAAGAAAATAGCCATGCCGGCAAGAGAAGACATCGACCTTGACGTTGAAGAAACATTAATCGTCGAATTGTACTCCAAATAATATTGCTTAAATTTATTTGAGTTATATTGTACATTTTTGAGGTATACCTCAGTTTTTAAAATGTTAAGGAGGATTTGATGATTGAAATAGAAAAACCTCGGATTAGTCTACAAGAAGTTTCCGAGGATAAGACTTACGGTAAATTTGTTGTTGAACCTCTCGAAAGAGGATTCGGTAACACTTTGGGAAACAGCTTGAGAAGGATACTTCTTTCCTCTCTTCCGGGAGTTGCACCAAACAGCATAAAAATCGATGGAGTTATGCATGAATTTTCAACTATAGATGGTGTTAAAGAAGATGTAACCGAAATAGTTCTGAATGTAAAAAATATTCTCGCTAAACTTCATTGCGATGAAGAGAAAACAGTTCAAATCGATGCAAAAGGTCCGTGTGAAGTAACTACCGGAATGATAATTCATGACAGTGATGTTGAAATCATAAATAAAGAACAACATATTGCAACTCTTGGTGACGGAGCAAAACTTCGTATGGACATAACTCTGGATAAAGGCAGAGGATATGTTTCTGCGGAACGTCATAAAGCCAATGGAGCAAATAATGAAATCGGAGTTTTACCGGTAGATTCAATTTATACACCCGTCGTGAAAGTAAATTATGCAGTTGAAAATACTCGTGTCGGACAGATAACAGACTTTGATAAGCTTTCGCTCGAAGTTTGGACAAACGGCGTAATTACTGCAGAAGAAGCAGTATCTCTTGCAGCTAAAATACTTATTGAACATTTTAATTTGTTTTTGGGACTTTCCGAAGTTGCTGAAAAAACCAGCTTAATGGTAGAAAAACCTGATAAGAAAGTTACAAAAAATCTCGATGTTACAATAGATGAACTTGAACTTTCAGTCAGATCTTATAATTGTCTTAAAAGAGCCGGAATAAATACGGTTCAAGACCTTACAAGCAGGACTGAAGATGAAATGATGAAAGTTCGTAATCTTGGACGCAAGTCACTGGATGAAGTTATAGAAAAATTACATTCAATGGGGCTTGATTTGAGTAGTCCGGTAGAATAAATGTATTTACAAAGGAGGTAGAAAAGAATGTCACGTAAAAGAAAACTCGGCAGAGCTACTGCTCACAGAATTGCAATGCTCAGAGCGCTTGTTACTTTTCTTTTTGAACATGGAAAGATAGAAACAACTGTTACTCGAGCAAAAGAAGTAAGTTCCCTTGCCGAAAAGATGATTACAATAGCAAAAATTGATAATCTTCATAATAAACGTATGATAATGGCTTTCGTAACCAAAAAGGAAGTTTCGAGAAATCTTTTTGAAAAAATTGCTCCTAAATATGCCGATAAAAATGGTGGTTATACAAGGATAACAAAACTTGGTCCCAGACGCGGCGACGGCGCGGAAATGGCTATTATTGAACTTATATAATTAATATAATTTTGTATTAATTTCGTTCATATCGAGGTTGAATTATTTGACTTTGGTATGAACGAATTATTTTTGCGAATGTTTAATAATTTTGATTTGATAAATAATATTAAATGTCTATTTTAAGGGTATATTTGAGGAATTTTATTTCAATTTTACTTGTTATTTTTTAAAATTTATTTTGGGATATAAGGTAAATTTTAAAAGGAAAATAGTTTAATTACAGGTGTTTAGGTAAAAAATAGAATGTAACGTTAAAGTTATAGAAGTAGATAAGTTGAGGTTACCTTATTTAAATTTTATAAATTTTTAAGATAAAATAACAATCACTTTTAAATATTTTATGTAAGTATAGATATTAATAGTTTTTATTAGAAAAAAATTAAAATACTTGACATAATTTATGTGTTAATATTATAATAATTCCATAAAACAAGATTGGAGGGTTGCGACGTTAAACCTAAAAATTTAATTCCTAAGTTTTTATTGATTTCAGAGGACAATAAATTTTTTAAAATATTATAAGGTAATCAAGTGATAAAGCGAAGAATATATTTTTTGATTAGTGATTAAATTTTAATTGATAAAATGAAGATATTTTTCCAAGCTGTATCAAATTAAAATTTTTTATTACAAATTTGAATATACATATCATACTTGAAATTTAATGTGAAATTTTAAAAATAAAAGGAGCGTGCTAATCTTGGAAAATAAAATAATATTATTGTTACAAAATGAAAAATTTTTATCAAAGTTGAATGATGCTTCAACTTCAGAAGAAATACAGAATATTTTTAAAAATGAAGGTATAGATATTTCTTTGGATAAAGCAGAGATTATTATGGAATCGCTCCTATGTGTAGATCACAAAATTTATGGTACTGAAGAGATGAGTCAAGAAGAACTTCAAAAAATTGGAGGTGGAACCTCCTCGGTTAAAAATAGTTTAGAATATGTTATGATGTGTACTATCGTTTCCGAGGGGTCAAAAAATGGTGGCATTAATTATGAATCGAGTAAAATTACTGAAGAGAGAACTTTAAAGCAAGCTAAGAAAGATGTTATCTCCTGGATAGAGAAATAAATGCTCTATTTATAACCAAAATATTAAAAAGTGTTAATATTTTTAATGTAATAACTAGATTACAAAAAAAGATTGTTATAATGTTTACTAACTGTTAAGAATATGATATAATACAAATTAGATATATTTTGAAATTTGTTTTTTAGTGACTTTCTGAGAGGTTATAGATACAATGTTAGTAAACAATAAAAATGAGTTGTCTGATGATGGGTATTTAGATCGTGATTTGTTAAATCGTTTGTTTATAACTAAAAATTCTGAAGAAATTCAGTTTTGTTTAAAAAAACGTGGAATAGAAGCTTCGTTAAAAGAGATTGAGAGTGTTGTGAAATCGTTAAAATTTTTGAACTTGCCTAGAAATGGTATAGAAGAGGTCGGTGATGGTGGCTTAGAGAATGTTATAGGTGGAAAATTTTTAATAAACGAAGTTTTGAACGACATTTTTTCTGAAGGAATTCTTGCTTTGACTTTAATAGCCAAATTGTAATATATGAGTGATGTTAAAGAACTTAGATTATTGTAAGTTTTAGAGTTGGTTTTGAGTTAAAAGTTTTGTATGTAGAAAATAGTTCTTTACAATCAACGTAATTTAGGGTATAATCTCAATGAGGTTTGGTGTAGTCTATGTACCCCCGTTTTCGGAATAAGTTTCTGAGAATGCCACAGTAAATGTTGTTGTGGGTAGGGTAAATTTTAGAAAGGTGTAGATAAAATGTTATTGAAAGAAGAAAAAACTTTAATTATTAATGAGTACGCATCTCACGAGGGAGATACGGGTTCAGCGGAAGTTCAGATAGCTCTCCTTACCAAGAGAATAAATGATCTTACAAATCATCTTAAAACTCACAAGAAAGACCATCACTCCAGAAGAGGACTTCTTATGATGGTAGGAAAGAGAAGAAATTTGCTTAATTATCTTACAAAAGTGGATATCAACAGATACAGAAGTATCATTGAAAAACTTGGAATTCGTAAGTAAGTTATTTGTAGTTAATGATTGGTGCAGGCAGCTGATTGTGGTTGCCTGCATTGTTTTGATATTTGGCAAAATTGAATATGTTTATTTTTTGTCAGATGTTATATAATTAATATCTGATTATTTAATTTGTATCTTTATAATTTTTTGGAGGAAGTTAATGTTCGAAAATCACAAAATATTTAAAACCCAACTTGCCGGACGAGAACTCGTTGTTGAAACTGGCAAATTTGCGCAACTTGCAAATGGATCGTGTATGATAAGATACGGAGATACAGCTGTTCACGTATCTGTTACTGCATCGGAGAAGCCAAGAGATGGTATAGATTTTTTCCCGCTTTCGGTAGATTTTGAAGAAAGACTTTACTCTGTGGGAAAAATACCAGGTTCTTTTTCCAAAAGAGAAGGAAAACCGTCTGAAAAAGCTGTACTGGCTTCCAGAGTAATTGATAGGCCTATACGACCGTTATTTCCCAAAGATATGAGAAATGATGTATCAGTTGTATGTACGGTTATGTCTGTTGATGAAGATTGTTCACCTGAAATTACCGCAATGATAGGAACTTCGATAGCTTTAAGTATTTCCGATATACCGTGGGAAGGACCTATAAGCGGAGTTTTTGTTGGACTTGTAGATGATGAGATAATTATAAATCCAACTTTAAAACAGCGTGAAAAATCCGAACTTTCTTTAACTGTAGCTTCCACCGAAAATCTTATTCCAATGATTGAAGCTGGAGCAAATGAAGTTTCTGATGAAAAAATGTACGAAGCAATTTTAAAAGCTCATGAAGCTAATAGAGATATAATTGAGTTTATAAAAGGAATCGAATCGGAAATAGGAAAAGAGAAATTTTATTATGAAAGTTCAGCACCATGTGAAGAAATGTTTGAAGCTGTAAGAAATTATGTTGAAAAGGATCTTGAATTTGCCCTTTACACTCCTGATAAAACAGTTCGTGAACAGCGTTTGGTTCCGATATATCAGAAAATGCACGAACATTTTGATGAAATATATCCGGATGAAGAAAAAAAATTAGAAGAGTGCATGTATAAAGTTCAAAAGAATATTGTCAGACGTTGGCTTTTGGATGAACAAAAACGAGTTGACGGACGTGCAATGGACGAAATGAGAGCTTTGGACGCAGAAGTGGGAATTTTGCCGAGAGTTCACGGTTCTGGACTTTTTACCAGAGGTCAAACTCAGGTTTTGACGGTACTTACTTTAGGTCCGATAAGTGATGAACAAACTTTAGACGGTATAGATTCTCAAGAATCAAAAAGATATATGCACCATTATAATTTCCCATCATATTCCGTAGGAGAAACGAGACCCAGCAGAGGTCCGGGAAGACGTGAAATCGGACACGGAGCACTTGCTGAAAAAGCTCTTGTTCCTGTAATTCCGTCGGTAGAAGAATTTCCGTATGCAATAAGGTTGGTTTCGGAAGTACTTTCTTCCAACGGATCTACGTCTCAAGCTTCGGTATGTGGTTCAACCTTGGCTCTTATGGATGGAGGAGTTCCGATCAAAGCACCGGTTGCAGGTATTTCGTGCGGTCTCATAACCGAAGGAGATCGTTGGATGACAATGGTGGATATACAAGGACTCGAAGACTTTTTTGGAGACATGGATTTTAAAGTAGCCGGAACTCACAAGGGTATTACTGCAATTCAAATGGATTTGAAAATACACGGACTGACCAAAGAAATAATAAAAGAGGCACTCTTTAAAACTCATAAAGCCAGAAATTATATTCTTGATGAAGTAATGTTTAAAGCTATAGATAAACCTCGAAAAGAACTGTCATCATTTGCACCGAAAGTTTTAAGTACTACCATTGCGGTGGATAAGATACGGGATGTAATAGGCTCGGGTGGAAAAATCGTTCAAAAAATATGTTCGGATTTTGACGTAAAGGTTGATATTGAAGAAGACGGAAAAGTATTTGTTATGGGTGTAGATATAGAAAATTGTCGCAAAGCTCTTGCTACAATCAAAGGTATAGTTACTGAACCTGAAGTAGGAGCGGTATATATGGGAAAAGTAGTAAGAATTATGGATTTTGGAGCATTTATAGAGTTCGCACCCGGAAAAGAAGGATTATGTCATATTTCTCAGATTGAAAACAGACGTGTAAACAAAGTCAGTGACGTTTTATCAGTCGGTCAAGAAGTTAAAGTCAGAATTACCGAAATAGACAGTAAAGGAAGAATAAATCTTTCAATGAAAGATGTTTAGATGTAAAAAATATTAATTTTTCAGATAAGGTCCTGATTTTTGGTTAAATATATTTTTTGATTTGTATTACAGAACTTAAAATCAGCTTAATTTCGAAAGGACGTTAAATTATAATGAAAAATATCAAAGGTAAATTGATTGTATGGGGATTTTTGTTGTCGATAGTTGGAATAATGATAGCTTCACCATATCTTGTTTCATACAGTGAATCAGAGGATACGTTAAAATCCTCCGGGGTAAAAGTTTCTGTGGTTATTCCCGTATACAACACTGAAAAATATATTGATGAATGTCTTGAAACTCTCGAAAATCAAACTTTAAAAGAAATTGAAATAATATGTGTAAATGATGGTTCTAAAGATGGCTCTTTGCAAGTGCTTCAGAAACATGCCGAAAAAGATCCCAGGGTAAAGGTTTTAGATCAAGAGAATTCCGGTGTATGTGTTGCACGCAACAGGGGTTTGGAAGCAGCTACAGGTGAATATGTGATATTTTTTGATTCAGACGATGTATTTCCTCCGTATATTCTCGAAAAAGAATTTGAAAATGCCGTTAAATATAAGGTAGATGTAGTATCGTTTAACATAATGACTTTTGCGGAAGGAAAAGAAACTGTTGACGTAAACAGTTTTAAATATGATCCGTCGAAAGTAAGATTTTGTTCCAGACAGAAAAATCAAAATCCTTTTTACTACATGCTTGAAAACAGCGGATATGTTGTTACAAAACTTTTCAAACGATCATTTTTACTTGAGCACAATATAAGATTTAAACCGGGAGTTACGAATTACGAAGATGGACTTTTAAATTTTATGATTTTCCCTCACGTTACCGAAATGGTTCAGGACGACAATATTGGTTATTGTTATAGAACGTTCCGTCCGAATTCGGCTGCTACCGTGTTTAATGTAAAAAAAGTGCTTGGAAGTACAATGATTGTAACCCGTGAATTGCTTGACAACATGAGTATTTTTACTTTTGATAACGCAGAAGAATGGGTATTTGCCAAAATAATGGATCTAAACTACAATCATATAACAAAAGACATTCCAAATCTCGAAGAAAAGAAATATTACGCTTCAAAACTTGTTGGAATGCTTGATGATTACATAGAAAAACATAATCCTAAAATTCCGCAGTGGGTAAAAGACAACATAGAAGATTTAAGAAAAATATCAAAGGAATAATTTATGAAAGTAAATTTAAAAAATAATTTTGTTCCGAGAATTGTAACTTGTTTTTTAGGGCTTGTGATTTTGTTATTGTCTGTATATATTACAGCTTGTTCCGGAAAATGCAGTCCTAAAGTTTCGATCGTCATACCGGTATATAATACAGAAAAATATTTGGATGAATGTCTTAATAGCATCGAAGATCAAACTTTAAAAGAAATTGAAATAATATGCGTGAACGACGGTTCAAAAGATAATTCTTTGGCTATTCTTGAAAAACATGCCAAAAAAGATAAACGAATCCGTATACTTAATCAAAAAAATTCAGGAGTTAGTGTTGCTCGAAATAATGGAATCAAGATATCCAGGGGAAAATACATAATGTTTGTGGATTCAGATGATATTGTTCCTCGACATGCCTGTCAAAAAGCTTACAATTGTGCAGAATATCATGATGTGCAGGTTGTGTGTCTGGGCAATATATGTTATATTGACGGTGATAAAGTAGATTTGAATTCTTTCAAATATGACGAGTCCAAAGTAAAAGAGATCAGTTGCGAAAATTATCAAAATCCATACTATTCTCTCAAAATAGAGATGTCGTCAGTGTGGAATAAGATATGGAGGAAATCTTTTTTAGTTGACAACAATATTTACTTTAAAGAAGGAATTTCCAGAGGTGAAGATGGTCTTTTCAATTGTATAGCTTTTTCCGGTTTGAGGAAAACTGTCCATGATGATAATGTTTTTTATTGCTACAGACAGAACCGTCCCGAATCTGCTTTAACTACTTCCAATGCAAAAAAGATTCTTGAAAGTGTTATTCCGGCTTCACAAGAGCTTGTAGAAAATCGTTGGCGTTTTGAATTTCAAAATAGTGACGAATGGCTTCTTGGAAATATTTTAGGAAACACATTTGTAAGGATTACCGAAGATTTGTCAGATAAACAAGATAGAGTATATTTTTCCAAAAAAGTTTTGACAGTTATAGACGATTACCTTAAAAGATATAACGTAACTCCCTCCAAAGAAAATCAGAAAAAGATAAACTCTCTCAGAAAAATTGCCGAACATGCTTAATGTTTTGATATATTTAATTGAGTAAAATATGCGAAAATTTATAAATTTCTACGCTGAAAGAAGTGATTACCATACTGAAAGAAAACATACGAAATTTTAGTATAATAGCGCACATTGACCACGGAAAATCAACGCTTGCCGACAGAATTTTGGAACTTACCGATTCTGTTTCTTCTCGTGAAATGGAAAATCAACTTCTTGATAACATGGATTTGGAAAGAGAACGTGGTATAACGATAAAATCTCACGCAGTAAGTTTGTACTATTCGGCTGATGACGGAAAAGAATATCTTTTTAATTTGATAGATACTCCCGGTCACGTTGATTTTAATTATGAAGTGTCCAGGTCACTGGCTGCGTGTGAGGGTGCAATACTTGTTGTTGATGCTTCGCAAGGTATAGAAGCTCAAACTTTGGCTAATACTTACCTTGCACTTGATGCAGGTTTAGAAATTATACCGGTTATAAATAAGATTGATTTGCCCGGAGCGGAACCTGAACGAGTTTGTCACGAAATTGAAGATATAATAGGCATTCCGGCTGAAGACGCACCTAAAGTTTCGGCAAAAACAGGATTGAATGTAAAAGATGTTCTTGAAAGTATAGTAAAGAATGTTCCTGCACCTAAAGGAGATGAAAAAGCTCCGCTTAAAGCTCTTATTTTTGATTCGTATTATGATGCTTATAAAGGTGTGGTTGTATACGTACGAGTGGTTGATGGTACGGTTAAAACGGGAGATGTCATAAAGTTTATGGCTAACGGAGAAAGTTTTACCGTTACCGAGTGCGGTATGTCTAAAGCGACTAACTTAGAGCCTTGCGGTTGTTTAACAGCAGGGGAAGTAGGATACATTGCAGCTTCAATAAAGACCGTAAGTATGGCAAAAGTCGGAGACACCATAACTCTTAAGAACAATCCGTCTGAAAAACCGTTGCCGGGATACAGAGAAGTAAGTCCGATGGTGTTTTGTGGAGTATATCCTCTTGATGGTTCAAAGTATGGAGATTTAAAAGACGCTTTGGAAAAATTGAAATTGAGTGATGCTTCTCTTTCTTACGAACCGGAAACGTCGACTGCTCTTGGATTTGGGTTTAGATGTGGATTCTTAGGACTTCTTCATATGGAAATTATTCAGGAACGTTTGGAACGGGAATATAATCTTGATTTGATAACTACGGCTCCGAGTGTTGTTTATAAGATTAATTTAACTGACGGTAGTACGGTATTTGTTGATAATCCTACGAATTATCCTTCTCCTGCAAATATTCAGACGTCGCAAGAACCTATAACTGACGCTCATATTTACGCTCCATCGAATTATATTGGTTCTATAATGGAACTTTGTCAGGATAGGCGTGGAACTTATATCGGCATGAAATATATAGATACCGATAGGGTGGATATTCATTACAAACTTCCGCTTAATGAAATTGTTTATGACTTTTTTGATGTACTTAAGTCAAAAACAAAAGGGTATGCATCTTTTGACTATGAATTAGCGGGATATGAGGATTCAAATCTTGTAAAACTTGATATTATGTTAAACGGAGATGTCGTTGATGCATTGTCATTTATAATTCATAGAGATAAAGCGTATTATAGAGCGAGAAAAATGGTTGAAAAATTAAAAGAAAAAATACCTCGTCAACTTTTTGAAGTTCCGATTCAGGCTGCAATCGGTGGAAAAATAATCGCCAGAGAAACGGTTAAAGCAATGCGAAAAGATGTTTTGTCAAAGTGCTACGGAGGAGATATAACTCGTAAAAAGAAACTCCTTGAAAAGCAAAAAGAGGGTAAAAAGAGGATGCGTCAGCTTGGAAGCGTAGAAATTCCGCAAGATGCGTTTATGTCTGTGCTCAAACTTGAAGAAGATTAAAAAAATCATGTGGTTTTGATTCTTAAAATTTAAATTAAAAAGCGGGTGTATGATTGTGAATAATCGAAATTTAGGGATTTACATTCATGTACCCTTTTGTATATCTAAATGTCCGTATTGTGATTTTTATTCTGTTGTTCCCGAAAATGTGGAGAAATACGTGTACGCCGTGTGCAGAGAAATCAGAAAATGGGGACGTAATTCAAAGAATATTGTTGATACGATTTATTTTGGCGGAGGAACTCCGAGTTTACTCAAATCAGATATGATTGGGGAAATAATTGAATGTATTTATGAAAACTTTAAAGTTTTGAACCCCGAAATAACAATGGAAATTAATCCGGCAGATTATATTTTTTTGGATTTTGAAAAATTAAAGAATTTCGGATTAAATCGAGTTTCTGTGGGGGCGCAATCGTTTTCTGATTTAGAGCTTAAATCTTTGGGTAGGCGTCATAATAAAAATGATGTTTTACTGACTTTAAATTCGCTTCAAAAGGCGCATATTGATAACATATCTTTGGATTTGATGTTAGGTATACCTCATCAAGGCGAAGAAAGTATTAAAAATTTTGTGGATTTGTGTTTTAAAAATAACGTTAAACACATTTCAGCTTATTTGCTCAAAATTGAAAAAGGAACAGGATTTTATTTCAATCGTGACAGATTAAATTTGCCAAGTGATGACCGTAGTGCAGAACTTTACGAGTATGCTGTTAAAATTTTAGAAAAAATGGGATATCAGCAGTATGAAATATCAAATTTTTCTGTTCCGAATTTCGAAAGCAAACATAATTTAAAATATTGGAATTTGGATGAATACATAGGAATAGGACCATCTGCACATTCGCTTTTCAGAGGGAAGAGATTTTATTATAAAAGTTCATTGAATGATTTTATCGAACATTCGGATGTATTCGAAGAAGGTGAGTTTGAACCTGAAATTGAGTATATAATGTTGCGAATGAGGCTTATCGAGGGACTTAATTCGGAAAAATTTGAGAAGAAATTCGGAAAAAACATTCCTAAAATATATTTTAAAAGAGCTGAAAAGTATTCTAAAACAAGTTTTTTGACATACGATGAGAACGGAATACGTCTCACAAAAAAAGGTTTTTTGCTTTCGAATACGGTTATAGGGAAAATTTTGGGATAAATTTTGATATATTTTGTTTAAAATATTTTTTCGATTTTTTATTAATTTTTCTTGACATATGTCAAAAGTTCATGGTATAATGATTAAGCATTGTGAGTACATAAATTTATGTATTTTGTGGTTGCGACGATGGCGGCATAGCTCAGTTGGCTAGAGCATTCGGTTCATACCCGGAGTGTCGATGGTTCGAATCCATCTGCCGCTACCAGTTGTTTGATATAAGGCCCGGTGGTCAAGCGGTTAAGACACCGCCCTTTCACGGCGGTAACACGAGTTCGATTCTCGTCCGGGTCACCATTTTAAATAATTTATGGGTAGATTATATGTTTACACTTAAGTCTATAAATAATCCCAGTCTTCCTCTATTTAAATATATAGTTAACGGTAGCAAAAAAGCCGAGGGGCGTATAGCGTCTGACTATGTGAGAAAGTTTAAAGTAGGGGAAGGACTTTTATTGCAAGCTTCAGGTGAATTTGTCGTAGTTGAGATGACTTATCTGAATTTTTATAAAACTTTTGAGGAAATGTTGGATACTGAGGGTTTTAAAAATATGATTCCTATGGCTGAGAGTTTTGAAGAAGCACTAAATGTTTATAGAAGTTTCCCTGGTTCCGAAAGAGTAAAAAGCATGGGTTGTTGCGCTATTGGAATAAAGTATTTAAGAGGAGAATTGTTAAATTAGTTTTTTTGTTGGGCAGTCTGGACGCATAGCTCAGCTGGTTAGAGCGTTCGCCTCACACGCGAGAGGTCAAGGGTTCGAGTCCCTTTGTGTCCACCATTATATAGATATTTCGGGTTTCTGAGACTGTTTTTATAGTTTCTGAATCTCGATTTTTTTATTTGTTTTGATATAACGTGTTAAATGAGGTTGCTTTAAGTGAGAAAGTTTTTATTTTTTTGTACATTTGTTTTTGTAATATTAGGTTGTGGTTTTTATGGATTTTTTGATTTAAACGTTAATGCTTGTGAGATTTGTGATGAAATAAATGTATTTTGTTCTATAATTACCGAAAAAAATTTAGAAAATTTTTATCTCGCAAATGTACAGCACATAAAGAATGAGGATAGAGCGTCGGTACAATTGCCTGATGAAGATATAGATGATGTAATTTCTGTTTCCATATTTACAATGGCAGGGTATAGCGAATCGATAAATTTGGGAATTTGTAAAGGATCTGTTAAATATTTTACATTAGGTATAATGTATGATACTGTGAGTATATATACGGGTAGAGTGCGTGATGTCCTATATGGAGAATCGTATATTTTATTTGCAAAGATATTTAAAAATTTGATAAAAATTTGTCCCAGAATTCGTGATGCACAATTCGTACGTATGTACAGAAATTCCAGACCGGCTCACTTAGGAGATCGTAAAATTCATAATCATGAGTATGAAACTTTTCGATCAGTATTTAAAATTATCTCGGGATTTGGCAAATGTGAACAATACATTACTATTGCTTTGGAGAACCATGACAAAGTAAAACGCACTGTTACTTTTCGTTTTAGTGATTATGAAACCGTTTTTTCAAAAGCACATAAAATACAAAATTTAGGAAAAGTATAAATAAAAAAGCACCGTTTTAAGGTGCTAAATTTTTTAATAAAATAAATTTATGAAGATTTTTCACTGTTTTCGTAGATAAATTCGGACAAATCTGATTTTGCTTTGTTTATGTCGTTGATAACCAAAACCATTTTTTGAGAATAGGTTTCATTTCTTACATTATCATTTGTTGGAAGCCTGAATTCTTCGGTCGGATAGTTGAGATAGGTAAGGGATTTGGTTGCGAGTCTGCTTATTTCCGAAGTTTTGAAATTTGTTGTTATCATAGGTCCGATAGTAGAGATTAATTCTGTAATTTGACCTATATTGGCAGTTTTAAGCTTTGAAATAACAGCTTTTATTACATTCCTTTGACGTTCGGTTCTGTCATAATCTGAACCAATACTGTTTCTGTCACGTGAATAATGTAAAGCTTGGAGACCTGTTAAATGTTTTAAACCTGAACCTTTAAGAGTATGCTTATCACCTGAATATTTATTTATATATACGCACTCTGATGAACTCAATTCCAAATCTATTCCACCGAGGGAGTCTATTATATTTGAAAATCCGTCAAAATCCACTATCGCATATCTGTCGATATAGATTCCAAAATTTCTTTCTATAGTTTCGATTGTAAGTTTTGGACCACCATATGCATAAGCTGCGTTAAGTCTGTCTTTGCCGTATCCCGGTATGTTTACCCATATGTCGCGAAGAAGAGAAGTTACTTTAATCTTTTTGTGCCTCAAATCCAGAGAAAGTACCATAAGAGAATCGCTTCTTCCATGGTCTCCGGTCGACATTGAATCACTTCCGATGAGCATTACATTGAGTATCATTTTATCGTTTATAAGTTTGCTTCCGCTTTCATCATATTCCACTTCGGAACTCGTTGAATCATTTGAACTTAAATCGTCGTAGTTAAACGAATGGAGAGTATTGTATGCGTAAATCATTATTCCGCCTATGACGCCGAGAATTACAAAAAAGGTAAAATATATAATTTTAAGAATAGATATATTTTTTCTTTTTTCCTTTTTTCTTTCGGATGAATATATGTCCACATACCCGTCGTGTCTGTTTGAGGCATTGCTGTATATATCTACATATTCTTTTTTTGTATATCTTTGATTATTCTCAGAATATCTTCGAAAATTTTTTTCGGGCTTGTTTTTCATTAATTTTCCTTTCGATTTTTAACACCATAATTCCAAAATTCTTTAAAATAAACAATTCCTAATTATAAAATATAGTTGTCGAAAAATCAATTATTTTAAACGGTTTTTTAAATTTTTCAGTTCGGTTTTCAGTTCTTCAGGTAGATGGTTGTCGAAAATCTTGTAAAAATCTTCAATATTTTCAGATTCTTTTTTCCATAAATTCTTATCGATTTTTAATAGCTTTTCCAAAGTTTCTCTTGATACGCAAGTTCCCTCAAGATTGATATCAGATACATCGGGAATATATCCGATGGGAGTTTCGACAGCTGTGACATCATTTTCACATCTTTTTAAAATCCACTCTAAAACTCTCAGATTGTCACCGAATCCGGGCCACATAAATTTTCCGTTATCGTCAGTACGGAACCAGTTTACGTTAAAAATTTTCGGAGCATTTTTTCCTAAAAGTTTTCCCATCTCTATCCAGTGTTCGAAATAATCACCCATATTATACCCGCAAAAAGGCATCATAGCCATAGGGTTATGGCTGAGAACTCCAACTTTTCCGGTTGAAGCGGCGGTACTTTCCGATGAAATTGCGGAACCTGAAAATACTCCGTGATTCCAGTCAAAAGATTGGTATACAAGGGGAGTAGTTTGAGCTCTGCGTCCGCCGAATATTATAGCTGAAATAGGTACGCCTTCAGGATTATCAAATTCCGGACTCAAACAAGGACAATTTTTAGCCGGAGAGGTAAATCTGCTGTTAGGATGAGCACCTTTTTCCGTTGAAATTTTACCATTCCATTTTTCGCCTTTCCAGTTTATTGCGTTTTCAGGAGGATTTTCATCCATTCCTTCCCACCAGACAGTATTATCATCAAGGTTTTGAACCACATTGGTAAATATGGTATTCGAAGAAGTCGAGGCCAATGCATTAGGATTAGATTTTTCGCTGGTGCCGGGGGCTACTCCAAAGAATCCGTTTTCAGGGTTTATTGCCCAAAGCCGTCCGTCTTTTCCTATTCTCAGCCAAGCTATGTCATCTCCAACACACCATATTTTATATCCTTTTTTTCTGTATATTTCAGGTGGAATAAGCATTGCAAGATTTGTTTTTCCGCAAGCTGACGGGAATGCCGCACAGATATATTTTGTTTCACCGTTGGGTTTTTGAATCCCTAAAATAAGCATATGTTCGGCAAGCCACTTTTCGTTTTTACCCATAACCGATGCTATTCTGAGTGCAAAACATTTTTTACCTAAAAGTACATTGCCGCCGTAAGCTGAATTTACTGAAATTATTGAATTATCCTGCGGAAAATGGCAGACATATCTTTTTTCTTCGTCTACATCGCAAGAACAATGTAATCCTCTTACCCACTCATCGCTGTCGCCGAGTTTGTCGAGAATTTTTTGCCCGATTCTTGTCATAATTGCCATGTTAAGGACGGTGTATATTGAATCTGTTATTTCAACACCTATTTTTGAAAATTCAGATTCCGGCATTCCCATTGAATATGGAATAATGTACATTGTTTTTCCTTTGTAACTGTTTCGTGCGATATCATAAAGTTTTTTGTACGCTTCTTCAGGTTCGCACCAGTTGTTTGTAGGACCGGCTTCTTCTTTTGTTTTGGTACATATAAACGTTCTGCTTTCAGTTCTTGCTACATCATTTAATGCTGTTCTGTGCAAATAACATCCGGGGAGTTTTTCTTGATTAAGTTTAATCATTTCACCGTTTTTACATGCTTGAGTGCGAAGTTTTTCGAGTTGAGATTCAGAGCCATCTATCCATACTATTTTATCAGGACTGACGATTTGTTTTATCTTTTCTATCCATGAAAGTATGCCTTTATTGTTTGTCATATAAAAATCTCTCCTTGTAATTTAATAAGAATATTCAAAATTTATTCATATATCTAATATTTTTAATATATAAATTATTTAACTTGAGTCGCATATTTATTATACCAAAATAAAAGGCATTTGGGTGAATTATGAAATATTTTATCGTAAATTAACATCTGATTTTAAACTGTGTATTTGTTGTTTAGTTGAATTAAAGGATATAAAAATACCAATATTTAATAGAGATTAATGTTTTTAGTATTGACTTTTTTAAATAATCGGGTGATAATATGGACATTAAAGTGAGAAATTTAAGCAGTTTTAATTAAAACTTTTTCTTTTGCTTAACTGATACATGTATTTTCGGATGAAATGAATTATGATACAATCTTATATAAGCAAAATAAAAATCGCAGAAAGGTAGACGGTGAACTTTTACCATATTATTTTATGACAGATGTAAAATGTAGGTTTCAAAAAAGTTTACCAAATTTGATTATGGAAAAATTTAATTACAGAATAAAAAATGAAAATGGACTTCATGCTCGTCCTGCCGGCCAATTTGTAAATATGTCGGAGAAATTTAAATCTAATATAACTTTGACCAACAACTCTAAATGTGCAAGCGGTAAAGGTCTTTTTGCAGTTATGGGTCTTGGTATCAAATGCGGCGACAATATAGAAATTGAGTGTAACGGTCCAGATGAAGCAGAAGCACGTAAGGCTTTGGAAAAATTTTTGAAAAATAATTTATAGTAAATACTTTTATTTATATCCACTTATGCTGAAATTTTTATTTTAGCATACCGAAAAGGAGAAAACGGTAATTATATGATTGTTTTAAAGGGAGTTGGGGTCTTTAGAAATATCGCTTTCGGAACGCTTTCTGTAAGTACAAAAAATCGTTTAAGCGTCAATAAACACACCGTATCCGATGTTTCGGAAGAACTTAAAAGATATTTTGATGCACGTGAAAAATCCGTTAAAGAAGTAAGAATTCTTTACGAAAAGGCTCTCAAAGATTTCGGAGCTGCAGAAGCAGAAATTTTTGCGGTACACGAAATGATGATTAAAGACACCGATTACGAAAATACAATTTCCGAGATAATAAAGAGTGAAAAATTGAATGCAGAATATGCTGTTTGGCAAGCTTCGCATAAGTTTTCTCAGATTTTTTCGGATATGGAAGATTCGTACATGAAGCAAAGAGCATCTGATGTACGGGATATTTCAGAAAGAATAATAAATTCATTGAAAGGAACCGAAGAAAATATCAAGACTGATGGAAATCCCGTCATATTGGTAGCTGAAGATTTGACACCGAGTGAAATATCTTCTTTAGACAGGGGATCAGTTAAGGGAATAATACTTTCAAAAGGTTCAGATTGTTCGCATGCAGCAATAATATCAAAAGTTTTAAAAATTCCAATGATTGTGAATCTCAGTGATGAGCTGAGCCTCGAATACGACGGAAAGAAAGTAATAATAGACAGTTTTTCGGGTGATGTTTATATTGAACCTGATGAAAAAACAGAAAAATTAATGGCAACAAAAAAGGAAGAAGCAGACAAAAGGAGTCTACTTTTGAAATATTTTAAAGGCAAAGACAATATTACTCTTGATGGAAAGAGAATTGATATTTATGCAAATCTCAATAATCCGTATGAAATAGAAAGTGTACTGGAAAATGATGCAGGTGGAATAGGTTTATTCAGAAGTGAATTTTTATATCTAAACCGAGATTCTTTTCCGACTGAAGATGAGCAGTTTGAAGTTTATAAAGAGATAGTTCAAAAAATGGATAAAAAAAGAGTCATAATAAGAACTGTGGATATAGGTTCGGATAAAAAAGTGGATTATATGGGACTTTTAAAAGAAGAAAACCCGGCTCTTGGTTATAGAGGAATAAGAATTTGCCTTGATAATCCGGATATGTTTTTAACTCAGTTGAAAGCTATTTACAGAGCTTCTGCGTACGGGAATGTTTCGATAATGTTTCCTATGATTGTATCATGCGAAGAAATAGAAAATATAAAGAAATATGTCGAAATGGCAAAAAAAGAATTAATTGAACGTGGGGTAGAATTTTCAGAATACGTTCCTCTTGGAATAATGATAGAAACACCTGCTGCAGCACTAATTAGCGATGAATTGGCTAAGAAAGTGGATTTTTTCAGTATAGGTACCAATGATCTCACACAATATACACTGGCAATTGACAGACAAAATTGTAAAGTTGGAAATTTAATTGATAAACATCATAAGTCCGTTTTGAAACTTATAAAATTTGTCACGGAAAGTGCTCATAAAAACGGAATAGAGGTTGGAATATGTGGTGAACTTGCTTCTGATGAATCACTGACTGAGTTATTTTTGTCAATGGGAATTGATGAATTATCAGTTTCGCCGGGAGCGGTACTTAGTCTTCGCAAAAAAGTAACTGAAATTGATGTAAGTAAATATACAGATGATTTTTTATAGAATTTAAATTTTATAATTTTTAAGGAGATGTATTTTTTTGTTTGGTCTTTTTAAGAGTAAAATTGATGAAAAAGATAAGAAGTTTATGGTTTCTCCGCAAACCGGAAGAATAACTTCGGTAAGAGAAATTCCGGACGAAGTTTTTTCGGAAAAAATTCTCGGAGATGGAGCAGCAATAGTTCCGGAAGAAAATATAATAGTTTCACCTGTAGATGGTCAAATAGTTCAACTTGCTGATGCCGGGCACGTTTACTGTATAAAATCTGATGACGGGCTTGATATACTTATTCACGTCGGAGTAGACACTATAGGAATGAGAGGAAAAGGATTCAAGTATTTTGTAAAAGTAGGTCAAAAAGTTAAAGCGGGAGAACCTATCGGAGAAGCTGACATCAATTTAATAAAAGAGTATGGATATTCTACATACACGGCAATTTTGGTTACCAATATGAGTGAAGTTAAAGAGATTGAATATATTCCGGGAAATGCACAAGCCGGGAAAACTAATATAATTTCATATGCGAAAAACGAAGAATAATTATAAAAATTTGTGAAAGCGGTGGTAAGTTTGAGTAAAAATGGTTCAGCATTCAGTTTACTTCAGCGAGTGGGTCAGTCTTTTATGTTTCCGATTGCACTTTTGCCTGTTGCAGGTTTGTTGCTGGGAGTAGGAGCTTCGTTTTCTAATCCGCAAATGGTAAGTTCTTACGGACTGGAATGGCTGCTTGGTGATGGTACATTTCTCAATTTTGTTCTTGTAGTTATGAAAAATACGGGAGATATTATATTTGCAAATTTACCGATTATTTTTGCCATAGGAATAGCATTGGGAATGGCTCATAAAGAAAAAGGAGCAGCAGCACTTTCTTCTGCTATAGCGTTTTTTGTGATGCATGAAACCATTCATTCGCTTTTGGAACTTACAGGTAGACTTGAACTGGGAGCAATGCTTGAAGGGAGTTTAACTTCAGTATGCGGTATAGAGTCTTTGCAAATGGGAGTTTTCGGAGGAATTATAGTAGGTCTGGGAGTAGCATATTTGCATAATAAGTTTTATAAAATCAAACTTCCGAATGTTATATCATTTTTTGGAGGAATAAGATTTATTCCCATAATTTCTTCATTTGTTTATATATTGGTAGGTACGTTGATGTTCTTTGTTTGGCCATACGTTCAAAATTGGATGTATGAGCTTGGAGATTTAGTGGTAGCTTCTAATTACGCAGGGACTTTTGTCTATGGTCTTATAGAAAGAGCATTAATTCCTTTCGGACTTCACCACGTGTTTTATACGCCGTTCTGGTACACAGGTATCGGTGGAACAGCCGTTATAGACGGAATTTATGTAACGGGAGCACAAAATATTTTCTTTGCGGAATTAGCTTCATCTTCAGTTGAAAAATTCAGTGTTGATGCGGCAAAATTTATGACAGGTAAATTTCCTTTTATGATTTTCGGACTTCCCGCAGCTGCATTTGCAATGTACAGAGTAGCAAAACCTTCGAAGAAAAAGGTTGTAGGAGGATTATTACTCTCTGCGGCGTTGACTTCGATGATAACAGGTATTACAGAACCGATTGAGTTTACTTTCTTGTTTGTATCCCCGATTTTGTATGCTGTGCACTGCGTTTTTGCCGGACTCTCCTTTATGTTTATGCACGTGCTTAAAGTAGCTGTTGGAATGACTTTTTCCGGAGGGTTAATAGATTTGTTCCTTTTTGGAATACTTCAAGGAAATGCAAAAACAAACTGGATATATATTATACCTGTCGGAATAGTGTATGCAGTATTATATTATTTCCTGTTCAAGTTTGCGATTAAGAAATTTAATATAATTACTCCGGGCAGAGAAGAAGATGAGTTAGAATCAAAATTATATACGAGGAAAGATTATGAAGCCACTAAAAAAGAAAATGCTTCCGAATTTATAGTTAGCGGTGTAGGTGGAATAGAAAATATCCAGAGCCTTGATTGCTGTGCGACTCGTTTACGGATAAAGGTATTAGATCCACAGAAAGTAAATGAGGATACTTTAAAGAAAAGCGGTTGTGCGGGAGTAATCAAAAAAGGCGAAGGTGTGCAAGTGGTATTTGGTCCAAGGGTTACAGTTATAAAGGCAGAACTTGAAGAATATATAGAATCTTTAAAAGCAAAAAATACAGTTTCAAAATAAATAAAAATGCTTCAATTAGAGATATAATCCTCTTTTTGGGGCGTTATATTTTTATGTTTAATAAGTTATTTTACTAAAACAATTTGTGTAAATGTCTTTTTTATAAAATAGTTCATATACTATGGTGTATTGCAAACAAAAAAGAGCCTACATAAAATTTATGTAAGCCCTGTGGTAAAGTTAAGTATAAACTTATTTTACTTCAATTTCTGCACCGAGTTCTTCGAGTTGTTTTTTGATGTCTTCAGCGGCATCTTTAGAAACTTTTTCTTTTATTGTTTTAGGAGCTTCGTCAACGATAGCTTTAGCTTCTTTGAGTCCAAGACCGGTAATATCTTTAACAGCTTTAACTACTTTGATTTTGTTATCTCCTGCTGATTTTAAAACTACGTCAAATTCAGTCTTTTCTTCTGCTGCTGCTGCGCCACCTGCTACAGGAGCTGCTGCAACTGCTACAGGAGCTGCTGCTGATACGCCAAATTCTTCTTCAAGAGCTTTTACGAGTTCGCTGAGTTCGAGAACTGTTAATGATTTTACATCTTCGATTAATTTTGTTACTTTTTCTGACATTATTATTTACCTCCACAATTGTTATACATTTAAACTTTTTATTTGATTTTATGCACTTTGTTTTTCTGCGATCGCATTGAGTGCTACTACGAGGCCTTTAATGGTTCCGTTAAGCACAGTTGCGAATCCTGAAATAGGAGCATTGAGTCCACGCAGTACTTGAGAAACCAGCACTTCTCTGGACGGAAGTTTTGCCAAATTTGAAACTTCTTTAGAATCGATTACATTTCCATCGATAAATCCTGATTTAATTTTGAAAAAATCATGGTCAGAAGCAAATTTGCACAGTATTCTTGAAGCCGCCACATAATCGTTTTCGCTTATGGCAATAGCTGTAGAGCCTTCTAAAACCGGGTCAAGACCTTCAATTTCAGCTGCCTTTGCGGCTCTTTTCAAAAGAGTGTTTTTGGCAACCATGTATTCTACGCCGGATTCACGTAACTCTTTTCTGAGTTTTGTGTCATCCGACACGTTGATTCCCTGGTAGCTTACAACTACTCCTGAGCAAGAAGATTTAAGTTTTTCGGCTATATTGGCTACTATTGCTTTTTTTTGTTCTAAAACTTTAGCGCTTGGCAATTCATTCACCCCCTGATATTCAATAAAAATCACCGACTTTCCGAATATCCTAAGATAAAGAAGAAAAGTCGGCAAACAGTAATTTAATATATTCAAGGATTAATTAAAATACAAATTTGTGATTCCGCCATCTTCCTCGGCAGGCAATTAAGCTCAACGGGAGCACCTACTGTCTTGGGAAAATCAGTGATTAAATATTAACATTAAATTGACTTTTTGTCAACTAAGCATTTTCAAATTTACCGGAATTTATTTTTACTCCGGGTCCCATAGTTGAAGAAACTACGCAAGATTTGATATATTGACCCTTGCTGGCTTCCGGTTTTGCTTTGACTATTGCAGTAATTAAAGCGTCAAAGTTTTCGAAAAGCTTTTCAGTACCGAAAGAAGCCTTTCCTATCGGGCAGTGAATAATGTTTGTTTTATCCAAACGATACTCAATCTTACCTGCTTTTGCTTCTTTTATTGCTTTTGCAATATCGGTTGTAACGGTTCCGGCTTTTGGGTTTGGCATTAGGCCTCTGGGTCCGAGAATTTTACCAAGTCTTCCCACTACGCCCATCATGTCGGGTGTAGTGATGAGTACGTCGAAATCCATCCAGTTTTCACTTTGGATTTTTTGAGCCATCTCTTCTGCTCCGACAAAATCTGCACCGGCTTCTTGAGCTAATTTTTCATTTTCACCTTTGCATATAGCCAAAACTTTTACTTTCTTACCCGTTCCGTTAGGGAGTACGAGTGCGCCTCTTACTTGTTGGTCGGCATGTCTGGAGTCAACGCCGAGTCTTACGTGAAGCTCTATTGTTTCATCGAATGAAGCTTTAGCTGTTTTCACGCATATATCAATTGCTTCTTTTGAATCATAAGAATTTGATTGATTAAAAGATTTTGTGCTTTCGTTATATTTTTTTCCGTGTTTCATAGTTTTCCTCCTGAATTAGTGGTAAAATCGGATTTTTCCTCCCACCTTGGGGACGTGATTAGTCTACAACCTCTATCCCCATGCTTCTGGCAGTTCCCGCTACCATGCTCATTGCGGTTTCCAAAGTGGCAGCGTTAAGGTCGGGCATTTTGTGAGTTGCTATTTCCTCTATTTGTTTTTTTGTTATTTTTGCTACTTTTGTTTTATTGGGAACGCCCGAAGCTTTGTCTATGTTGCAAGCTTTTTTAATAAGTACGGGCGCAGGCGGAGTTTTTGTTATAAACGTGAATGAACGGTCGGCAAAGATGGTTATTTCAACAGGAATAATCATACCGATGTCATTCTTCGTGCGGTCATTAAACTCCTTTGTGAAGTTCATTATATTGATACCATGAGGTCCTAATGCAGAACCTACAGGCGGTGCCGGAGTTGCCTTACCGGCGGAGATTTGTAATTTTACGATTGATTTGACTTGTTTTTCAGCCAATGTTTGCACCTCCAAAGTTTGTGGTGAATCCCGAAGCATATTGAATTTTGCTTCTCCCACATTAACGGCAGCTGTCTGCTGCTGTTCATATTGACTATTCTTTTTTCGGTATAGACTCTTTACATTATGGGCTCGATCTGACCAAGCGCAAGCTCTGTCGGAGTTTCTCTTCCAAACATAGAAACCGTTATCTGAGCAACTTTCTTTTCGGGGTCTATTTTTGTGACGGTTCCTATCATATTGGAAAGAGGTCCGTCAATTATTTTTACCGATTCGCCTACTTTATAAGATAACTTAACCGACTTGATTTCGACGCCTAATTTTTTAACTTCTTCTGCGGTAAGGGGAATAGGCTTAGTCGAAGGGCCTACAAATCCGGTGCATCCGCGAATATTTCTCACAACGTACCAAGAAGTATCGTTAAGCACCATCTTAACGAGTACATATCCGGGAAAAATTTTTCTTTCAACTTCACGTTCTTTGTTATCTTTTATTTCGGTAACTGTTTCTGTAGGAACTTTTACTTCTTGAATTAGATCTCTTATACCACGATTTTCTATGGTTTTTTCGAGATTAGAAGCAACTTTGTTTTCGTAGCCCGAATAAGTATGTACTACATACCATTTGGCCTCTTCTGACATTATCTAATTCCCTCCGGATTTTATTTTGTGTTGGATACGGACATTATTAAACCAAAAAGTTGTAAAAGTCCGGTATCAAGAACTGCAACAAAAACACCCATAACAAAAATCATCATTAAAACTATGCCGGTGTTTTTCCAAACTGTTTTTTGAGTTGGCCAAACAATTTTTTTAAGTTCTATTTTGCAATCTACAAAAAAATTCTTTATTTTTGTGAATACATTTGCTTTTTTTTCACTCATTGTTTTGCCTCCTGTCTTTAATGTTACTTTGTTTCTTTGTGCAGAGTATGCTTTCTACAAAAACGACAGTGTTTTTTCATTTCAATCCTGTCCGGATTGTGTTTTTTGTTTTTTGTCGTATCATAGTTTCGCTGTTTGCATTCAGTACATGCTAATGTTACTTTTACTCTCATCACGGCACCTCCCGGTATATCGGAATAATTTAGCCTCCCTCTGACGGGCACGAAAAACAAGCCCCTTCTAAGAGGTAACAAAAGTGTACCACATTTTGTCTGTCAAGTCAAGTTGTAATTAATTTTATATATTTTTCACTTTTTTATTGATATTTAAACTAATATATGTAATAATTTTTATAAAATATAAAATAGGTGGTGTGATTATAATGGGATTAATGGAAATAGCTTCAAAGGCAAAACAGGCAAAAGCAGTTTTTAGCGGAAATTTAAATTTATTAGATGAAAAAAAAGTGTGTAATTTGTTTCCAAAGAAAAATCAAGATTTTAATAGAGAAAAACTTATAAAGGACACGGAAATTATGTTGGAAGAGCATAAAATATCACTTGCTGTGGATTCTATTTTGAGCAGAACAAAGAGGCAAAAGATTAATTATTATAGGGATTTAAGGAAAAATTTTAAAAAAAAGTCACGCAAGTTAATTCGTGCTTGGAATAAGGCTAAAGAATTAGAGTTTGAAAAAAATAAAATTAAAGACACTTATGAACTCAGAAAGCAAGATGCGTTAAATTTGCATGTAAAGACTGAAAAAGCTAAAAAATTACTTGTTGCCGATAGTAATGATTGGAAATTAGCTATAGAAACAAAAAAGGCTGATTGGGTTGAAAATTATCTTAAGAAACTTAAAGAAGCACTGAAAAAGGAGAAAGAAGAGTATTATAGAAATTTAAAAAATAATGCGATAGCACTTTTTAAAGAGTATGCAGGTGATAATGAAAAAAAGTTGGAACAGTTAAAGAAAGGAAGTTATTCGTGGGGACTTGTTACTCGCAGGGAAGAAGCGGTGAAGACGAAGGAAGCGTATTACGCTTATCATAAATATAAAAATTTTGATGAATGGTTACAGTCGGAGCACAAAGAAGTTTACGGACTTTTGAGTTCTAAAAACGATTTTGATAGTTTTAGCGGAAAATCTGATATACTTAAAAACTTTCCAAAACTAAAGAAATCTTATGATGAAGTTAGGAAAAGTATATCAAAGTTTGAAGAATTAGACCAATCTCGTTCTGGTAGAGAAGGTAAAGCACTGGAGGTTTATAAAGAGTCACTGAAAAATGATATTAAAAGATTTCTAAATGCATTAAATGAGTTAGAAGAAGCTTACCAAAAGTACCTTTCTTTAATTGAGTCTTATTCTAAGACTTGTGGAGAAGCTAAAAAACAATGTGCTGCGGTTTTAGGTAATTTGCAAATACTTGAAAAAGAAGGATTGTTTGGTAATTACAAAGAAGAAGATGATGGAGCATTAGTCAAAAAGTTTGGAGTACAAATAACACTTCGGCAGGTGCTGGTTGGTATAAGATATTATTTCACACTTTTTTATGAATATTTTTCTGAAGAAGGTAAAATAAATGTGGAAAAAGAGAAAAAAGATTTGAAGGAAGATTATAAAAAAGCAAAAGGAAAAATGGCAACAATTGAAGTAAAAAATAAAGATATCGGAATACTTAGTCCTGATCCCTAATGTTAATGCGACCGTTATTTACAAATTTATGTATTGACGGTTGCTTTTTATTTATTAGTAATTTTCAAAATTAATTGTTTTTATATTCAAGTATAGAAAATATTTTGAATATTTTTGGAAATGTGTAGATCATATTAAAATATTCAAGCCGGAGAAGAAGTTGAAATATTAATATGTGACAACTCTCATATATTGTATAATTTAAAATTTGATGTATTTATTAATGTTTATTTTATTTAATATCCTACTGTTTGAATTTTTTGTTTTAATACAATAGAATGCTAAATAATTATACATTTCATATATGTTTATTTTTTAGTTTAAAATGTTAATTTTTTTATTTTCTGTATATAGTCTGTGTTTTATGTTTACTAATTTTTTACGGACATTAAAACTTAGTTTACTGTTGTATGGTTGTTAATAGGTAAGTTTCATATGAAAAATACAATACTTGTTTCTGTTAATATTAATGTAATGTTCCATCTTGTCTGATGTTCAATATTTTATGATTTATAGTTTAACCGTAATGTGTTTTTGTTCTAGATTATTTTCCTACTCAGAAGTAGGACAGCTGTTTCTACATGTTTAGTGCGCGGAAACAAATCAACCGGACAAACACGGGTAATTTGATATTTCTTTAAACACAATTTTTTTAAATCTTTGGCAAGCGTAGCAGCATTACAAGATATATACAAAATCTTTTCAGGACTTATTTCAATTAAATCTTCTAAAACACTCTCTGAACATCCCTTTCTCGGAGGATCCACAATTACGATGTCTAACTTATTTTTTTTAAATTCTTTAACTGCTTTTGCGGAATCTGCACATATAAATTTTGAATTTTTCACATCATTCAATTTAGAATTTCTCCGAGCATTTTTAACCGCTTTTTCTATTATTTCAGCTCCTACAACCGTCTTTGCCGAATCGGACATCGTAAGTCCGATCGTACCTATCCCACAGTAAAGGTCAAGAATGTTTTCATTACCCGTAAGATTCAGCATTTCTTTTGCTAATTTGTATAGTAACTGTGTTTGATTATGATTTATTTGATAAAAAGATTCCGGAGAAATTTCAAATTTCATTCCGCACAAAGTATCAACAATTGTATCCTCGCCCCAAAGAGTTTCAAAAGTCTTTCCTAATACCACATTGGTATTTTCGGGATTATAATTTAAAATGATGCTTTTTATATTTTTAAATTTTTCTCTGAGTAGATTCAAAAGTTCTGATTTAAAGGGTAAAACTTTTTTCGCAGAAACAATACACAGCATGATATCTTTACATTCACTCGAACAACGAAAATATATATGTCTTATGACTCCTGAATTTGCACTCTCGTTATAGGGTAAAATGTTATATTTTTTCATCCAATTCTTAACATGGTAAATTATATCATCAAATATCTCAGGGTGAAGCAAACATCGTGAACAGGGCATTATATTATGACTGTGTAATCCATAAAAACCTGAAATTATTTCCCGTTCTTTGTTTAGCCCAAGCGGTATCTGAACTTTATTTCGATAACTGTATGTGTTACTCGCTCCGAAAATTTTTTCGACATTAATTTCCTTAAAACCACCTATCCTTTCCAAACAATCTTTTACATGCTTTTGTTTGATTTGTAGTTCTGCATTATAAGAAATATGACGAAATGCACATCCTCCACATTTATAGTAAACCGAACAATCACAATCAATTCTATCCGGAGATGCTTCAATTATTTTTTCAATTTTACCTATCAAATAATTATTTTTAACCTTTATAATTTTTGCTAAAATATGATCTCCTACAGCACACATTGGTACAAAAACAGCTATATCGTCAAAACGTCCTACTCCATCTCCACTTATTGTAACATCTTCTATCTTTATTTCTATAATATCGTTTTTTTTAACCGGTATCCCCATTATCTACCTTCCTTTTACTAATTTCTAAAAACTATAATAATTTAGATTTGTTGTAATTATTAAACTTTATTTGATATAAATTTAATCATCTTAATTGAGCAGATTATCTATTTTATTATATAAAAATTTAAGAGATATTGCTAAGAAACTATTCACCTGTTTTGAAGGATATTTAATATTTCAACTATTGAATATTGTTTTGCTATTTTATAACGAAGTGTGTCTCATTTAATAGAGCCTTGCCCTATACATAATTTAGTCACCGAGCCTCAAAAGTAAAAATTTATCTTTTTATATTCCTAATACTTAAAAAAATTATAACGCACGAACCAATATTTATTGAAAATTGTCGAGAAGTATATTTACTATTTTTATCGAAGCTTTTTAGATTTTTTACTATCACGAAAACGATATCTGTCAAAAACTGTACCTTATTTTTTGATTACCTCATAGGTGTTATTACCAACGTTAAGTTCATATACATTTTTCTTGTTATTTTCATCTACGATTATTAAATTAGTTTTTCCCGCTTTTGTAAAATTTGCACCTATTATATAACATTTTAAGCTTTCACTATATTCTATATTAACCTTACCGATTGAATCATCTTCTAAATATACATTGCATTTTTCATTCAAAAGTCCATTATCATAAAAACTACTTGGAGTAATTGTAGTATTATATACAAATTTATTTGTAAACAATATAACAGACATAGCGGTAATAATTACAGTACTGATTATAACTCCTGATATTTTAACTTTTTTATTACTGAATATACACATTGGATATAACAGTAATGTGGCAAAACAAAATAAGGCAGTTAATAAGTGAAAAGGAAAGTTAAACATAGTTTGTCCCATATAGTTAGAAAAGTGAAACCCCAATAGCAATAGTATTGGTGTTAATATGAGTAATCCCCATTTCATAAAATAACCAATAAATCCCGTTGGGAAAGTAAAGAGTGTTCATATAAACCAACGTCTATAGTATTGAAATAAGCCAAACCCCATAATGTTAAAAGGGACCTGAATCAGGTATATAAGTGGTTGAATTATTAAAAAGAATACAAAACATTTTAGTGCCGAATCAATTGCAGACTTGCTGTTCATAATAATCAATATTCCAAACAGGATCCATACTTCAAAAGTTGTTGTTATATCTCTCTGAATGAAGTATTTTTTGTTGCCGGTAATATTGCCATAATCGCAGTATATACACCTGCAATAATTGAAAAAATAATTAACCTTGTCCAGGTCAAGTTAATTCCGCCAAATAAATTTTTTATTTTATTCAAAATCACTATCCTACATAAATTTAATTTAAATTTTAGTTTATATCAAAAAATGGATAACCACAATCGGAATTACCCATTTTTCTGCTAATTATTTGATCTTTCTCTTTATTTACGTCACTGTGAGCATTAATTACAAAACACTCACAGTTACTTAAGCTTTAGTCGTTTTCACTTATCCAAAGGTTTCATTGTCGGGAAAATTATAACATCTCTTATTGAAGCACTGTCCGTAAGGAGCATTGCAAGACGATCAATTCCCATTCCAAGCCCACCTGTAGGCGGCATTCCATATTCGAGAGCAGTTATGAAATCTTCATCTATCATGTTCGCCTCGTCATCGCCTGCATCACGAAGTTTCATTTGATGTTCAAAGCGTTTTCTTTGATCAATTGGGTCGTTTAACTCAGAATAAGCGTTTGCAATTTCTCTCTTTGCTATAAAAAGTTCAAAACGTTCAACCAAATGCGGTTCATCTTTTTTACGTTTTGTAAGAGGCGAAACTTCTACGGGATAATCACAGATAAATGTCGGTTGAACAAGATTTTCTTCTACTTTTTCTTCAAAAACTTTATTTAAAATATCTCCCCAAACATCCGAATTTTTGACCTCTATTCCAAGCTTATTTGCACATTTTACGGCTTTTTGATTATCTCCTGTGAATTCTGAAAAATCAATTCCTGTATATTTTTTAACAGCGTCAATCATTGTTATACGTTCAAAAGACTTAGAAAAATCTATCTTCTCGCCTTGATACTCGACTACTGTATCACCGCAACAAGCCATAGCTGCATTTCTTATCATATTTTCGGCTATTTCCATCATTTTTTTATAATCGGCATATGCTTCATAAAGTTCTATTGTAGTAAATTCCGGATTATGACGAGTTGACATCCCTTCATTTCGGAAAAGACGTCCAAGTTCATAAACCCTGTCCATTCCTCCTACTATAAGTCTTTTTAAATAAAGTTCGGGAGCAATTCTTAAAAAAAGATCAATATCAAGAGTGTTGTGATGTGTTATAAACGGTTTAGCTGCTGCTCCGCCGGGAATTACGTTCAAAACAGGAGTCTCGACTTCAATATATCCGTTGTCATCAAGATATTTTCTTATTTCTTTTATTATTTTGCTTCTCTTTATAAATGTGTCTTTTATCTCAGGAGATGAAATTAAATCCAAATATCTTTGACGATATCTTGTATCTGTGTCTCTCAGTCCGTGAAATTTCTCAGGAAGCGGCAAAAAAGACTTCGAAAGAAGTTTGATTTTTTTTGTATGTACCGAAACTTCTCCTCTTCTGGTCTTAAATACAAAACCGCTCAATCCGACAATATCTCCTATATCCCATGCTGAGGACATTTGTTTGTAATTTTCTTCCCCTACATCGTCAACTTTTACATAAATCTGAATTCTTCCGCTTGAATCCAAAATATCCATAAAAGACGCTTTACCCATATTTCTCCAACTTAATATTCTTCCGGCAATAGAAACGTCTTTTCCATCAAATTTTTCAAAATTTTCTTTTATGTCAGCTGCAAAGTCGGTCTGGTTGAATTCAGTTTCTTCAAATGGGTTACAACCTTCTCTTTTCAGAGTTTCAAATTTTTCACGCCTTATTTTCATCATTTCATTTATGTCGCACTCTTCACTCTCAGCGGAACTATTAATTTCTTTCTTATCTTCCATTTTTACTTTCCTCATTATTTGTAAATTTCAAGTATTTCGTATTCGCAGATTCCACCCGGAGTTTCAACTTTTATCTTATGTCCTTCTCTGTGACCCAAAAGTGCGGCTCCAACCGGAGATTCATCGGAAATTCTTCCTTCTCGTGGATCTGCCTCACTTGAACCGACTATTCTATAATCCACTATTTCATCAAAAGTAATATCTTTTACCTTAACTTTCGAACCTACGTGTACGATATCTGTGCTAAGTTCATGTTCATCAATAACTTTGACATTTTTGAGCATAGCTTCAATTTCAAGAATTCGAGACTCCATTATAGCTTGTTCATTTTTAGCTTCGTCGTATTCACTGTTTTCAGAAAGGTCTCCGAAAGAAAGTGCTACTTTTATCTTTTCAGCTATTTCTTTTCTTCGAACGGTTTTGAGAGTTTCTAACTCATTTTCTAAATTTTTTAGTCCTTCTTCGGTTAATATAACCTGTTTTTCCAATGCTATCACTCCATTTTTATCTCTGAAGATATACTATACACTTTCCCTCCCACTTTTTCGCAGGAGGGAAGCTTTAGAATCTGTCTTTATCATATGTAATTATAAGGAATTACTCTGAAATGTCAAGGATATCTAAGAAAAATAAAAACTCTAAACACTTTAAAATTTTTAATTCAAAAGCACGATATTAATAAATTTTTATTTAAAAAACAAAAGGTAAAAATCTTAGATTTTCATCCTAAAAAACACAATAAAATCTATATTGAATCAAATACGTTACAAAAAATTATTCATTTTCTTTTATATCCGTATTTCCTGCACACATGCCGGGTGGAGCGGAACCTCCATAAAAATTCGGAACTTTTCCTACTATAACAGTTTCTGCCGCAAGAACCGTTGTACCAACTTCGGTAACGCAGGAACATCCGGGCATAACTACACTGATTTTGGAATGAACCGTTATATATATTCTGTGGAGAGTTTGATTTATTCCGGAGTTTAAAAAATCACTTTTTATATCCGTATTGACGCTTCCAGAAGCCGAAATTTTTAGAGGAATAGGCGGTCCTTTTCCATTTAAAAGTTCCCATCCCGTAAGCGTACCGAATGCAATTGTTGTTTGTTTGTCTTTAAGTTTATAAAAATTATCCTGTATGAGTAAACTTATGTGAGATTTGAGGTTGTTTATTTTTTCCATATTTGCAGAAACAGCTATTATCTCTTCGTCTTTATTTTTACTTAATACCACTATATCCGCGTAATATGCACCATTTTCCTTCATATCACGAGTCACAGCTTCATTTACAACATCTGTTATAAGCATTCTTGCTTTACTTGAAGAAACACTTTTTATCATTGGACGAAATTGAAAATCAAAAAATACAAACAGACAGACAGCTATTCCGAAAAAAATCATTATTTTAATTTTTAGTCTCTTGAGCGCAAATTTATTCAAACCTCCATCAGCTCCGAAAAAATTCTAATAAATTAATATAATATATCCTATTTATTATAAATTTGTGATTTTTGGGAATGCTTATTATGAAGCAAATTAAGAAGATTTGTTTCAAAAAATTAAGGGAGAGGATAAAAATGTGCGGAGAATCTCATGAACGCAATCACGACTGTGTTTGCAACAAATTTTGTGGAATTGTAAAACTCGTTATGGCAGGTATAGTCATAGGAAGTGCAGCAGGAATGGTGCTTATGTATTTTTATGATCATGATAAATGGTTGCAGTGCAAAGCTCGTAAAATGGTTAAAGATGTACAAAACACAGTACAAAATACTGCACAAAACATTCAATCTGGTATTAAATCTACCATCGGAATGGGTGACAAAGAAGACTAATTTTTGCTATTTATTCTGCTTTCATATTTATCACAACCGAAAAACGGTAAAAGTCTTTTATTTGAGATTTTTACTGTTTTATTTTTTTAGTTGCATCAAATTATGCAAAAATAAGTCGTTTTTTGACGAAATATATAACCACTAATTTTTTCGGGAGGTATAAAATGGCTAAACAAAAAACCAAAAAAAGTTTGACAAAAAAAGAAATGGCGTTCTGCAGACAATACATAGAAACCGGAAACGCCAAAGAAGCTGCAAAAATTGCGGGGTACAAAATTAACCCTCAGAAAAAAGCTGCGTCATTTCTATCAAACGATGCAATCATCAAAACAATGGAAAAAATGTTTAAAGAAAAAAAGAAAAATCTTGCTTGCAAAGCACTGTTGGGCTATGAACGTCTTGCTTTCGGAAGTATTTCGGACTGCGTAAAACTTTTGTTTTCCGAAAATCTCAAACCAAATGAATTTTCCAAAATGAATCTTTTTAACGTATCTTCCATAAAAAAATCAAAAGACGGTGGAATGGAAATAAAATTTTTTGATAGACTTCAGGCTTTACAAAAACTTGAAGAAAACAATGATGAACAAAAAGAGGACAACGAACCGTTTTATTATGCTCTGGAAAAAAGCATAAAAAATTTGGAGCTATCAAAAAAAGCTCAAGCGGAGAAATAGATGATAATAAAAAATTTTTCCGAAAAGCAAACTACTGCTTTGACGTGGTGGGTTCACGGATCGGAATATGAAAAATTTGACGCAATAATTTGTGACGGATCAATAAGAAGCGGAAAAACACTTTGCATGTCGGTTTCTTTTGTTTTGTGGGCATTTTATAAATTTAACGGTTCTGCTTTTGCATTTTGTGGAAAAACAATTCGCTCACTCCGAAGGAATCTCATAACTCCTATAATTCCGATTATTCAAGGGATGGGTTTCAAATGCCGGCAAAAAATGTCTGAAAATCTAATAGAAATATCTTTTAACGGACGGACGAACCTTTTTTATCTTTTTGGAGGTAAAGACGAGTCTTCCGCTTCACTTATACAAGGTATGACTTTATCGGGTGTTTTATTTGATGAAGTCGCACTGATGCCTCGTTCTTTTGTAGATCAGGCATTGGCAAGATGTTCGGTTACAGGATCCAAATTTTGGTTTAATTGCAATCCCGAATATCCCGGACACTGGTTTTACAAGGACTGGATACTGAAAGCCAATATGCGAAACGCTTTTTATCTTCATTTTACTATGGACGACAATCCATCTCTTTCTGAATCCATGAAAGCCAGATACAAAAGGTTGTATACCGGAAATTTTTATCAACGTTTCATAGAAGGAAAGTGGGTTGCAGCGGAAGGACTTATATATCCCTATATGTCAGAAGATTCAGCTTTTTGTGATGTACCGAAAGGTAATTTTTCAAGATATGCCCTATCGTGTGATTACGGAATAGTGAATCCTACTTCTTGCGGTCTTTGGGGTGAACTTGACGGAACTTGGTATCGAATAGATGAGTACTATTACGACTCCAGAAAAGAAGGTGAAACAAGAACCGACGAAGAACATTATCGGGAAATTTGCAGCATGATAGGAGATAAATTTATCGATTCCATGACTGTTGACCCATCGGCCGCAAGCTTTATAACACTTATCAGACGCTGTGGAAGACTGAAAGTTATACCGGCCAAAAACAACGTAACTGAGGGAATAAAAGATGTTTCCGCTGCTCTAAAGAAAGGAGAAATAAAAATATGTAGAAACTGTATAAATTCCATGAGAGAATTTTCTCTTTACCGTTGGAATGATAATGGCAATAAAGATTCACCTATCAAAGAAAATGATCACGCAATGGATGATATACGATATTTCGTAAGTACAATAATGGGCGCCGATGATGACGTGTTTTTCGCTTTGGCTGCCCGAAGATAATAAAGGAGTGTAAAAGTGGAATTTTTTAAAAAGAAAAAACCTATTCCTGCCGCCGTTCAAACAGCACCCTGTCCGTGTCCTCACAATTATCCCTTTACTGCGATTGAAAAATACACAGGGCTTTCCGGTCCGGAAATTAAACTTTACAAAACTTTAAGAGAGGCTGTCCCGATTATCGATGCTGCCATTTCAAAAATTTTAAGACTGACAGGCGAATTTAAAATCGAATGCGAAGATGAGCAGCTACAGGAAAAAATTAATAATTTCATTACAAATATTCAGGTTAATTCCTGTTCTAAAAATGCAAACGGATTTATTCTTTCTCACCTTGACCAACTTATTACATACGGAACGGCAGTCGGAGAAATAGTAATGGATGCAACCGGAGAAAATATTGCCGCACTTTATAATTCTTCACTGTCGGACATTGAACTCAAAACCGGAGAAAATCCTCTTAAACTTGAAATTTTTCGCAAGAATAAAGATGGTTCTTACGAAGCTGTGCAGTATCCGGAATTAATAATGATTTCAACCCTTAATTCCGAACCGGGTCATATTTACGGCAATTCCATAATGAAAGGACTTCCTTTCGTAAGCAATGTACTTTTGAAAATATACCACAGTATAGGAATCAACTGGGAACGGTTGGGAAATATAAGATTTGCCGTTACATACAAGCCCTCAAGCGATTCCGGAGAACGCATGTATTCACGTGAAAGAGCAACTCAGATTGCTTCCGAATGGAGTAAAACAATGCAAAATTCGATGACTCCAAGCGATTTTATTACCATAGGCGATGTGAGTATTAAGGTTATAGGAGCGGATAACCCGATTTTGGACAGTCAAGTTCCCGTAAGACAAATGCTCGAACAGATAGTAAGCAAATTATCCATTCCTCCGTTCTTGCTCGGATTAAATTGGTCAACTACAGAGACAATGTCAACTCAACAAGCTGAAATACTTAGCAGTGAACTCGAATCTTATCGAAGACTTTTAAATCCTGTTATCAGAAAAATTTGCGATACCTTTCTAATGCTTCAGGGAATACAAACAAACTACAAAATAATTTGGAACACGATCGATTTAAAAGATCAGCTTCAAATAGCAAACACTCGCCTTACAAATGCAAGAGCTCTCGAAATAGAGAAGCGCATAGAAAAAAATATGCAAAGTGATGGTGAACAATTATGAAAGACGGTTATGTTGTAAAAAACAAGTCCGAATCCAAAGTTACCGAAAAAGAACTTGAACTTATAAACAGATTTACCAGAAGAAAATTCACACAAGAAGAAATTTACACTTTTACGGTAGTACTTTGCGACAACGATATCGACAGAGAAAACGAAAGATTTTCTGACGAAGCTCTTGAAAAACTTGCCGAACTCTATGTGGGAAAAACAGGAATAATTGACCACAATGCTTCAAGCGAAAATCAAACCGCAAGAATTTACACATGCAAAACGGAATTTGTTGAAAAGAAACTCAACAAACTTAAAGAACCATACAAGAGACTTGTCGCAAAAGCCTATATGCCAAAATCTGATAAAAATAAAGATATTATCCTTGAAATAGATTCCGGAATAAAAAAAGAAGTCAGTGTAGGTTGCATGGTTTCAAGTAAAATTTGCTCCGTTTGCGGAAAAGATATCGCTAAAGAATCGTGTGCTCACATAAAAGGACGTCGATACAGAAAAGACGGTGTATCAAGGATTTGTCATGTTACTCTCGAAAATCCTACAGATGCTTATGAATGGTCTTTTGTAGCAGTACCGGCTCAACCAGAAGCCGGAGTTATAAAGGCGTTTATCCCAACACAGAATGGAGGTGATACAAAAGTGGAGGACATTATAAAAAGCTTAAATTCCGGCGAATCGTTGACACTTAGCAAACAACAATCTCAGAAACTTTTTAGTTTAATAGAATCTCTTCGTGAAAAAGCCGAAATCGGAGATTTCTACAAAGAAGAACTTAAAAGCGAAGTAATTAAACTATCAGCCGCTGTTCAACCTGAGGTAAGTTTAAATCTTATGAAAAGCGTTGCCGAAAAATTAAGTATCAACGAGCTTAAATCCTTTAGAGACAGCTTTAAATCCAGACTTTCACAATTGATTCCATCAAAACCACAGTTAAGCACAGAAAACCCAAATTTATCCCCAAATCTGAACACTCAATTTAAAATATAATAAAACGGAGGAATATAAAAATGGCATTTTGTGATTCAATAAAACTCGAAAAAGGCATGTATTCCGTAAGCGGAAAAGGATTTACTCAGGTACTCGAAGAACTGGATCCTTCAGAAAATTACAAAGGAACTCCAATGGAAAATCTTGACGCTTATGAACGTCAACTCAAACGTTTCGGAATAAAAGTCAACGGACCCGGATGTGACAAAGTTGAAAAATTTTTCAGTGCTACTGACTCTGCAATTCTTTTTCCCGAATTTATTTCAAGAGCTATTAAAAAAGGTTTAACAGCTTGTGACATTTTACCTTCGATAACTGCCGCAAACACCTTTATCGACGGCATTGACTACAGAACCATTTCTTCTACTACGGAAAATTATGATTCAAGTACGATGGGCGGAGAAGGAAAATTAATAAGAGCTGTAAACGTAACAACAAACGATTCTCTTATAAAACTCAAAAAATACGGCAGACTGTTTTCTTCTACATATGAAGCTTTAAGATTCCAAAATTTAGATGTTGTATCCATAATTTTCAAACAAATCGGTATGGACATTGCTTGTGAAATGCTTGAAGATGCTGTAACAACTTTGATGCCGGGAACTTCAGAAAGCGGTTCGGTTGAAAATGCAGCCACTTTAGGAACACTTACATATGCGGATCTTCTTAAACTTTGGGCGAAACTTTCTCCGTATCAACCCAACGTAATGATAGCAAGCGCAGAAACAGTAAAAGATATATTGAGTCTTTCAAGTATGCAAGACGCACAAGCCGGACTGGCTTTCCACGGAACCGGTCATCTTGTAACTCCATTGGGAGCAAAACTTGTTGTGAATGAAAAAGTTGACGCACAAAAAATTCTTGGTATAGACAAAAATTTCGCATTACAGATGATTCAATCCGGAGGAGTAACCGTGGAATATGACAAAGTAATCGAAAAACAACTCGAAAAAGCTGCAGTAAGTATGAATGTGGGATTCTCCAAAATATTCAAAGGTGCCGTAAAGGTCCTCAATTACAAGAGCAATTCACAAGCTGGTTAATCCGTTTTAGAAAAAGTTTTCCCCGGTACCAAAATATCGGGGAAACAAATATTTAAAAAGGAGGAATTTTTTTGAATTTAAACGAAATTATCAAAAGATTTTCCATAATTGCTGATTTGTCTTGGGATGAGGCTTCTCCATGGACATCTGTCTGCGAAGATGCATGTCTTGAAATAAGAAGTAATCTTCGAGATGATGTAAAAGAAGAAGATAATGAACGCTGTCTTAATGCAGCCGCAGCTGCTTTGGCTTTTTACAGATATGTCCTTTACCGTTGTTCGGGTGGTGGAATGGAATCTTTTACGGCAGGCGAAATAAGAATCAAAACAGATGCAAAAACTCATGCAAAAATGGCTTACAACGTTTGGTTAGATGCAAAACGTTCAATTTCCGATTTGTTAAAAGATACTGAATTTATGTTCGAAAGGATTATGTAAAAATGAAAACCAGAGCAAGAATTCTTATTTCGAACTACGGACAAGATATTATAGTTAAAAAAAGTGAAAACGACGAACCCATTTATACCCAAGCATTTATTCAACCTCTTCGCTGTGACCAACAAAGTGAGCTTTACGGCGATTATGATAAGAAAAATGCAGAACAGTACCTTTGTATAGGGCTTCCCGAAATAAAACTTTCCTCTGCTCCCAATGCAGTCATAATCGTAGATAATCAAAATTATGTCATCATAAAAGCAGAAGAAGTTATTTTTTCAAACAGAGTTTTATATGAACGTGCTGTTTTGGAAAAATCCGAATCTTAAAATTTATAATTTACAATACCAAGGCCTTCTTTTTTTAGATTGTCTTGATATTGTTTTTTAACTTGCAAAAAATTCTGGAGGAAAATATATATGCATAAAAATCAAAAAAATAAAATATTTAAAAAATCGTCTCTTACAGAACCTATAATCGTATCCGGAAAATATTTCGGAATAAAATTATTATCCGCATATGATTTTATGCTCTGCTCCAAAATGCTTGACAGATTGACTGCATACTTACTATTTGAAGGTTTTGACAAAACTCTTAGTTACAGAATTGCTGAAAAAGCATGTGTGGTAGCTATGTGTCTTTATGACTCCGAAAATTGTAAAATATTTAGAAACGGGCTCGAAGTTCTCAAAAATCTTACCCCTGATGAAATTAAACTTATATATACCGAATATGTAAAATTAATTAAAAAAATAATTAAACGTGACAAAGTAGCTCGTGACATACTTGAACGCATTAAAAAAAATAAATTTCAAAACATCATGAAATCTTATGATAAATTTATTGCAAACGAAAAATAAATATTTTAAAATTACTTGACTTTATTTTGATTTATGTTTAAAATGATTGAGTAACTTGTAAGCAAAGAGAGTGGGTTAATCCCGCTCTTTTGTCCGTATTGGAGGCATGAAATGAGTAAACCTGTAAAAGTAAACAGCATTTCGGAAACTGTGTATTCCATTGCAAAACCGATTGCAGAAAGTTTAAATCTTGAAATTTGGGACGTGAAATTCGTAAAAGAAGGTCCTAACAGATATTTAAGAATTTTTATAGACAATGATGCGGGAATAACTTTGGATGACTGTGAAAAAATGAGTCGTGCAATAAACGACCCACTTGACGAACTTGACCCTATTCCGTTTTCGTACATTCTTGAAGTTTGTTCGCCGGGAATAGAAAGAGAACTCACAAAAGATTGGCATTTTCAAAAATATATTAATTCGGAGATAATAATAAAATTTATACGTCCGAACGAAAACAACGAAAAAGAAACAGTAGGAACTTTAGTAAATTTTGATAAGAATTTTATAACAATAAAAACACCTGATGAGAAAATATTAAACTCAGACAGAAAAAATATATCACATGTAAATTTAAAGTATTAAGGAGAAATTGAAAATGAGCTCAGAAATATTTGACGCACTTAGGACACTCGAAAAAGAACGTGGTATATCCATGGATTTTATGCTTGAAAAAATCAACAAAGCCATAGTAACAGCTTGTAAAAACGGGTATGACGGAAATGAGGACGTTATCGTAAATATTGACGAAGCTGAAGGAATATTCCAGGTTGAACTTCTTAAAACAGTTGTAGACGAAGTATATTTACCCGGAAAAGAAATTTCTTTGGAAGATGCCAGAAAAATCAACAAAAAAGCAAATATCGGAGATCAAATCAAAATTATACTCGATACCAAAGATTTTGGAAGAATAGCCGCTCAAACTGCACGAAATATAATACGTCAAGGAATCAAGGATGGCGAAAAAAATCAAATTGCTCAAGAATTCCAAAGCAAACAAAATCAAATAGTAAGTGCACTTATAGAAAGAATAGATGAAAAAACCGGAGCCTTTACTCTTAGAATAGGAAAAGCAGAATCAACTCTCCCGAAAGGTGAACAGATAGGTACAGAAAACGTAAAAGAAGGTGACCACATAAAAGTTTACGTTTCAGAAGTAAAAATCATGGATAAGGGTCCTAAAATAATGATTTCGAGAAGTCATCCAAACTTTGTAAAAAAACTTTTCGAAAGCGAAATTCCCGAAATAAACGATGGCACAGTTGAAATAAAGTCAGTTTCAAGAGAGGCCGGTTCCAGAAGTAAGATTGCGGTATTTAGCCATAATTCCAATGTAGATGCGGTAGGTTCATGCATAGGTTCTCACGGAAGCAGACTTAGTGCCATAATAGAAGAACTTGGTGGAGAAAAAATAGACTTGATAGAATACAGTGATGAACCTGAAAAATATGTAGCAGCTGCTCTGGCTCCCGCAAATGTTATAAAAGTTGAATTCGATCCCGAAGTACCCGGTGTATGTCGTGCAACCGTTCCCGATAATCAGCTTTCGCTTTCCATAGGAAACCGTGGACAAAATGTAAGACTTGCGGCAAAACTTACCGGATACAAAATAGATATACGTCCGGAAAGCGGATTTTACGGAGAAAATTAAAGTTAGGATGTCTGAATATTGAAATTTACAAATATACCGATTAGAAAATGCATAGCTTGCCAACTGAAAAAGGATAAAAGCAATTTTATTATGGTAGTACGTTCCCCTAAAAAAGAAGTTTCGGAAAATTTTAAATTATTGGATGGAACCGAGAAAAAAGAAGGAAGAGCGGCATATATTTGTAAAAAAGCAGATTGTGTGAAAAATACCATACGATATCGAAAACTCGAAAAAATATTCAGAAAAAAAATGAGCGAAGAATTATATGAAAATCTTAAAAAGGCAGAATTGATTTATGAATAATCCTTTACTTTCGTTCTTGGGAATTACAAGAAAATCAGGTAATGTAGTTTTTGGAATGGACTCGGTAAAAAAAGAAATATTGAACGGTAAAATATGTCTTTTGGTAGTTACAAGCGATATTTCAGAAAATTCTTTTAAAGAAATTTCAAAAACTGCGAATCTTTACAACGTCGAAATATTAAAATCAGATTGTACAAAGGATGATATAGAATCAGCAACCGGAAAATATTCAGCAATAATGGGTATTTCTGATAAAAATTTTTCAAAAAAAATCATTTCAATTATAACTAACGGCACTAACTTGAAAACGCATTAAAACAATCGGGAGGAATTCAATTTATGATGATAAAGTACAGAGTACACGAGGTGGCAAAAGATTTAGGCGTAGCAAGCAAAGATATAATTGCACTGCTTAAAGATTATCTCGGTCAGGAAAAGAAACACATGACCGCTCTTAGTGAAGATGAACTGAATTTGATATTCGAGTATTACACTCAAAAAAATCAAGAAGAAAATTTTGACAGATATTTTGCTTCGAAAGATATTACTGAAGAAACTGAAGAAAAATCTGATAAATCAAGTTCTAAAAAAATAAAAAAGGCTGAAGAACCAAAGAAAATTAAAGAAACTCCTTCACCTAAACTGTCTGCACAACCAAATTCACAGAATAAAACAAAATCTTCTATTAAACCTAAAGAACAAGCCAAAAAAGTTGTAAAAAATAATAAACCCAAATTTGAAAACAAGATAATAATTACAGGAAGTTCTGATTCAAGTAACCTAATAAATTCCGATAAACCTCAAGGAAAAGTTATAAATACGAGAATCGAAAATGTAAACATAGATAAATACAATGAAAAATATGACCGCATTGCATCTGAAAAAATAAAAACAGATAATTCTGTCAACAAACAAAAAATCACTCAAAAATCTCAGCAGAGAAATAAATTCAAAAATGCTAAAAGAGAGACCGAAGCCGAGCGTCTTAAACGTATTGCTGAAGAAAGAAAAGCAAAACCCATTACAGTTATGATTCCTGATGAAATAACTGTTGGAGAATTGGCTTCTCGTCTAAAAGCAACTGCTGCGGAAGTAATTAAAAAATTAATGATGATGGGAACAATGGCTACTATCAACGATACCATAGATTTTGATACAGCCAGTCTCGTAGCGATGGAGTTTCATGCAAAAATTGAAAAAGAAGAAGTAGTTACAATTGAAGAAATGATCATTGACGATAGCGAAGACAAAGCAGAAGATTTAATACCCAGAGCACCTGTGGTAGTTGTTATGGGACACGTTGACCACGGAAAAACTTCTCTTTTGGATGCCATTCGTCACGCAGATGTTATATCGACCGAAGCGGGTGGAATTACTCAGCACATAGGTGCGTACAGAATAAATGTCGGTGGACGTGATATAACTTTTCTTGATACACCCGGACATGAAGCTTTTACCACAATGCGTGCAAGGGGAGCTCAAATCACTGATATAGCTATTCTTGTGGTTGCGGCAGATGACGGAATAAAACCTCAAACAATAGAAGCTATCAATCATGCGAAAGCAGCTGAAGTTTCCATAATAGTTGCCATAAATAAAATGGATAAAGACGGTGCAAATCCTGAAAAAGTAATGCAGCAATTAACCGAATATGGTCTTGTTCCGGAAGCTTGGGGCGGAGACGTACCTTGTATCGAAGTTTCAGCAAAAAATAAAAAAGGTATTGACGAGCTGCTCGAAATGGTAAATCTTGTTGCTGATATAAAAGAACTCAAAGCCAATCCAAAAAGAAAAGCCAAAGGAACAGTTATTGAAGCAAAACTTGATAAAGGCAGAGGTCCTGTTGCAACTATACTTGTTCAAAATGGTACACTTTATATCGGTGATACTGTGGTTGCGGGAACAGCCGTAGGTAGAGTAAGAGCTATGACTAATGATAAAGGTGAACGTGTAAAATCAGCCGGACCTTCTGTTCCTGTAGCGATCACCGGTTTAGATACTGTTCCGAGCGGTGGAGATGTAGTAAATGCCGTATCAGATGAGAAATTGGCAAAACAGCTCGTGGAACAACGCAGAAACAATCAAAAAGAAGCTGAGTTCAACAGCAGAACAAAGGTAACTCTTGACAATTTATTTGACCAGATGCAAGTCGGCGATATAAAGGAACTTAAAATAATAGTAAAAGGTGATGTCCAAGGTTCGGTTGAAGCTGTAAGACAATCTCTTGAAAAAATTTCAAATCCGGAAGTAAGAGTAAAAGTAATTCATGGAGCAGTAGGAGCAGTAAATGAATCAGATGTAATGCTTGCAAATGCTTCAAATGCAATTATCGTCGGATTTAACGTAAGACCTGAACCTGATGCTGCAGATACAGCTAAACGTGAAGGTGTTGATATACGTCTTTACAGAGTTATTTATGAATGTATCGAAGAAATAACCGATGCAATGAAAGGAATGCTTGCTCCAAAATACAGAGAAGTTCAACTTGGACGTGCGGAATGTCGTGAAGTTTACAAAATTTCAAATGTCGGTGCCATCGCAGGTTGTTACGTTCTTTCGGGTAAAATTTCAAGAAATGCAAAAATAAGAGTGGTCCGTGACGGAATAGTAATCAGTGAAGATGAAATTTCATCACTCAAACGATTTAAAGATGATGCTAAAGAAGTTGCACAAGGTTTTGAATGCGGAATTGGATTACAAAGCTTTAACGATATAAAAGTAGGCGACGTATTTGAAGCATTCACTATGGAAGAATACAGAGAAGATTAAAAGGAGTAAATTTTATGGCAAGCCATAGAGCTCAACATAATTTTGAAAGTACGAAAAGAGAAATAAACGCAATAGTTCGAGATATGAAAGACCCACGTCTTGAAAACGGATTTATAAATATTTTGAAAATATCCTCTTCTTCTGACGGTTCCACGTACCATGTATTTGTGAGTTCATTGGATGGAATAGAAAGATCAGAAGAAGCTACTAAAGTTTTAAATTCAGCTGTGGGATTTGTTCAGAAGGAACTTGGAAAAAGATTACGGCTAAGACGTATACCGAATATTAATTTTATCGCTACTAACGCAATTGAACATGCTATTGAAATATCAAAAAAAATTGATAATGAGCTGGTTTGTAAATAATCAGCTCTCTTGCCTATTTTAGGAGGTTTTTAAATGAATAATCTTTCCGAAATATCAAATATACTCAAAAAAAATGATTTTTTCTATATTCTCACTCATATGTATCCGGACGGAGATGCATTAGGATCTGCATTTGCATTATGTCGTGCACTTCAAAAATGTGGAAAACATGCAAAAGTTTTATATGAAAGTCCAATTCCTGAAAAATTTAAATATTTAACTGAATTTGTAACAGAAGATAATTTTGACTTTAAATTTATAATAGCTGTAGATTTGGCCGATACGTCGTTACTCGAACCTAATTTTGAAAAATATAAAAACAAAATAGACATGTCTATAGATCATCACGTGTCAAACAAAAATTATGCTAAAATAAACTTTATTAATTCGGCAGCTGCAGCAAATTGTGAAATAATTTATAAACTTTTAACAGAAATGAATATTATTCCTGACCCTGAAATATCCTCAGCTCTTTACACGGGAATATCCACCGATACGGGATGCTTTCAATACTCAAATACAACCGCAGATACACATTCCATCACTTCCGAATTAATGAAACTTGGTGCTTCAACAGAAGAATTGAACGAAAATTTATTTTTAATAAAAACTCCTAAAAAGTTCGAATTTGAAAAGATTATATATAAGAATTTAGAATTTTCATTTGATTCAAAATGTGCAATTAGCTATGTTACCCTTAGCGAAATAGGCAAGATTGGAATAAGTGACAACGAGCTTGATGGAATTGCTTCTATTCCAATTAGAATAAAAGGCGTAAAAATAGGAATAACTCTCAGAGAAAAAACCGAAAACTGCTTTAAAGTTTCTGTAAGAACTTTATCAGACATAGATGCAAATGACTTTTGTAGACACTTTGGCGGAGGCGGACATTCACGAGCTGGTGGATTCAATATTTCAGGTGATCTAATTAATGTAAAAAATCAAATTTCAAATAGAATAAAATCAGTTATGGAATGGTAAAATATGAACGGCATTATTATTGTGGACAAACCTCAAAATTATACTTCCTTTGATGTAATAGCAGTGTTAAGAAAAAAATTTAATCAAAAAAAGTTAGGACACATGGGTACTTTAGATCCCATGGCCACAGGAGTTTTACCTATTTTACTCGGTGATACAGCAAAATTTCAAATATTCACACAAGACAACGATAAAGAATATATTGCTAAAATGGAATTCGGATTAACTACCGATACTTTGGATTCAACCGGAAAAATTTTGAGCAAAACCGAATGCCACATAAAAATTAAAAAATTTAACGAAGTTCTAAAAAATTTTGTAGGAGAAATTGAACAAGTACCTCCTATGTTTTCTGCTATTAAAAAAAATGGAAAAAAATTGTGCGATTTAGCGAGAAAAGGAATCGAAATCGAAAGAGAAAAACGTAAAATAAATATAATAAGTATAAAAATTTTAGATTTTAATGAAGAAAAACAAACTGCAACCATAAAAGTAAAATGCTCTTGCGGTACCTACATACGTTCTCTGTGTAACGATATAGGAAATTCTTTGGGATGTGGAGCAGTAATGATTGAACTTAGAAGAACGGAATCTAATGGATTTAATGAAAAAAATTCACTTACCATCGAAAAATTAAAAAAATTAGAAGTAAATGAGCTCATAAAAGATTATATATTACCTACAGAACATCTTTTTAAAAATCTCAGAACAGTGAATATCTCTGAAGCTCAGGAAAAAAGATTTAGAAATGGTGGAGCTTTATCTATCGATAGAATTTATTCGGATTTTTCGCTAAATGAAAAAGAACACATTAAACTTTACAGCAAAAATCAATTTGTGGGCTTAGGTTGTGTTTCGTTAGAAAAAGAAGAAATCAAAGTTTTAAAATGTTTAAATTAAATGCAAATATCTTTTCAAAAAGGTGGTGATTATACATGAATATTCATAACGAACTAATTAAAAGCGAAAATCCTTCTGCTGTTGCTCTCGGATACTTTGATGGTATACACAAAGGTCATCAAAAAGTTATTTCAAAAGCAGTTTCTTTGAAAAAATTTGGACTTAAGCCAACTGTATTCACTTTTTCCAAAAATCCCAAATCAATACTTTCAAATACAATTGAAAATCGCATTATGAACGTACAGGAAAAAGAAAATGCCATCGAAAAGCTTGGAATAGAAGAATTATATATTATCGATTTTCAAAAAATAATGAATTTGACTCCAGAAGAATTTGTAAAAGATATATTATATAAAAAATTAAATGCTTATTCAGTAGTTTGCGGATTTAATTACCATTTCGGAAAAGGAGGATATTCTAATGCAGAAGATTTAAGGAAAATATGTAAAAATTATAATATAAAAACATACATCATAAAACCTGTTCTGTATAAATCTAAACCCATAAGTTCAACGAGAATTCGTCACGCTATAAAATTCAATGATATTTCTCAAGTAACCAACATGACAAAAACAGAAAATAAAAATTATTAAAAATTTTAAACGTAAAAGGCAGACATACTGTAAAATATTTACAATACATCTGTCTTTATTTTTAAAACTTTATAAAATTAAAACAAATATAACACATATTAACTAATTCACAACTCATATAAATGATTTCTCTGGTGTGAGTAGTCAACTTAGATTTGAAAGGACTCAGTGATAAATAAGTTTCAAGTTAACTAAGATACCTATAAAAAAATCCATATAAAAATCACCTGATAATTAATTTGGTTTAGTAGAAATTTAAATTATGGGCAAAATTAATGTGCTAAACTAAGAATAAATCTGAAAATTTAATTAAAATGATAATTTATTAAAAGAAATTAGCATGCAATAACATAAACATATGAACAATTTGGCATATACGGGATGGAATGGTAAACATTACATGTTTGTGCCATAATACCGGATAAAATATTGTATTGATAATCAAAATGATTATAAGAATGTTATGTTAATGAAATGATAAAAGCGTCTTCATATTGTGAATACTTCACGAAAGATTAATTTATCCGGGTGGTTTATGGGGGCAAAAAAGTAATTTAATTATAATTCGAAGACCTATTTAAGTATAGAAATTTTCATATGTAAGTTTTAAATTTTGATGGGTGGACATGCCAGAAAAATAAATATATAAAAAGCAATTAGATTAAGATGAAAAAATGATCGATTAAGTTTATTTTTTTGATCTGGGGATTTTTTTATTTTAATGACCTTAATAAGTGCATGGTTGTCAGTAAAATTAAAAATTTATGGTAACATTATGGAGATGTTTTTATTTAATAATGAAAAAATCACCGAATATATGGATAAATATTTTATATGTATATATAACAAATGTCAATTGAAAACATTTAAATTTTAATATATGATGATAACATTTTATTAAAATACAAATATCTATTGATTTTTTATTGAATAGGTAATAAAATATCATTAGCACTCAAAAAAGGAGAGTGCCAATATGTTTAACTATTTCAAGGAGGTTTTTTAAATGGCTACTATTAAGCCCATTTTAGACAAAGTTGTGGTTAAAGTCGAAAAAACAGAAAAATCTACGGGTGGCGGTATAATTTTAGCCGGTAGTTCCAAAGAGCAGCCCCTTACTGCCAAAGTCATAGCCAGAGGACCCGGAGGAATGATTGACGGAAAAGAAGTTAAAATGTATATAAACGAGGGAGATGTTGTTTTAGTCCCAAAACATGCCGGAACACCGTTTACATTGAACGGAACTGAATATATAATCATATCGCAGTCTGAAATTTTGGCAATGATTGATTAATGTTTGAATAAACTCGTTAAAATTTAACTTATTAAAGGAGTAGACATATTTATGGCAAAACAAATCGCATACGGAGAAGAAGCAAGAAAAGCATTGCTTTCTGGAATAAATCAATTAGCGGATACGGTTAAAATTACTCTTGGACCAAAAGGAAGAAATGTGGTACTCGATAAGAAATTTGGTGCTCCGCTCATTACAAATGATGGTGTTACAATTGCAAAAGAAGTCGAACTCGACGATCCGTTTGAAAATATGGGAGCTCAACTTGTGAAAGAAGTTGCCACAAAAACAAACGATACAGCCGGAGATGGTACCACCACTGCAACGCTTTTGGCACAAACTTTAATTCGTGAAGGTATGAAGAATGTTGCAGCCGGAGCAAATCCGATGGTTCTCAAAAAAGGTATTAATTGTGCAGTAAAAGCAGCTGTCGATGCTGTAATTAAAAATTCTAAAAAAGTTAACGGAACTAAAGATATTAAGCGAGTAGCAACAATTTCCGCAGCTGATGAATTTGTAGGAAGTCTTATTGCTGAAGCTATGGAAAAAGTAAGTTCCGACGGAGTAATAACCGTTGAAGAATCAAAAACCGCTGAAACTTATTCCGAAGTTGTGGAAGGAATGATGTTTGACCGTGGATATGTTTCTCCATACATGGTTACCGATAACGATAAAATGGAAGCTGTTGTCGACGATGCGTACATTTTAATTACAGACAAGAAAATTATAAGTATACAAGAAATACTTCCGCTTTTGGAACAAGTTGTAAAATCGGGTAAAAAATTAGTAATAATTGCTGATGATATCGAAGGTGATGCACTTGCAACCTTGATAGTCAATAAACTCCGTGGAACATTTGCGTGTGTAGGTGTAAAAGCTCCGGGCTTTGGTGACAGAAGAAAAGAAATGCTTAGAGATATAGCGATACTTACTGGCGGTGAAGTAATTTCTGAAGAATTGGGACTTGAGCTCAAGGATACAACTATTGCTCAATTGGGACGTGCACATCAAGTAAAAGTAGAAAAAGAGCGTACGGTCATTGTTGACGGAGTAGGTGATTCTGAAGCAATTAAAGCCAGAGTTTCTCAGATAAGAAATCAAATCGAAGAAACGACATCTGATTTTGATCGTGAAAAATTACAAGAACGTCTTGCAAAACTTGCCGGAGGCGTAGCAGTAATAAAAGTCGGAGCAGCTACAGAAATAGAAATGAAAGAGAAAAAATTGCGTATAGAAGATGCTCTTGCAGCAACTAAAGCAGCAGTCGAAGAAGGTATCGTAGCAGGAGGCGGTATAGCTTTGGTAAACGCCATTCCGGCCGTAGAAGAAGTAGTTTCCAAGGCTGAGGGCGACGAAAAAACAGGAGCTACAATAGTTCTTAAGTCAATGGAAGAACCTCTTAAACAAATAGCTATAAATGCAGGACTTGAAGGTTCTGTAATAGTTCAAAACGTTAAAAATCAAGGAAAAGTCGGTTACGGATATAACGCTCTAAAAGACGAGTACGGTGATATGATAGGATTCGGTATAGTTGATCCTACCAAAGTAACACGTTCAGCGCTCGAAAATGCGGCGTCAGTTGCAAGTATGGTTCTTACTACCGAAGCATTAATAGCAGATAAAAAAGAGCCTCCGGCACCGGTTCCCGGAATGCCTGAAGGCGGAATGGGCGGAATGTATTAATCTGCAAATTCAATTTTATAAACACTCACCTATTGGTGGGTGTTTTTGTGTTTAAGATAGACTAAGTTATTTTCAAAATTTCAAATTTTTAATACGGATTTTTTACATGTATCGTGAAATATGAGAATTTTAAATATAAACCATTGAAATTTTGAACTTCGAATTTAATAAATAGGATTAAAAATTCAATATCCTAATTACCACACTAAAAAATTAAAATTCACAATTTTAAAAATTTAATAATATTCTAAAACACATCTTTCTTACATAGTAATTATGCAAGGGGGATTTTTTAATATGAAAGTTTTTATAATTAACCGAAAAAAATTGATGATTATGGTAGGATGCATTATTACGGCAGTGGTATCATGCTTAATTTCACTTCAAAGCAATGTGTTTATGGCAAAAGAACGCAAGCTTCCGATTTACTGCGTTGACCGCCAAGACAAAGTCGTAAGTATTTCATTTGACGCTGCCTGGGGTAATGAGCAAACTCAAACTTTAATTGATATTCTTGCGAGTAAAGAGGTAAAAGCAACATTTTTTTTAGTGGGATTTTGGGCCGAAAAATACCCCGAATCCGTTAAAGCAATTGCTGCTGCCGGACATGATGTAGGAAACCATTCGGATACTCATCCGCATCTTCCAAAACTTGAAAAAGAAAAAGTTCTTGCACAAATAGAGGACTGCAATAAAAAAATCGAAGCAGCTGGAGCTCCAAGACCTACTTTATTCAGACCTCCATACGGAGATTACAACAACTGTGTAGTAGAAAGTACAAACGAACTTAAAATGCATTGTATTCAGTGGGACGTAGACAGTCTTGACTGGAAAGACCCCACTCCTGACGACATGGTCAAACGAATAAAAAGTAAAATTAAACCCGGTTCAATAATACTTATGCACAACGGAGCTAAAAACACTCCCGAAGCACTTCCTAAAATAATCGATACCATAAAAGGTGAAGGATATAAGATAATCCCAATATCCGAAATTATATATAAAGAAAATTATTCAATGGACAGTCAAGGAAAACAAATGTGCAATCAATAAAAATAACGGGTAATAAAAAGAGTTCGTATTGAATAGATTTTATTACCACAGCAAAATTCATTAATAAGCAAAACAAGGAGAGGTCAAAATGAATTATGACGTAAATAATGAACCCATCTCGGTTAGAAATCCTGAATTTGAAGGCTGTCATGAAATACCCATAGACATCGATTTTTCCCTTCCCGATTACTGTCCCGATATCCAGAGAATATTAAAGTGTCATGTATGCCCCAACATTACCGTAAGAAATATTTCGGGAGACAGACTCAATATTGAAGGTGTTGCCAATATCAGAGTTATTTATTCCGATGCGGAAAATATGAAAATAAGATGCTGTGAAAATACTGTTCCGTTTTCGGCTTCGATAGATATAAAAAGCGCTCCTGAAAACGCAGTGGCTTTAACTCGTGCACGAACCGAATATATGAACTGCAGAGCAGTAAGCCCGAGAAAAATAGACATTCACGGAGCTTTATCCATATGTGCTAAAATTTATACAAAATCAATAAAAGAAATTACATCTTCTGTAAGCGGAAAAGATATCCAGCAAAAAATAGAAACAACTCAATGCAGCAGTTTGACAAGCGTTGGTCAGCAACAATTTTCGGTTAATGAAGTGCTGGAATCAAACGAAAATATGCCAAGTCCCGAAATGATAATACGTTCAGACGTAGATTTAATTCTAAACGATTATAAAACAATGCCAAACAAAATTGTAGTAAAAGGTCATGCTCTTATAAAAATTCTTTACACCGGTGATATTTCATCCGGCAGTACAGAAAGAGCCGAGTACACCATTCCGATAAGTCAGATAGTGGACGTACCCGGAGCAGATGAAAACGGAAAATTCGTGATAACAGGCGAAGTTTTAAGCCATGATGAACAAATTCGTTCTGAGGGAGAAAAAGCTGTTATCAGTACCGATATAAGAATCTCAGCAACGGTTATGGCTTATTCAGATAAAGAAATAGGTATAGTTTCCGACGTATATTCAACGGATTATGATTTAAATACACAGTCTTCCGAGATAAATCTTAAAAAGCTCTTAGGAACATTCTCGAGCAGCGTAAATCACAAAGATTCAATACAAATTTCCGGTAACAATATTTCTGAAGTAACAGATGTCTGGAGCGATTCATATTCACTTACTCTTGCCAATGAGAACGGTAATCCCGTATTCAGAGGAAAAGTAAATATTTGCATTCTTGCTCTCGATGCAGATAAAGTTCCTTTTTACCTTGAAAGAATTATGGAATTTACTCATCCAAATACTTCTGCAGAAATTCCCTCCGATTGCAATTCTGAATCAAACGCAGTTTTGACTTCCGTAGGTTACAGTATCCCTAATGCAAACACCATAGATTTAAAACTCGATTTTGATATTTCCGGAGCAATATATACTCCTCAATCACGTAAGATGATAGTTTCAGCTGAATCTGATGAATCCGCACAACCTATTGCAAACGACGGTACTTCACTTATCGTATACTATGCTGAACCCAACGAATCACTTTGGGACATTGCCAAAAGATATCATACTTCTATGAACGCCGTAAAACAGGAAAACGATATTTCAGATGAAAAACCACTGCAAAAAGGAATGCTTCTTATTCCTGTAAAAAAATAAAAATTATTTAGTTATTTAAACAATTTCTTATATTTCGGGAGGAAAAAAAGTGGAAGAACGTAACATTTACAAGGATATATCCGAAAGGACCGGCGGCGATATCTATATAGGAGTTGTGGGACCGGTTCGAACGGGAAAATCTACATTTATTAAAAAATTTATGGATACACTCGTTATACCAAATATTCCGAATCAAAGCCAGAAAGAAAGAGCTGTAGACGAGTTACCTCAATCCGCTGCAGGTCGAACTATAATGACAACAGAACCAAAATTTATACCTGAAGATGCAGTCCAGGTTGATATGGGCGGAGGAGCAAGTTTTAGTGCAAGAATGATAGATTGCGTGGGATATATAGTACCGAGTGCACTCGGATATATAGAGGACGATCAACCAAGAATGGTAATGACTCCGTGGTTTGAAAAAGAAATACCGTTTAATATGGCTGCGGAAATCGGAACTAAAAAAGTAATAACAGATCATTCTACAATCGGACTTGTAATTACCACCGACGGAAGCATCAGTGACATAGACAGAAATGAATATGAAGAAGCTGAAGAACGTGTTATAAATGAACTCAGAGAAATTGAAAAACCTTTTATAGTACTTTTAAACAGTACCCATCCATCAGACTCCGAAACACGCAAATTAGCCTCTGAACTTTTGGAAAAATACAAAGTACCGGTAATACCTGTAAATTGTGCTGCTATCGACGAAAACGAAATTAAAAGAATTCTTGCAGAAATACTTTTTGAATTTCCTTTAAAAGAAATAAAAGTTAATATGCCCGGTTGGATTAATTCTCTTGAAAAAGACCATTGGCTTAGAAGTTCCATTTACACTTGCATAAAAAATTCCGCCAAAGAAATAGAAAAGGTAAATGAAATACAGCAACTCATAAACGCTCTCGAAAATTGCGAGTATATCACAAATACCGAAGTATCCGCCATAAATCTCGGTAACGGGAGTGCAAACATAAAGTTATCCCTTGAGCCTCACTTGTTTTACAAAATAATGGGAGAAAAAACCGGTATAGAAATAAAAGATGAATGCGATTTAATGGATTCTATGATGGATTTGGCAAGGCTAAAAGAAAAATATCAAAAAATAGCTGCTGCTTATGACGATGTGGACGAAAGCGGATACGGAATAGTTATGCCATCGATGGAAGAATTGACTCTCAGCGAACCGGAAATAATAAAACAAAACGGAAAATACGGTATAAGACTCAGAGCTTCGGCCCCTTCGATACATATGATGAAAACTCAAATTCAAACCGAAGTCACTCCTATAGTCGGTTCGGAGCAACAATCGGAAGAGCTTGTGATGTATCTTCTCAGAGAATTTGAGGAAAACCCGTCAAAAATATGGGAATCAAATATTTTCGGAAAATCTTTGCACGAACTCGTAAACGAAGATTTACACAATAAACTTTACCGTATGCCTCCAGATGCTCGAGGAAAAATAAAAGAAACTGTTGAAAGAGTAATAAATGAAGGCTGCAACGGACTTATTTGCATAATTTTATAAAATTTAATTACACAAAAAGCTATCTTGTTGATGGCTTTTTTACTTTTACAAAAAAATTAAAATTTGTTATAATTAATTAAAAAACATATCGGATAAATTTATGAGTGAATATTCTGAAAGAAAAATTGAAAAGATTTTGATAACTTCAGGTCTTATAATGTTTGCCCTTATTATAGGATACAACCTGTTTTATGAACCGCAGTTTTCTCCTGTTGTAGAAAATTCGGGCAATATTGTTGCAGATACATATCAAAAAGAAAAGTCTAAAAAATCTTCTGCAAAAATTCTCGTCAACATTAACACGGCTTCCCAAGAAGAAATGGTTGAGAATTTAAGCGGTGTCGGTCCTACGCTTGCAGACAGAATAATAGAATACAGAGAAACAAACGGTGGATTTTACTCAAAGGAAGAATTAATGAACGTTAAAGGTATAGGCGAGAAAATGTTTGAGAAACTCAAAGACGATATAACAGTTAAATAAAAGCTTCCAAAAATTATAGTTTGTATGTATAATTAATCTCCGATATGGTTTTTGAATTGTCAAAAAATTTCGTAAAATATCTCACACTTTAAGTGAAGTTAAAAAATTTTTTAATTTAAAAACTTGAGTCACAGATATTAATAAATGAATTATTGAGGTATTTAAAATTGAAAAAGTTTTTATCCGGTTTATTTTCTATTCTCTTATTTTTAAGTTTTATGTGTTTGTCTTTATGCGGTTGCGGGAAAAATAAAAGTGACTCCCTTAAAATCGTAACTTCGTGTTACCCGATATACATAATAGTTTTAAATCTTACCGACGGCGTTGAAGGAATTGAAGTTTCAAACATGTCAGAACGTCATCAAGGATGCTTGCACGATTTTCAACTCGAATCTGAAGATTTGAAAAGAATCGAAAAAGCTCAAGCTTTTGTAATTAACGGTGCAGGAATGGAATCTTTTCTCGAAAAAGTAACAAATGAACTACCTAAAGTTAAAATTGTAGATTCTTCTTCGGGAATTTCTTTGATAGAAGATGAAGATTGTCATGACGATGAAGAAGAACATCATCACCATCACCACGATTACAATCCTCATATTTGGGTTTCTATCGGAAATTACATAAAGCAAGTCGAAAATATTACTGAAGGGCTTTGTCAAATTGATTCCCGAAACAAAGAAATATATCAAAAAAATTCACAAAAATATATCGCAAAATTAACTGAACTTAAAAATCAAATGCACAATGAACTTGATAATGTAAAAAATAAAAATATCGTAACTTTTCATGAAGCTTTTCCGTACTTTGCAAAAGAATTCGGACTCAACATAGTTTCGGTCATAAATCACGACCCGGAGAATGAGCCTTCGGCCAAAGAACTTAAAGAAACAATCGATTCAATTAAAAAAACAGATACACATGCACTATTTGTTGAACCTCAATATTCAAGTGGTTCAGCTGAAATTATTTCCAAAGAAACAAATGCAAAAATATATACTCTTGACCCTGCGGCAACTGGTGAAAATTCCAAAGATGCATATATAAATATCATGAAAAAAAATCTTGAGGTACTTAAAGTCGCACTTAACTAATCAAAAAGGATTTAAAAAATATGAACGAATGTCATTGCAGCGTAAAAATAAATAATTTGCAGGTGAAACGTGGAGGAAATGTTGTACTTAATCATGTTACGCTTTCGGCAAATCACGGCGAAACTTTGGCTTTAATCGGGCGGAATGGTGCTGGAAAAACTACTCTTTTAAAAGCAATACTCGGCAGTGTTGATTACAAAGGTACAGTAGAATTTTTTGATTCGGATTCCAAACGTATTTTGGCTCCCAAGATAGGATATGTTCCTCAGAGACTGAGTTTCGACCGAAATACTCCAATAACTGTGCTCGATTTTATATGCGCAAACTCATCTTCAAGACCTGTATGGCTCGGACATGGAAAAAAATGCAGAGAAAATGCTTATTCCACTTTGAAGCGAGTCGGAGCGGAAAATCTCATGGAAAAACCTATTGGAAAGCTTTCCGGCGGAGAGCTCCAGCGAGTACTTTTGGCTTTTGCTCTGGAACCAAGACCTGATATACTTTTGTTGGATGAACCTGTTTCAGCTGTAGACCGACGAGGAATAAGCAAGTTTTATTCAATTATAAAATCCATGCGTGAAGAATTTCATATGCCTGTTATACTCGTCTCTCATGATTTGGGACATGTTGTGAAATATGCAACTTCGTATGCACTTATAAATCATACCGTAGCAGAAACAGGAAAAGCTTTAGATTTACCTCAAAGCCAAAAAGTAAGAGAAACATTTGGTATGGATATAGGCGGAGGTGAAAAAATATGGAAATAATATATTCTATTTTGGAATCACTTCTTCCCTTTTCATGGATAGAATTTACTTTTATGAAAAATGCTTTTCTGGCAATAATTCTTATTGCACCGCTTTTCGGCCTTGTGGGAACGATGATAGTAAACAATAAGATGTCGTTTTTTTCCGACGCTCTTGGACATTGCGCTCTTACGGGAATTGCAATCGGAGTTATGTTGGGAATTGGAAACTACGCAACATCCATGCTTGGTTTTGCCCTTATTTTTGCACTTGGAATATCAAGTATAATTGATTCCGGCGTATCATCTTCAGACACTGTTATAGGAGTATTTTCTTCCGCAGGAATAGCTCTCGGAATCGTAATACTTTCTTTAAGAGGAGGATTTTCCAAATATTCGGGATACTTAATCGGAGACATTCTTTCAATAACAAAAAATGAAATTATTCTCCTTGCTTTTGTTCTTGCAGCTACAATCCTAATTTGGTTTTTATCATTTAATAAACTGTTGCTCGCAAGTCTTAATACAGATATGGCAAAAAGTAAACGAATTAATGTTAAGTTCTATAAAAATTTATTTATGATACTCATTGCGATGATAGTTACCATATCTTTAAAATGGGTAGGGATGCTCATAATAAATTCACTTTTGGTATTACCTGCTGCCTCAGCCAGAAATGTAGTCAAAACCATGAAATCTTATCATGTGGTGTCGATTCTATTTTCGATGTTTTCGGGAATAACCGGTCTGATTTTATCATATTATATGGGTACTTCGGCAGGAGCTACGATTGTTCTTGTCTCTTCGGTAATATTTTTTGTGACTTTTTTTATAAACAAATCTTATAATCTCAACTGACAAAATTGAAAGCAGGTGAATCGTTTATATGTTTTCGCTTCTTAAAAATTGTGTAAAATATTCCGATAAAATCCTCATGTTTTTGATTTTGTCCGTTTCCGTTTATAGCCTGCTTTTAATCGGAAGCATTTCGAGAGAAGGGTTCAATTATCTTACCGTTCAATCGATTTCTGTGGGAATAGGACTTATCGGGGCATTCTTTCTTCAAATGATTGACTACAAGGTTTTATCAAAGGCGTCATTATGGATTGGAATTTTTTGTGTACTTATTATGATTTACACTCTGTTTGCCGGAATCACCATTGAAGGTTCCTCCGGAGTTAATGCCAAAGCTTGGATAAAATTACCGGGAGGAATAACTTTTCAACCTTCGGAACTTGTAAAAATAGGATTTATAATAACATTCTCAAGACACCTTTCTTTTTTAAAACAAAATAACAAAACAGATGATATAAAAAGTCTTTCTCTACTTTTATTACATGCTATGACACCCGTCATTCTTGCTCATCTTCAGGGAGACGACGGCGCTGCAATAATATTTTTATGCATCACTTTAACATCTGCGTTCATGTCGGGAATAAAGCTTAGATATTTTTTATTTGCCGGTACTTTCGCAGCTCTTATGGCTCCTATTGCTTGGAATTTTGTTCTGGCAGATTATCAAAAACAAAGAATACTTAGTCAAATGAATCCTGAAGCTGATCCACTTAATATGGGATATCAGCAAATTCAAGGTAAAATTTCAATAGGCTCCGGGGGAATATTTGGAACCGGTTTATTTAAGGGTCCGAGAGTTGCCAACAATGTTGTTCCGATACAAGAAAGTGATTTTATATTTTCTGTAGCAGGAGAAGAATTGGGATTTGTCGGATGTATTTTAATATTATTGCTTCTGCTTGGGATCATAATAAGAGTGGGACAAATTGCAAAAAAATCCAACGATCTTAACGGTTCACTTATTTGTTTTGGATTTATAGGTGTGGTTGCATCTCAAACTATATTTAATCTTGGAATGTGCCTAAGTTTGTTGCCCGTAATGGGAGTAACTTTACCGTTTTTTAGTGTAGGAGGTTCTTCCGCAGCTTGCCTCTATCTCGCAACGGGTATATTACAAAGCATATATCTTCATCGTGACGAGACTAAAAAAGTTATGTCTGCCGAGCCGGAAGAAGTCGAACAATGAAGAATAATATTCCTAAAATTTTGATACTTTTTGGTTCTCCTCACCCCGGAGGATTTACTTATAAAATACTAAAATACGTTACAAATATGCTACCAAAATCACAAATAATCGTTAAAAAAGCTTTTGAAGAAAATGTTAAACCTTGTATAGATTGTTCTTTTTGTAAATCAAACGATGCATGTGCTTTTGATGATATGAATGAAATATATGATCTTATTGAAATGTCAGATGTAATGATTATTGCTTTTCCTATATATAATTCTTCTCTTCCCGCTCCACTGAAGGCCATAATTGATAGAATGCAGCGATATTATAATCAGAAATTTTTTCTTAAAGTTAATAATTCGGTTATTAAACCCAAAAAAGTCCTTATCGTAACCACTCAAGGTTCAAATAAGAATGAAAGCGATATTTTGGAACCACAACTTATTCCTACTCTTAAACTTTTGAATAGCCGGGAAATTTATCGCATAATCATTTCAGGTACCGATTTTAATAAATTTGACATGGAGAAATATTTCAAAGAAAATGAAAAAAATATAAAAAACATAGTTGATAAACTTTTAGATATTTGAAAAATCATACTAATAATGTTCTAATAACCACCCGCAAAAATTTTTGTATTGACAAATATTACGCAAAAAGTAAAAATAAAATTAAGAATACTATTGATAATCTATATTAAAAATTTTATTGCTTGATTTTTGGAGGTTTGACTCGTATGGAAAATTTGTGCATGAACTGTATGGAAAAACTTGATGAAAATCAATATACTTGCCCTTTTTGCGGTCAAACCGCAGATAATTCCCGCTCTTTTCCCTTTATAGCTCCACGCACTGTTCTTGCTGAAAGATACATGGTTGGAAATGGATTAGAGCTTGACGGCGAAGGTCTTAGCTATATCGGATACGATATTTCCAAAAAGTCTAAAGTTTATATAAGAGAATTTTATCCGTCAAACTTTTGTATTCGCAAAAAAAATTCAAACAAAGTTAACCCACTTGCCAATTCAGAAAAATTATTTAAAGGACTTCTTATCAGTTTTTTAAAATATTTTCGCTCAGTTGCAAAACTGAGAAACTTACCTTCAATTACAGCAGTTTATGATATATTTGAAGAGAACAATACGGCTTATGTTATATGCGAATGGGTCGAGGGAACACGTCTGGATAAATACCTGAGTTCTAAAGGTGGGTATTTGGAATGGAAAGACGCTCAAATGATGTTTATGCCTCTTATTTCTTCACTTTCTCATATGGAATCGGCAGGTGTACGTCATTTGGGAATATGTCCTGACAACATAATCGTGACTCCAGAAAATAAACTCAAGCTAACAGGATTTGCAACTAAAAATTTAAGAAGTGCAAATTCTCTCATAAATAGCCAGCTTTATGACGGGTGTTCTGCTCTTGAACAGTATCTTGACGATTATGAATCTTCGGAAAGCACCGACGTATACGGTTTTACCGCTTCTTTATTCTTTGCTTTGACCGGAGAGTACCCACTTTCAGCTCAAGAGAGAAAACAAAACGATAGCCTTATGATGCCTCAGAATGTACTTAATAAATTACCCGAAAATGTTATTTCTGCAATTGCCACGGCTTTGAGAGTATATCCAAATAACCGTACACTTTCTTTTGACACTCTTAAAATAGAGCTTTCCGATTCACCCATACTTCGTGTTAAAAATATAGAAGATACGGATAAAAAATTTTTTTGTGAGCCTGATTACAACGAAGAGTCTCAAAAATCTTCCACCAATGTTTGGGGAATTATTTCCTGCGTCTCTGCTTTGGTAATACTTCTTATATGTCTGGGAGTTTATTGGTTTTGGTTAAAGGGTAATTCCGTGGATAAAAAAGAAATGGATTCTCAACAAAATTCTCAGACAGAGCAAGCAGAAAACGAAGATAATGAAGATTCAGAAAACAATCAAGAAGAATCTCAAAGTAATTTGGAAAAAACTACACCTGTTCCAAATCTCAGTGGAAGAAATTATAAAAATCTTCAAAAAGAGGCTGAAAATAATCAAAAATATCGAATAGTACTTCTATCCGAAGAATTTCACGACAGTATCGGAGAAGGATGTATTATATCTCAAAACCCTTCTGCGGGACAAGAAATGCCTGTTGGTTCCACTATAGCCGTTACGGTGAGCAAAGGCACCAAAAAACGAGCTTTGCCGGAAATAGCCGGAAAAACTTTATCGGAAGCATCGCAACTCATTACAAACGCAAAACTTATACCCACTTCCACCACTGAGTTCAGTTCAGATGTTCCGGAAGGAAGCGTTATCGGTTACAAAAATTATAAAGCCGGTGACAAACTGGATTATGGTTCTGAAGTAGTCATAATAGTTAGCAAGGGCATGAAATAATATTTTTACAAATCACGAAAATAATGTTAAAAGTAAAAGTTTATCCGAAACTTCAAGTACAAATGATACTTATTGTTTCGGAGTATTTATTGTACTGATTTTATAAAATAAATTTTCATACTTGGTACTTGATTTTTAATTTCTCTGTTGAAAAAATTTATATCTGAAATTATTTTTTATTTTTCGATATATAAAAATTTTTTCCATAATTTAATATAACCGATTTTTAAATCATAATGACAATGCGGATTAATGGTTCTTGTGAAAAACTTTGTGGAATAAAATTCCTCAAATCTTAAAATAATCTCAATGCAATATACCATTGACTTCACTACATATGGGGTATATAATTAAGTAACATTACCACATATGGTGTTTTAAATAGTATTCTATGCTTATAAATAAAGCGTTTTTGTATCAAATATTTTACTTGGTATATAAAATACCCTTAATTGAAAGGTGTATGTAATATAAAATTATCTAAGGAGAACAATATAAATGGAAATTTTAACCTTGTACACAAACGGATGTCCTAAATGTAGAGTGATCGAAAGTAAATTAAGAGCAAAAAATATTAAGTTTATTAAAAACGACAATGTTGAAGAATTAATTTCTCATGGAATACAGTCTTTGCCCGTACTTAAAGTCGAAGAAAAATTCTTAAGTTTTGTGGATGCAAACACCTGGGTAAATAACGCACCGTCTCAAAGCGAAGATTCTGAACAGGAGGAACAATAATGGATATAAATTTAAATCTTTATCAACCGTTTTCCGATTTTATTTCAAAATTAAAAAAGAAATATGATTCACGCTTTGAAATGATGAATGGTTTTTCGAATTCGAATCTTAATTTTACCGATTTTATAGATAATTTTATAAAATCAAAAACCGTAGCGGAAACCACAATCGACGCCAATGCTAACAGCACTACGAGAGACGTCAGAACACTTTTGGCAGATATGGTTAAACCACATACCAAACTTATTTCGTACAATAAAATTTTTAAAGAAATAACGAAAAAATACGGCAACGAAACGGCTCAGACTTGGCTGGAAGGAGAATGGAACGGAGAGTTCTATCTTCACAATTCTGCAACGTCATCCTTTACTCCTTATTGTTATGCTTACGACCTTGATAAACTCGTTGAAAAAGGACTTTTCTTTATCAACAAATTTAAAACCGGAGCTCCTAAACATTTAACGACTTTTAACGATCATGTTTTGGAGTTTATAAGCTGGGCTTCAAACCGTAGCAGCGGAGCGGTAGGACTTCCGAGTTATCTTCTGTATTCTTACTATTTCTGGTACAACGACGTTAAAAATAATTTCTGCCTTAAAGATCCTGAGTATTATCGCAAACAATGTTTTCAGAAATTTATATACGATTTAAACCAACCTTATCTCCGTGTCACCGAATGTGCTTTTTCAAATATAAGCGTTATGGACAGAAATTATCTTGTCGAACTTTTCGGGGGACGCCAATTCCCCAACGGAGATTATGTAATTGACCACATTGAAGGAATTATTGAGCACCAGAAAGTATTTATGGAAGTAGTTTCGGAAATACGAAAAGAAACAATGATGACTTTCCCTGTTCTTACATATTCTTTGCTATTCCAAAACGGAAAATTCGTAGACGAAGAATTTGCAAGATGGTGCAACAGACATAATATGACTTGGTATGACAGTAATTTTTACGTTGGAAATGATGTCACAAGCCTTTCAAATTGCTGTAGACTTATTTCAAACACTTCAAAACTTGATGCTTTTATAAATTCAGTCGGTGGAACTTCTCTTTCTGTGGGAAGTATTCAGGTTAACACTATTAATCTCAGAAGAATTGCAATAGAATCAGGCGGAAGCAAAGAAAAATTCTTGGAAATACTCAAAAACAGAATTGATAATTGTGTAAAAGTTTTGGATGTTGTCAGAGACATAATTAAGCAAGATATTGAAAGAGGATTACTTCCAAATTACTCCTACGGTCTTATAGAAATTGAAAAACAGTACAATACAATCGGAATTACAGCGATGTATGAAGCAATTTCAGAGTTCGGATTTATTAATACTGATGAATTCGGTAATAAATCTTATTCTAAAGAAGGCCTCGATTTCGCAACTGAAATATTAAATGCGATAAATTCTCAAAAAGATTCTTATACTTTCGACTATAGTATAAATGTAGAAGCTATTCCCGCAGAGAGAGCAAATGTAATACTCAGTCAAAAGGATTCTATTTTATATCCGGAAAAAGAACAATATTTCATTTATTCGAATCAGTGGATTCCTTTGATGGAAAAATGTACTCTTAACGAGAAAATAAATTTAGGAGCAAAGCTTGATAAAGAGTGTGGTGGAGGACAAATTTCTCACATAAATCTCGCAGGAAAATTTGCAAGCGAAGAACAAGCTTGGGAGCTATTAAATCATATTGCAAAATCCGGAGTAATATATTTTGCTTATAACTGTAAAATTTCCGTATGTGAAGATGAACACGCATTTTTTTCGCCAAAATGTCCGAAATGTGGCAAGGATGTAGCAGATACCTATTCGAGAGTAGTAGGATTTTTGGTACCGGTTTCAGCTTACAGTAAAGAACGCAAACAGGAATTTGAACAAAGAAAATGGTTTGATTTAAATGAAAACTGATTTTGATACATCGAAATTCACACTAACCGTTAAGGAAATAGTCGATGAAAATTTTCAAGATTACAAAAAAGCTTCGATGTTTATCGCAACTTCAAAATGTGATTTCAAATGTCTCAAAGAACTGGGATTGGATTGTTCAATTTGTCAAAATATGTCGGTTTCCAAGATGCCGAATAGAACTATTACTATTCCAGAAATTTTTAAACGGTACAGAGCAAATCCACTGACTTCCGCTATAGTTGTCGGTGGACTTGAACCGATTCTCCAATTTGACGAAATATTGCAACTCGTTTCTTATTTTAGAAAACTTGGATGCAATGATGATTTTGTGATTTACACGGGTTATTACGAATCTGAAATTAAGAAAGAAATTCAATTGCTTAGCAAGTTTAAAAATATTATAATTAAATACGGAAGGTTTATTCCGAATTCTGAACCGATTTACGACTCAGTTTTGGGAGTAACTTTAAATTCAGGAAATCAGCATGCAGTGAAAATCAGCTGATTTTCATGTTTTTGTACTAATTTTTGACTAAGCTCAATAAAGTGGGGAGCATTGAAACAATGAAAAATATGGATACTATCGTAGCACTTTGTAAAAATCGAGGATTTATTTTCTCCGGTTCGGAAATTTACGGAGGTTTGTCAAATACTTGGGATTACGGTCCGCTTGGAGTTTTATTTAAAAATAACGTAAAAAAAGCTTGGATTAAAAAATTTGTTCAAGAATCCAAATATAATGTTCAACTTGATGCTGCTATACTTATGAATCCGAAAGTATGGGAAGCTTCCGGTCACATTGGTGGTTTTTCTGATCCTCTTATGGACTGTAAAGAATGCAAATCTCGTCATAGAGCTGATAAATTAATAGAGGATGCCGGAATTAATCCAAATGCCATGACTTTTGAAGAAATGGAAAAATGTATTTCCGAAAACAATATAGCCTGTCCTGAATGCGGTGGACATAATTTTACCGGTATTAGAAAATTTAACTTGATGTTTAAAACATTTCAGGGTGTAACTGAAGACAGTAAAAATGAAATATATCTAAGACCTGAAACCGCTCAAGGTATATTTGTAAATTTTTCAAATGTACAAAGAGCTTCACGTAAAAAAATTCCTTTTGGAATAGCTCAAATCGGAAAATCTTTCAGAAATGAAATAACTCCGGGAAACTTTACTTTCAGAACGAGAGAATTCGAACAGATGGAACTTGAATTTTTTTGCAAACCGGGAACTGATTTGGAATGGTTTAATTATTGGAAAAATTTCTGTAAAAAATGGCTTTTAAGTCTTGGAATGAACAAAGAAAATATAAGACTTCGTGACCATTCAAAAGAAGAGCTTTGTCACTATTCCAATGCAACAACCGATATAGAATACGCTTTTCCGTTTGGATGGGGAGAACTCTGGGGAATTGCCGACAGAACTGATTTTGATTTAAAACGTCATCAAGAGCATTCGGGTAAAAATCTTGATTATTTCGACTCTGAAACAGGAGAAAGATATCTACCCTATGTTATAGAACCTTCTCTCGGTGCTGACCGTGTGGCATTGGCTTTCCTTTGCGACGCATACACCGAAGAAGTAATAAATGAAAAAGATACCAGAATTGTATTGAAACTTCACCCTGCTTTGGCTCCATTCAAGGCTTGTATATTACCGCTTTCCAAGAAACTCGGAGAAAAAGCTCAAAGAGTTTATGAAGAACTTTCAAAAAATTTCATGGTAGATTACGATGAATCGGGTTCAATAGGAAAAAGATATCGTCGTCAAGATGAAATAGGTACTCCTCTTTGCATAACTTACGATTTTGACAGTGAAAATGATGGTTGTGTTACCGTCCGTGATCGTGATTCAATGAATCAAGAGAGAATCTCGATTGACAGCCTTACAGACTATATTCAAAATAAAATTGCATTTTGAAATTTAAGCTGTTATAATCTGAAAAAATTTGGTAAGAATTAATCTCAGTTTATTCAAAATAAAAAGAAAGGTGGTAAACCGGGCAACTTTGAAAAATAAGACCCGACAAGTATGAAAAAAATTATTTATATGGACAATGCCGCCACAACTGCGGTAAGCCAGGAAGTTTTGGAAACAATGATGCCGTTTTTCAGAGAAAATTTCGGAAATCCATCCACTATTTATTCCGTCGGACGAAATGCAAAAAAAGAGCTTGAATTTGCAAGAGAACGTGTTGCAAAAGCTTTAGGAGCTTCTCCGAAAGAAATATTTTTTACTTCCTGTGGAACCGAATCCGACAACTGGGCAATAAAAGGTGCTGCGTTTGAAGGATTAAAAAAAGGAAAAAATCATATTATAACTTCCAAAATAGAGCATCATGCAGTTCTTCATACAGTTCAATATTTAGAAAAAAAAGGATTTGATGTCACATATCTTGATGTAGATAATCAAGGTGTTGTAAATCCGAAAGATGTCGAAAACGCAATAACCGAAAAAACTGCGCTTGTAACAATAATGTATGCAAATAATGAAATCGGTACTATTGAACCGATAGATGAAATAGGTAAAATATGCAAGAATAAAAATGTTATTTTTCATACAGATGCAGTTCAGGCAATAGGTCACGTTCCAATAGATGTTAAAAAACAGAACATCGATATGCTTTCCTTATCTGCTCATAAATTTCACGGACCAAAAGGAGTAGGTGCTCTGTATGTAAGAAAAGGCGTACGAATAGAAACGTTCATGGAAGGTGGAGCTCAAGAATCCGGAAAACGCGCAGGTACGGAAAACACAGCTGAAATTGCCGCTCTTGGAAAAGCGATAGAAACAGCATGTGCCGAAATAGAAGAAAAAAATTCAAGATTAATTAAAAAACGTGATAAACTTATCAGTGAACTTTTAAAAATAGAACGTTCAAGACTTAATGGTCACAGAGAAAAAAGACTTCCCGGAAACGTTAACATAAGCTTTGAAGGAATTGAAGGCGAATCTTTGCTTTTACTACTTGATATGGCAGGAATATGTGCTTCTTCGGGTTCTGCGTGTACTTCCGGTTCTCTTGATCCGAGTCATGTTTTACTTGCCATCGGACTGCCTCATGAAATTGCTCACGGTTCGTTAAGACTTTCGCTTGATGAATCAAATACAGATGAAGAAATCGAGTTTGTTATAAAAGAAGTTTCCAAAGCAGTAAAAAGGCTTCGTGATATGTCTCCGCTTTGGGAAAAAATAATTAAAGAAAATAAATAATTTTAAATATTTGAAAATTAAGGAGTTGAAAATTAAATGAATTACAGTGAAAAAGTAATGGATCACTTTGCAAATCCAAGAAATGTAGGAGAAATTGAAAACGCTGACGGAATAGGCGAAGTTGGAAATCCAAAATGCGGCGATATAATGAAAATGTATCTCAAAATAGAAAATGGCATTATAACTGATGTTAAGTTTAAAACTTTTGGATGTGGAGCCGCCGTAGCAACAAGTTCTATGGCTACTGAGCTGGTTAAAGGAAAAAGTATAGAAGATGCTCTCAAAGTTACAAACAAAGCCGTAATGGAAGCATTAGACGGACTTCCTCCGGTTAAAGTTCACTGTTCAGTTCTTGCCGAACAAGCTATAAGAGCAGCTTTAGCTGATTATTACACAAAAAAAGGTATAGACCCCACTCCGATAGTCGGAAAAATTGACACTGATTGTCATGGTTCTTGTCCTGTCTAACTGATAAATTATATCGAAATCACTTCTAAGCAGTTCTTTGTGAACTGCTTTTTTGTTTTTAAAAATAAATTTTTATATATTTCAATTAAATATCTTGATATTTTTATGATTATATGTATAATTTGTATACAATGACAACTGTAAAAATATTTTCAAAGGAGATGAGTACCTATGAATTCTGTTTCATAGAAAATTAAAGTAAAAAAATCAATACCTTTTCAAATATAATGTGTAGCCTAAGCTATCAAAAATAAGAAAAGGTATTGCACTTATTGTACGAGATTTGTCATATAATGAAGGAATTACTTAAGCATCGTGTGCACAACACGAGTTTACTTTGATATATACGAGGAAATACACTAATAATTTATGAACAGATATAAAAATAATATAATATTCTTATAAATAAAAATGAAATATAAATGGTAAAAAAAGCACACAATACTAGACTACATACACTTACTTTTATTAATTTTAATAAAACAAAATTTATCATGAAATTTGTGAAATAACTAAAAATAAAAGTGCGATGATAGTGTTTAAAAGGCGTATAAATTTGAAAACAAGCATTTTTAAACGGAAGTACATTAGTTACAAGAAAACAAGTAATACAGATTTATTTTGTGGAATAATTTTTTTATAAGTGACGGTTTTGTATTGACCTAGGTTAAAAATTACCAAGGATTATATATTAAAGAAACATTTCCAGATAGGTTGGGAGAAATACTTATATACTTTGTAGTGTGTATTATAATTTATAATTTTTGTTTTTTTAGTTGTTCTATTTCAAAATTCAAATCCTCAAGTTCATCTTGGTATGCTTGCAATTGTTTTTTCTTTTTGCTGTTACTCCACTGTTTACCAAAATTACAAATTGCGTTGCACAGGCCTGGAACAGTTACTAATGCTGAACGAATGGATTTGGCGATGCTAGCAATAGCACGGTGCTGCGGAACTGGTTCCGCATCTTCTCCTGCGTTTTCTTGGAACTTAAACAGGTCCCCTGTTACATAGTTTGCAGCTTCCAAAAATTTCTGTCCTAAGTTTCCTCCTGTCACTTTTTGTAATTTATTATCCGACATTTTTTCTGAAAGTAGATAATTTTTTATTATTTTATTTATGAAATCTTTAAACTCATTTTTAGAAAACTTATTAGAACAGAGCTTAGAAACGAAATTATACATATCATCTATGGTTTGACAGGATAATAGTTCATTTTTTAAATTTTCATCATACGCTACTGCAGAAAAGAGATCCGTTACGTCTTTGTATTTTTTCATTATTACCACCACCTTATGAAATATTTGTAAAAAATCCAATGTAATGTTTTTATAGCATAGCCGAGTTTGAATTTTTCAAATTTATATGGCATTAAGTTTATTTATTTCATATTTTACGCTTTCGTCGATTGATTTTGTTCAAGTTGTCTCAACTTTTCTTCAGCTTCTTCTATTTCTAATCGTGTTCTTAATTCTTCTAGTTTTATTTTCTTTTCATTAAGGTTATTAAATTTTTTTTCATTATTTTCAGTTATTTTACGTTGATTATAGGAGTTATACATCTGAAAAAGGATTCCAAAAAGACTTACGGCTGCTTGAGCACACATAACCATAGAGCGGTGTTTCTCTTCGATTCCTCCTGATACGTTTCCAAGATTTTCGTCTGACATCTCTTTGATAATTTCTTCAGGAGATTTACCTGAATTTTGTGCGTTTAACAAAATCTTATTAGAAATATCACTAATTTCTTTTAAAGTATCCATAAATTCTTCCTTGGTAAAACCGCCATCAGATTCAGAAAGAGCATAATTATACATTTCTTCCGGGTTTGAGTAAGAAGCCAATTTTAATATTTTATCTTTATCTTTTGAAATTTTTTCCAAAAATTTTAACAAATTTTTATTGTTTGTCATTTTAAACCACTCCTTGATTTTTGTAAAATTCTAATTTAGCTTCAGCTATTTTTATTTCTTTTTCAATTTCATCTTGTTGCTTTTTTATCCAAGTATCATCTTCATCATTTTTGAGTTGATCATTTAGTTTTTTCTTTTTTTCACGATAACTTTTGATAATACTGGTAAGTTCTATTATGGCAGGAATAAACATTAACACACTCACAAATGTGCTTTCAGGTACTTCGATTCCTCCTGATATTTTTTCTGTATCGTAGTCTGAAAGTTTTTGAACTTTTTCTCTATCTATTGAATCAAAAAATATTTTAACATTCTCGACAAATTCCAAAAATGAAAATTTTTCCGCAGAATTCTTTATAGCATACTCATACATTTCATTTATTGAGTGAAGTGATAAAAATTTTCTGAGGAAATTCTCATCTTTAGATAATTTTTCAAAAAAATCAGATAGTTTTTTGGTTTGAGATGTCTTTAAATTTTTCATTAAATTCCTCCTTTCTCTAAGTAGAATTTATTTTATCTATTATTCAAATCCAAAAATTTTCGCTAAATTCATAGTAAGATCAAGCATTTCTTGTGGAGATTTTTGACTAATATCCTCAAAGAATGCAATACTTGAAATGTTTATTAAATTTGCAGTTAGGTCGATACCATTTTCAAATTTTTCAGATTTTTCTTTTAGTTGGTCTAATGTTCCCCTTTGGATTCCTCCGTAAATTTTTTTTAGTTCACCGTCGTTAATGGTATTTTCTTTATTTTCATTTCTAAGTTTATTTATTTTCAGGAAATCTAAAATAAAGTTATTGAGTTCCTTGGGTGTGTAACCTTGGCAGATAGAAGAGCAATATTTAAATACTTCTTCCTTACTTTTACATTTTGCAAGATTTTTTTGATGCTCCGGATTAGTACTTATTTCTTTTAACAGCTCAATCAAGCTTTTATTCATAAAATTCCTCCTTTCTTGCAAGATTATATGTACAATTATATCATTTAAAAAATAGCTGTCAATAATTTTTATTTATTTTATATTAAATAAATTTTTGGATATGAATTTTTTTGCTGTTTTTTGGGAAACTACCTGTATAAGGAGTGGTAAATAATGAATAAACAGAAAAATTCAAAAATGTTGAAAAATGAATCCAAAAAAGATAATTCTTCTGAAAATACTTCTACGGGAAGCGAAAAACAATATGAAAGGATTCAAAATATAGGGTCGGTAATAACGTCATCAAGTAAGAGAAAAATTTACTGTTTAACAATAATCGGACAGATAGAGGGGCATACGTACCTTCCTGAGGAAAATAAAACCACAAAATACGAACATGTTATTCCGGAGCTTGTTGCAATAGAAGAAGATCCGGAAATAGATGGATTGTTGCTTTTGCTTAACACCGTGGGAGGAGACATAGAAGCAGGACTTGCCATGGCGGAGTTAATTTCAGGAATGAGTAAACCTACAGTTTCAATGGTAATAGGTGGGGGACATTCCATAGGTGTTCCGCTTGCGGTGTGTGCAGATGAATCTTTTATAGCTCGTTCGGCGACAATGACTGTGCATCCGGTAAGGACTGGTGGTACTACAGTTGGAGTACCGCAATCTTTTGAATATTTTAAAAGGATGCAAAAGCGTATTGCGGATTTTGTTGTTTCCAATTCAAATATATCGGAAAAGAGATTTTATGAACTTTGTATGAATACAGAGGAATTGGTTTTGGATATCGGTTCAGTGGTTGAAGGAGAGCAAGCTGTTAAAGAAGGATTGATTGATAATGTAGGAACGTTATCAGAAGCTATAGCGTGCCTTTATGATCACATAGATAAGAGATCAAAGTCGAAATCACGAACAAAAAAGAAAAATTCATAATTTCAGTTAATCCGTAGGAAAGAGAATACGACATTTGTTGGTTATAAAAATCACCGTAAAAGTAATAAAAAGGTAAATTTTGAGACAATTGCTTTTGCGGTGTAAATTTATTTTGAAGTTTGATATAATTGAAATTTAGGCGTGTACATATAAATTTATTATATTCGATTAAAAAAATCGGAAAATCGGTAAGGAGTACATATTAATGAATATTTTAGATGCAGTTATTCAAGGAATAGTTCAAGGTCTTACGGAGTTTTTACCTATTTCCAGCAGCGGACACCTGCTTATGGCTCAGCATGTTTTGGGAGTTAGAGAAAATAATTTATTTTTTAACGTAATGTTGCATATAGGAACTTTGGCGGCAGTTTTAGCTGTTTATTACAAGACGGTCTGGAATTTAATTAAAGCTTTTTTTGAAATTGTAAGAAATATTGTTACAGGTAAATTTAATTTTAAAAAGTTAACGGAATATCAAAATCTTGTAATAATGCTTGTAATAGGGTTGGTACCGCTTTTTTTACTTTTTTTGCCCGTACCGGGAAGTGGAACGAATATAAAAGGTGTGGCTGAAGAATTAGCGAGCGATAAAAACATAATAATGGTAGGAGTATCATTGCTTATTACCTGCGTTCTTTTAAAAATGGGAATCAATCATAGAAAAAGTGCAAAATTTAATTATGCTTACCTTGATTCGAATAATAACAAAAGAGTGTGGGATGGAAGAACTCGTTTAAACGTTATGGATGCAGTGTGGATAGGTGTAACGCAGGTTGTAGCTTCGATATTTCCTGGAATATCTCGTTCCGGTTCTACTCTTTCGACAGGTCTTTTAAGAGGAATCAGCAAACAAACTGCATTGGATTATTCGTTTATACTTGGAATTCCTGCAATAATGGCTGCAGCTGCCGTTGAGCTTAAAGATGCGGCAAAAGCAGGAGCAATGTCGTCGGTGGGAATGGTTCCGGTAATTGTGGGTATGGTTGTTTCCGCAATTGTGGGATTTTTATCAATTAAACTTTTTAAATGGCTTTTAAAAACAGACAAAATGATGGTGTTTGTTGTGTATACTTTCGTTGTAGGAATGGCGGCGATAGTGGTAGGAATAATAGAACGGTGTATGGGAGTTAATATTTTTACCGGATTTTCACTGTAAAGGAATGAGTTTAAATGAAAAAAAGCAGCGTTAATTCTGCAAGAAAGAAGAAAGTGAAGAAAAGCACTTCAAAACTTACAAATAAATCAAGAGGTCCACTCGGATCGGTTATTCTCTTCAGTATTGCGTTGATATTGTTTTTTTTGGTGATCGTTCCGGGAGAAAATATATGGCTTTGGACGCATAATTTTATATTTGGGCTGTTTGGAGTGTGCTCTATATTGTGGCCGATATTGCTTTTGTGCGTATCGGTTTTGGATTCTTTGGGAAAAACGGGACCAAGTATTAAATCAAAGCTTATAATGTCTTCTGTTACTATTATTTTTTGCTGTTCTCTTTTTTACGTTTTTTCCTTAAAGACGAGTCAGGGAGATTTTACGGAAAGATTTAATTATATACTCGATCAGTATAAATCAGGTGCTCTCAATAAAAGTTCCGGACTTTTTGGAGCGGTGATGGGAGTACCGATTGTTTGGGCATTCGGCATTGCGGGAGCAAGAATTACCAATGTAATAGCAATTTTTTTGTGTGTCATGTTCTTGACCGGAGCAGGGTTGATGGAGTTTTTCGGAATATTTTCAAAACCGGCTAAAGTCATAAAAAACAAAATTGAGGATAAAACTGAGGAAATTAAAAATCGTAAAGATTCAAAAATAGATATTGATATAGGCACTTCGGAAAAAAGTGTAAAATCGGAATCCGTTTTTCCCGATACGACTAAGATATTTTCAAAAAATGCTGATAAACAAGAAGAAGAGGATATCTCTAAAGTTACCGAAAAGTTTATGCTAAAGAAAAAATCTGAGAATGCTTCCGAAAAAGTGTCTGATCAAGACGCAAATTCTATTGTGTCGGAACTTGAAAACTCATCAAAAAATTCTGACAGTTCAAACAGTTATGAATTTCCGCCTCTTGAAATGCTTAATAAATCGGACAACCCTCATGAAGGAGATATAACCACAGAACTTAATAACAACGGTAAAATGCTTGTAGATATATTGAAAAGTTTTAACGTACAGACAAAAATTATAGACATAAGTAGAGGTCCGGCGGTGACCAGATACGAATTACAACCTGCGTCAGGAGTAAAAATAAGCAAAATAACAACTCTTTCTGACGATATAGCACTCAATCTGGCTTCGTCAGGTGTAAGAATTGAAGCTCCCATTCCGGGCAAAGCGGCTGTGGGAGTAGAGATTCCAAATAAAGTTGTCAGTGTTGTTAAAATGAGGGAATTAATTTCTTCGAAAAAATTTACGTCGTCAAAGAGTAAACTTACAGTTGTCCTTGGTAGAGATATTTCGGGTGAAATAATGACGGCAGATCTTGCAAAGATGCCGCATTTGCTCATAGCAGGTTCTACAGGTTCAGGTAAATCGGTATGTATAAATTCTTTCATAATAAGTTTACTTTACAATGCCAGACCCGATGAAGTAAAACTCCTTATGATAGACCCGAAAGTAGTAGAACTCGGAGTATATAATGGTATACCGCACCTTCTTGTGCCCGTTGTTACTGATCCAAGAAAAGCAGCCGGTGCATTAGGTTGGGCAGTAAATGAAATGTTAAGCCGTTACAAAAGATTTGCGGAAAACAACGTAAGAGATTTGGATTCTTATAATGACTTGATAGAGCGTAACCCTTGTCTTACCGATAAAGAGGGAGAAGTTCTTGAAAAGATGCCCCAGATAGTCATAATAATAGATGAACTTTCTGACCTTATGATGGCGGCTCCGAATGAAGTCGAGGATTATATATGTCGTTTGGCTCAAATGGCACGTGCTGCTGGAATGCACCTTGTTATAGCTACTCAGCGCCCATCAGTTGACGTTATTACCGGTATAATAAAGGCGAATATTCCGAGTCGTATTGCTTTGGCGGTTTCGTCTCAGATAGATTCGAGAACGATATTGGACATGAGCGGCGCAGAAAAACTGTTGGGACGTGGTGATATGTTGTTTTCACCGGTAGGTTCTCCGAAACCTATTCGAGTTCAAGGATGTTATGTAACGGACAGAGAGATTGAAAAGATAGTAGAATTTATAAAAAGCTCTCAAAAAACCGAGTACGATTCCAAAGTAGCTGCAGAAATAGAAAAGAATGCAACTTCAGACAATTCCAAAGGTGCTGATACTCACTCTGGAGAGGATTCTTCAGATCCAATGATGAATGAAGCTATTAAGTGCGTAGTAGAAGCAGGACAAGCTTCCACTTCACTTCTTCAAAGAAGGTTAAGAGTAGGATACGCAAGAGCCGGGAGACTTGTCGATGAAATGGAACAAATGGGAATAGTCGGTCCGCACGAAGGCTCTAAGCCAAGACAAGTTCTAATAACTTATCAACAGTTTATGGAAATGAATATGAATCAACAAAAGTGAGGGATTGTTTATGAAACCTTTTAAAAAGCAAAAATTTGGTTACTGGTTTTCTGCTGTAGTATTTTTATGTTTTGCATTAATTTTGGGTTTTGCCAAATTTAATAAATTTAAGCTGAACAGTCTTAATGATTCAATTCAAAATTCAGGAAGTCAAATAAATTCCACTGAAGTTAACGAGATTCAAAATGAAAACATGACGGTTCATTTTTTAAATGTTGGAAAAGCTGACTGTTGTTACATAAAATGTAAGGATAAAAATATTTTGATTGATGCAGCAGATAAAGAACCAACTGACGTTGTTACGGAATATTTGGAGCGCCAAAAAGTTGATAAATTGGATTTGGTTGTGGTTTCGCACCCTCATCGTGATCATATTGGTCAGATGAGTAAAGTTATAGAAAAATTTCAGATTGATAAATTTATAGCTGCAAAAGTTCCGAACGATATTGTTCCGACTTCTACGACTTATGAAAAGATGCTTAAAGCACTGGAGAAGAAAAATATGAAGATAAAGTATGTGGTAAGCGGAGACAATTTTGAAATAGGAGATTTGAAAATTGAGATTTTAGGTCCTGTGAATGATCATAGTAATTTAAACAGTAATTCAGTGGTTATGAAGATAAAATATGGTGACGTAAGTTTTATGTTTACTGGAGATGCTGAAATAAACGAAGAAAAAGATATCATAAAGTCTAATGCGGATTTGCAGTCAACGGTACTTAAAGTAGGACATCACGGAAGTAAAACTTCAAGTTCTTATAATTTTTTGAGAAAAATAAAACCGGAATATGCTGTAATTTCAGTAGGACCTGACAAAAGTAATCTTCCGAAAAAAATTATACTTGAAAGACTTGGAAAGTTTTGTGAAAAAATTTATAGGACTGATGAAAAAGGTACGATTATATTCAAAACCGACGGAAAAAGTATAAAAGTGGAAACAGAGAAATAAAATTTTAAGGACGTGATTTAATTTGGATTTTTTGTCTGTGGATAGGATTGAAAAGGATTATTTGGTATGTGAAAATCAAGATGAAGAGATTAAAATAATTCCTTTTAAAAAGTTGGACGAGAATATATCCGAGGGAAGCGTCGTGTATGTAGATAAAAATGGAAACGTAAAACTTGACAGAGAAAAAACGGAGAAAAGAAAAAAACTAATACTTGAGCTTCAAAATAAGCTTCGGTAAATATTTAAGATATACAAAATATCAAAAAATTTTACATAAGATAAATGTTGGTTTAATATGTTTGCTTTTAGGAGCAAGCATATTTTTTATAATTTTAAAAAATATTTTGTATTTTGTTGATTTTATGATAATATTGTTACCGAAACACAAGACGTTAATATTGAAAATGGAGAAGATGTGATTGTGAATAGTTTAAAAAATTTAAAAAAATTACTCTTAGGTTCAGCACTCAAAGATGACCAACTAAAAGATGAAAAACTTTCAAGACTTTGGGGACTTCCTATAATGGCAAGTGACGCTGTGTCTTCAGTTGCATATGCCGTGGAAGAGATCCTTATGGCACTAGTTCCTGCATTGGGAATTATGGCGGTAAACTATGTCGGTATGGTGAGTATTCCGATTATAGTTTTGCTTTTGATACTTATTTTTTCATATTCCCAGATAATCAACCATTATCCAAACGGCGGGGGAGCATATGTAGTAGCAAAAGAAAATTTCGGGAAAAAAGCTTCACTTCTTGCAGCAACGTGCCTTGTGATAGATTATATAATGACAGTAGCAGTCAGCGTTTCGTCGTCTACGGCTGCAATTTTAGCTGTTTATCCGGCTTTGGAACCTTACAGAATAATAATTTCACTTCTTTGCGTCGGAGCAATAACGCTTGTTAATTTACGTGGTATAGGTGAATCTTCTAAAGTTTTTGGAATACCTACTTATGTGTTTATATTTTCGATGTTTTCACTCATAATTACAGGATTTGTGGGATTTTTCAATCATTCTTTAATGCCTATAAATTATACTCCGGAACAAATTTCAAGTCTTACTTCAAATTCCATGAATACGATGACAATAGCATTGTTCTTGTGTGCGTTTTCTTCAGGATGTTCTGCTTTGACAGGAGTTGAAGCAGTAAGTAATGCGATACCCAGTTTTAAGGAACCATCTCAGAAAACAGCAAAACAAGTTCTTTTTATGCTTGGCGGAATAATAGTTTTCATATTTGGAGGAACGAGTTTTTTGGCAACTTCTCTGAGAGTAATGCCTCTTACCGATAAAACGGTTTTATCACAAATGGCTTCTGCGATTTTCGGTAACGGTATAATGTTTTATATTTTACAATTCACAACTTCACTTATTCTTCTTCTTGCGGCGAATACGTCTTACAGCGGTTTACCGATACTTCTTTCCATACTTGCCAAAGATAGATATATGCCCAGACAGTTTTCTCAAAGAGGCACGAAATTGAGTTTTTCAAATGGGATAATGTTTATATTTATAACAAGTTCACTTCTTCTTATAGCGTTCAATGCAGATACACATCGTTTAATACCGTTTTATTCGGTGGGAGTATTTGTTTCGTTTACGATATCCCAATTTGGTATGTTTGTGAAATGGATAAGAACAAAAGAAAAAGGTTGGCAGTATAAATCTCTTATAAACGGATTTGGAGCTTTGGTTACATTTGTAGGTTCGATAGTTGTATTTACGACTAAATTTACTCATGGCGCATGGGCACTCCTGATAGCGGCTCCTATATTGATGTGGTTTATGTCGGAAACTCACAAGCACTATTTTAGATTTTTAAAAGGAATAAGTATTCTCGGTTATAATTACGAATACAAACCCAGTACCAGTAATGATTCTCTTCCGTGCGTAGTACTTATAAATAAAATGAATAGAGCGGCTCTTAAAACATTTGACTATGCTAATAAAATAACTTCAAATGTAACTGCACTTCATATTTCAGTTTCCAGTACCGAAACGGAAAGATTGAAAAAACAATGGCAGGATTTAAAAATAGATGTTCCGTTAACAGTCATTTACACTCCATATCGTGATATAATAACTCCGATAGAAGATTATATTTCTTCTCAGGAAGAAAAACTTAAAGACGGTGAAAATTTGACTGTTGTTCTTACTCGTATCTGTGGGAACGGTTGGAAAGATGCGATTTTTCACAATCAAACCACGTTTTTTATAGAAAAGGAATTACGAAAACATGAAAATGTAGCCACGGTTCTTGTTCCTTATTTTTACAGTAAACCAAAATCAATTATCAAAAAATTGACACAAAAATCTTAGGAGGATGTCTTTTTAAGTGAAAAATATTTTGAAAAATTTAGGATGTTTTTTTGCACTTGCTTTAATTTTTTCGGAGTTATGTTCCGTAAATGGCTTGAATTCGATAGATGAAATAAAACGTCGTGGATATATAAAAGTTTCTACTAATGCTGAGTTTGAACCTTTTGAATATAAAGACGGAGATAAAATAGTAGGTATAGATGTAGATATTGCAAAAAAAATTGCAGAAAGCCTGGATGTTTCCACTGAGATAAATGACGTGTCTTTTGATGCGGTAACTTTGGAATTGAGCAGCGGAAACTGTGATCTTGCTATCGCTGCAATGAGTTATAGTGACGATAAGGCCGAGAATGTTGATTTTTCAGACACTTATTATTTTGCAAAACAGGCGATATTGGTTCCTGAAAACAGTAATATAACTTCAGGAGAACAGCTTAATGGAAAAAAATTGGGTGTAGCTCTCGGTTTTACAGGTGACAGTTATTGTACCGAAAACTTTTTAGATTCTGAAATAATCAGGTACAATAAAAGTTCTGATGCTGTTTTGGATTTGATGAACGGACGTGTAGATGCGGTTGTAGTGGATGATGCTCCGGCGAAAAAGCTCGTCAGACTTTCGGGAAATAAAGTCAAAATGCTCGACGAGTACCTTTTTGAAGAAGGGTATCGTATTGCTGTACCGAAAGGAAATACAGAACTTCTTGATTACATAAATTTAATGCTCAAGCAAATGCGTGATTCCAAAGAAATAGATAAAATAGTAAATAAATATGTTATTGAAGCAGGAACTCCAAGCCTTGACTTAGTAGGGCAGATTGATAATAATTTATTTTGCAAAAATCGTTATAAAATGATACTTGGAGGATTGCTTAATACTATTGGCATAACGGCAGCTGCTCTTGTAATTGGAATCTTTATAGGTCTTATTGTTTCAATAGTTAAGGTAAGTAAAAGAAATGATATAGTATTCAAATTTTTTAAATTTCTTGCAACTATTTATCTTACAGTGATTAGAGGAACACCGGTAGTTGTACAACTGTTCGTTATATATTACCTTATACTTGCATCTACGGGATTAAGTAAAGTAACGGTTGCTATGATAGCATTCGGAATAAATTCAGGTGCATATGTTTCGGAGGTAATACGTTCGGGAATAATGTCTATAGATAACGGGCAGTATGAGGCTGGAAGATCGTTAGGACTCAGTTCAGGTCTTACAATGAGAAAAATAATATTACCTCAAGCATTTAAGAATATTTTACCGACTTTAGTTAATGAATTTATACAGCTTATAAAAGAAACATCTGTAGCCGGGTTTATAGGTGTTATGGATTTGTCACGTGCGGGAGACATCATCAGGAGTCAAACATATGAACCTTTGGTACCGTTGATGACGGTTGCGCTTATATATCTCGTTATAGTGATGTTTACCACTTTGATTATGTCTTTTATAGAAAGGAAGCTGCGTGTAAGTGATAAGCGTTAAAAATCTTTATAAAGAATTTCATCAGGGAGAGAAAGTTTTAAGAATACTCAATGGAATAAATGTAGATATAAAAAAGGGAGAAAAAGTAGCTATTATAGGACCGTCAGGTTCAGGGAAAAGTACTTTTTTAAGATGTCTTAACGGTCTTGAAACTCCTACGAGCGGTGAAATTGAGTTTGAAGGGAAAAGCATAATCGATAAAAAATGCGACATGGATGCTCTCAGAAAAGATATAGGGATGGTGTTTCAACATTTCAATTTATTTCCCCATCTCAATATTCTTAAAAATATAACACTTGCACCGATAACGCTTAAAATGTACTCTCAGAGAGATGCGGATAATTTAGGATTGGCTCTTCTTGAAAAAGTAGGTCTCAGAGATAAAGCTTTTGATTACCCTGTAAGATTATCAGGAGGGCAAAAGCAGCGTGTTGCTATAATACGTTCACTCATAATGAATCCTAAAGTGATGCTTTTTGATGAACCTACATCTGCGTTGGATCCTGAAATGATTAAGGAAGTTATATCGGTAATGACGGATATTGCCAAACATGGAATGACCATGGTAGTGGTTACTCACGAAATGAGTTTTGTAAAAAATGCTGCAACTCGAGTTTTGTTTATGGATAACGGTAAAATAATTGCCGATGAAACACCTGAAGAACTCTTTAATAATTGTCAAAATGTTCGAGTAAGTAAGTTTTTGAATAAATTGGTTTAGAATTTTGAATTTAAAGGAACGCTATATGAAAATATTTTCGAAATCTGCTTTTGAAACTGAAGAAATAGGTAGACGTATTGGAGAAAAACTTAAAGGTGACGAAGTTATTGCTCTTTTCGGAGATTTAGGTGTGGGTAAGACTGCCATTACAAGAGGGATAGCAGGTTTTTTTGGTGTAAAAGATTTGGTTTCCAGCCCTACTTTTTCCATAATGAATGAATACCAGAGTGAAAAGTGTGAAATTTGTCATTTTGATATGTATCGAGTTCATAGTTTGGAAGATTTGGAATCAACGGGTTTTTTTGAATGCATAGGTAATTGTATCATTGTCATAGAATGGAGCGAAAACATAATTGACTTCATACCTGAAGGTTCCATTAAAATTGAGATTAGTAAAACAGATAAAGAATGTGAGAGAATTATAAAAATAGAAGGAGCTGATTTAATTTGAAAATATTGGCCGTTGACTCTTCATCTGCTACCGCTTCTGCGGCAGTAGTTAAAGACGGAAAAACGGTTGCGGAATTTTTTGTAAATGCTGGACTTACGCACAGTGAAACGTTAGCTCCTATGATAAAATCAGTTCTGGATTGTTCAGCTACAAGAGCCGAAGATATAGATTTATATGCGGTAACGGTAGGTCCCGGTTCTTTTACTGGGCTTCGTATAGGACTTTCTACAATTAAAGCAATGGCTTTGGCAAATAATAAACCTTGCGTAGGTGTTTCTTCTCTTCATGCTTTGGCTCTCAATACGGATAAATTAGAAAAGATCGTATGTGCGTGTATGGACGCTCGTAGAGGAGGAGTTTATAACGCTATTTTTGAGGTAAAAGGTGGAAAAATTATAAGAATAACCCAAGATAGAGCAATTTATGTTGAAGATTTAATTACACAGTTACGAAATTCAAGTAATGTCGTTGAATTTGTTGGAGATGGAGCACTTATATGTTACAATAGTATGGCAAGCGGTTACAGCACTGATAATATTTCTTTGATTTCTGAAAAAGATATGTATATCAAATCATCAAATGTTGCATTGGTCGCAGAAGAAATGTATAACCAGGGAATATTTGATGATGCTTGTTCGTTGAGTCCCAGTTATATAAGAGTGCCACAGGCCGAGAGGCTTTTAAATGAGAATAAATTAAAAGTGTAGGTGAAATATTAATGATAGCAATAGGTTCCGACCATGCAGGGTACAAAGCAAAAGAGGAAATAAAAAAGTATTTTTCCGAAAACAAAATAGAATTCAAAGACGTTGGCACTTTCAGTGAAGAATCGTGTGATTATCCTGTAATTGCAAAGGCGGTAGCTGATTCTGTGTCTCAAAAAGAAAGCGAAAAAGGAATAATAGTATGCGGAAGCGGTATAGGGGTGTCGATTGCGGCAAATAAAATAAATGGGGTGCGGGCGGCTTTGTGCTATGAACCCAAACTGGCGGCAATGTCTAGGAAGCACAATGATGCTAATGTACTTTGCCTTGGAGGAAGATTTACCGATACACTAACTATTTTAAAAATTGTTAAGTCGTTCCTTTATACCGATTTCGAAGGTGAAAGACATCAAAGAAGAGTAGATCAGATAACAGATATAGAAAATTCTCAGAAAATTCGATAGGGAGGACAACAAAATGTCAGAAAACCAAAACGTCATGGTGATGGATCACCCGCTTATCCAGCATAAAATATCTTTGCTAAGGAACAAAGAAACAAGTTCGAAGGAATTTCGTGAACTTATAAGCGAAGTTACTCGCCTTATGTGCTATGAAGCTCTCAGAGATTTGCCGTTAAAAGAAGTTGAAGTCGAAACACCTATTACAACCACAAAAACCAAAGTTTTGGCTGAAAGACATCTGGCATTTATACCGATTTTAAGAGCAGGACTTGGTATGGTTGAAGGAGTTATGAGTTTAATTCCAACTGCAAGAGTGGGACATATAGGGCTTTATCGTGACCCGAAAACTTTAAGTCCGGTGGAATATTACTGTAAACTTCCTTATGATATAAGTGAGCGTGACGTTATAGTTCTTGATCCAATGCTTGCTACGGGAGGTTCTGCGATTGATGCTATCTCGAGTATAAAGAAGCAAAATCCGAAAACCATCAAATTTATGTGTATTTTGGCTTCACCGCAGGGAATAAAAGCTCTTACACAAACTCATCCCGATGTAAAGATATATTGTGCAGCAAAAGATGAAGGATTAAACGAACACGGATATATAGTTCCGGGACTTGGAGACGCAGGGGACAGGATTTTCGGAACAAAATAAAAGTTTTATTTTAAGAAAAGGGAACGTTGTCGTATGGGAAGTATAAAAGATGCTATATGGAGATTTGTAAAGCGATACAGGAAATATGCATTGTTTTTCTGTGATTTTATTATATGGAATTTGTCGTTTTACATTTCTTTCGCCATAAATAAGAACAGTCTGACATTTATTGCGGTAGATAGGTTGTTTCTTAAGTATCTTGTGACCGTTAACATATGTTTTACAATTGTTTTCGTAGCGTTTAAGCTTTACGATAAAATATGGCGGTATGCTGAGGCAGAAGACTTCTTTTATGCAGCATTTGCAACGTTCTGTGCTAACCTTTTGTTTTTCTTGGCAACAATTTTGGGTTCTGTAAGAATGAGTCCGAGGATGTATTTTATTTTCCTTATAACTTCGATGCTCAGCATATTTATGTTTAGAGTTTTGTATCGTGTAAATCGACTTATAGATAATGTTTCTCATGAAGATGTGGTAAATAAAAAAAGAATGTTGATAGTTGGCGGCGGTGATTCAACAGCTCTTGTTTTGAGAGAAATTTTCAGACATTCTTCAAGCGAATATTTGCCGGTTGCAATAGTTGACGACGACGGTGAAAAAATCGGACGTAAACTTATGGGAGTTAAGATAGAAGGAGATACTGAACATATACCCGAAATTTGTGAAAAATTTAAAATAGAAGTTATATTATTTTCAATTAATTCTATATCTACTTCCGGGAGAAGACGTATTCTTGATATTTGTTCAAAAACGAACCTTGAAGTGCGAATTATTCCCAATATTTATGATACAGTTACCTCGGGTACTTCAATATCTTCGGCTATACGTAAAATAAAAGTAGAGGACTTGCTTGGCCGTGAACCAATCATTTTTGATAAAAATCAATACGGAGACTATCTTATAGGAAAAACTATTTTGGTTACCGGTGGAGGAGGGTCAATAGGTTCTGAACTTTGTCGCCAAATAGCAAAACTTAACCCTAAGAAATTGATTATTTTGGATATTTATGAAAATAATGCATATGAGATACAGCAAGAACTCAAAATGAAGTACGCAAGTGAATTAAATCTTTCTGTAGAGATAGCAACTATATGCGATAAGAAAGAGCTCGAAGAAATATTTGAAAGAGAAAAAATAGATGTAGTGTTTCACGCTGCCGCTCATAAACATGTTCCGTTGATGGAAAAGAATATAGAAGAAGCAGTAAAAAACAATGTTTTCGGTACGCTCAATGTTTTAGAGTTGTCTGATAAATATAAAGTAAAGAAATTTGTTCAGATATCTACGGACAAAGCTGTTAATCCGACAAATATAATGGGTGCAACAAAACGGATATGTGAAATGTTGGTACAGATGAAAAGTCGTGAAAGCGAGACTGAATTTGTTGCTGTTAGGTTTGGAAATGTTTTAGGTTCAAATGGATCGGTTATACCTCTCTTTGAAGAACAAATAAAAAAAATGGGACCTGTTACTGTTACACATCCGGAAATAATAAGGTACTTTATGACAATTCCTGAAGCAGTTTCCTTAGTACTAACTGCCGGAGGTTTGGCAAAGGGCGGAGAAATTTTTGTACTGGATATGGGCGCACCTGTGAAGATAAAAGATTTAGCAGAAAATTTGATACGTCTTTCTGGATTTATTCCTGGTGAGGATATAAAAATCGAATATACGGGACTGAGACCCGGAGAAAAGCTTTATGAAGAGCTTTTAATGGATGAAGAAGGAATACAAAAAACTGAAAATAAAAAAATTTATATAGGGCACCCGATTGAAGTGGATGCTGCTAAGTTTCGTGAAGAGTTGGAGCAATTGCGTAACCTCTGCAACTGTGAGAATAACGAAAAGATAGAGAAAAAGATTCTGGAAATTGTTCCTACTTTTACCCATACAATGTTATGGAATCAATAAACAGACTCGAGTGGTGAGGAAATATCCTGACCACTTATTTTTATTCTTTAAAATATTTTTTAAGATATAGTATTCACAAATAAATGTTTGCAAATTATTTAAAAATGTGAAATAATTATACTGTTTAAATAATAGTTTGTGATTTTTTTAAATTTTTTATAGCATTTGTTGCAAGAGTGTCGCAAAGTTCATTTTCAGGATGTCCTGCATGACCTTTAACCCAAGTAAATTCAATATCGTGAATTTCTAATAAATTCAGGAGTTGTTCCCATAAATCAGAATTTAGAGCAGGCTTGCCGTCACTTTTTTTCCAACCCTTCTTTTTCCATGATAAAGCCCAGCCTTTGGATATGGAATCGCATACATATTTTGAGTCTGTGCATACTTTTACTTTGCAAGGTTCTTTGAGCATTTGCAAAGCCTTTATTAAAGCAGTGATTTCCATGCGGTTGTTAGTTGTATTAGATTCATATCCAGAAATTTCTTTTTGATAGTTTTCGTATCTTAAGACTGCTCCCCAACCTCCGGGTCCGGGATTTCCGCTGCAGGCTCCGTCTGTATATATTTCAACTGTTTTCATAAGATAAAACCTCTTTTATATGGTTAATTTTGGAATTTATGTTGACATTGTTTTAAAAATAAGCTATAATCGAACTAATGTTTGGTGTACGGAAATAATTTTATTTTTTATACGGGAAAAATTGAAATATTTTATTCACAGAGTTCGGAGAATTCCGAACAAACTTTGATTGTTATATTTAAAAATTAGGAGGTAATTTAATTGAGTGAAAATTTGAATAACGAAACTTTAGAAAAAGAAGTAAAAAAACCGATAAAAAGAATAATTCAAAATACAAAAAACAAAAAATCGATCGTTAAAAATTATAACACAAATACATCAGTAAATTCATCGGCTAATTTGAAAGCTGATAAGTCACCGTTAAAAAATAAATCGCCGTACACAAAAACGTCACGTGGTCGTAGGACCACAAGCAATTCCAGAAATGTGAAGAGTATGAAAGTAGTATTTTTGGGCGGACTTAATCAAATAGGAAAAAACATAACAGCATTTGAATGTAATAACGATATAATAATAGTCGATTGCGGGATGTCTTTTCCGGATGGAGAAATGCTTGGTATAGATTTGGTCATTCCGGATTTTTCGTATCTTGAGGCTAATCGTGATAAAATAAAAGGTTTGGTGATAACTCATGGTCACGAAGATCACATCGGAGCTATACCATATTTATTGAATAAGATAAATGTTCCCATATATGCCACACCTCTGACGATAGGGCTTATAACAGGCAAATTAAAAGAAAATCGTCTTTTGGGAAGTACAAAATTGAATACGGTTACAGCGGGAGAGCATGTTAAACTTGGATGTATGGATGTGGAATTCATAAATGTAAATCACTCTATTCCAGATGCAGCAGCACTTGCTATACATTCTCCTGCAGGTACGATTGTCCATACCGGTGACTTTAAGATAGATTGTACACCTTCTCGTGGTGAGATGATAAATCTTGCTCGGTTTGCCGAACTCGGAAAAGAGGGAGTACTCGCACTTATGGCAGATTCTACGAATGCCGAAAGACCGGGGTATACTTCCACCGAAAAGAATATAGATCAATCGTTTGAAAGATTGTTCATAAAAGCTAAAGATAAAAGAATTATAATTGCTACGTTTGCATCAAATATAGGACGTATTCAACAAATTATAAATTGTGCAGCGAATTACGGAAAAAAAGTTGCATTTTCAGGACGCAGTATGCTCAATTACGTAACTATAGCACAGCAAATGAATTATCTTGACGTACCTGACGGAACAATAATAGATATTGATTTGATAACAAAATATGCTAAAAATGAAGTGGTTTTGGTAACTACAGGAAGCCAGGGAGAACCTATGTCTGCATTGCATAGAATGGCATTTTCCGAACATAAAAAAGTTGACGTGGGACCGGAAGACTTCATAATAATTTCAGCTACACCGATTCCAGGAAATGAAAAAACAGTAGGAACTGTAGTAAATGAATTGATGAAATTAGGTTGCGAAGTGGTATATGAGTCTATGTATGAAACTCATGTTTCGGGTCATGCTTGCCAGGAAGAACTTAAGATTATGCAGGGAATAATAAAACCTCAGTATTTCATTCCTGTTCATGGTGAACGTCGTCACTTGGTAAAACATGCAGGACTCGCAACAGCTATGGGTATGCCGGAATCAAATGTATTTGTGGGTGACACAGGTGATGTGCTTGAAATTAATCGTAATCATATGAAAAAAATAGGTCAAATACCGCTTGAGTTGGTATTGGTAGATGGAATTGGTGTGGGAGATGTCGGAAGTATTGTTCTTCGTGATAGAAAACATCTCGGAGAAGACGGTCTAATAGTATTGGTTGCGACATTAGATTCCTCTGATAAACACGTTATTGCAGGACCGGATATAGTTTCAAGAGGATTTGTGTACGTAAGAGAATCCGAGCATTTGATTGAAGAAGCTCGAAGGGTTGCGCTAAAAGTTTTGGAAGAGTGTGCGGATAGCAAAACCAGAGATTGGAGCATGATGAAAACCAAAGTTCGGGACGAACTTTATAGACTGTTCCATAACAGAACAAGAAGAAACCCCGTAATACTTCCGATAATAATGGAAGTTTAAAAAATTAGATTATCAATTATAGATAGGTAAATGTGATAAAAAACTGGAGAAAAATTCAATTTGTGAATATAATTATTTTAGGTTATAATTACAGGGATTTTTGTTCCGGTTTTTTTGAGGGGTGAATAGTTTTTGAAAAAAAATAAATCGACATTTCAAATCATTTTGCTTTCAGTAGTAATAGTTCTTTTTATTATGAATTTAGCGATTTTTCCGTTTAATCGTGTTTTGGCTGGTATAAATTTATCTATTACAATAGTTCTAATTGTAATGGGTTGCTTGCTTGTGAAAAATTATGAAAGTTATGTTTTTAGAATATCAGAGGATATTAAGGATATTCTTGGTGAGGATAGTCGAAATCTTATAAACTCCGTTCCTACTCCGATAGTCGTACTGAGCAGTGACACCCCTAATAACCTTGTTTTTTACAATTCTAAATTTAAAGAAAATTTTATTGATAAAGTAAATTATTCAGAATTTGTAAATCGATATGGAGAGATTTTCAGGGAAATAATTAAAAAAAATACAGGTTCTGTTATTTTTGGAGGAAGAAACTTTAAGGTATTGTCTGAAAAAAATAAAGATTTTGTCATTTTGTATTTTATAGATAATACAGAATTTAAAAATTTGAAAAAAAAGTATAGTGATACTCGTCCGTGCGTAGGATTTGTGGTATTTGATAACCGAGATGAGCTTTACCGATATGCTGATGATGAACAAAATTCACAAATATTAGTTGCAGTCGAAGGAATGCTTAGAGATTGGATGGCAAAATCTCAGGGAATATTTAAAAAATTGAGTAGTGGAAAATATTTTGTAGTTTTTGAAGAAAAATATTTAAAGCAGTTTATATCGGAAAAGTTTAAAATAATAGATAAAATTCATTCAGCTCAAATAGATGAGCATAGATATGCGACAGTGTCAATAGGTATAAGCAGAGGAGCGGAAAATCTTTTTAAAGCAAAGAATGAAGCTGCAAGAGCATTGGATATGGCACTGGGACGAGGAGGCGACCAAGTTGCAGTTAAAGGAAAGTCTTCTTATGAATTTTTTGGAGGAGCGTCCCAAGGTCTTGAAAAAAGGAGTAAAGTACGTACTCGAGTAGTAGCTTCTATGCTTTCCGAGAGAATAGATTCATGTGACTGTGTTTTTATAATGGGGCATAAATATTCAGATTTTGACAGTGTTGGAGCTGCAGTAGCACTTTGGAGTATATGCACGCGAATTAAGAATAAAAAATCTTTTGTAGTAATAAATAAAAAAGAATCGATGGCGTCTTCAGCCATTGAATATCTGGAAAGATTAGACTCAGATAAAATATTTATATCTCCGACTCAGGCTCAAACGATGATTACCGATAAATCTTTGCTTATAGTTGTCGATACGCATTCTTTAAATTTTCTCGAGAATAATGACGTATATCTTATGAGTAAAAACATAGCTGTAATCGACCATCATCGCCTCACTGTGAATAAAGTCGAAAACGCCATGATATTTTATCATGAACCGTCTGCTTCATCTGTTTGCGAGATGGTTACGGAACTTGTTCAATATATAGGTGACAAGTGTTTGGAAAAATCAGAAGCAGAATGTCTTTTGGCTGGAATTACTCTCGATACAAAAAATTTTACGCTTAAAGCGGGAGTAAGAACTTTTGAAGCTGCGGCTTATCTTAGAAAAAAAGGTGCAGATATTTCCGAAGTTAAACAAATGTTTGCGGGTTCTATCGAAAATTATAAATTGAAATGTCGTATAATAGAAAACGCACGTATAATAGAGAATTGTGCTGTTGCAAGGTTGGATGAGTTTAATAAAGGTTCTCGTATGGCTTGTGCACAAGCAGCTGATGAATTGCTCAATGTAAAAAATATAAAAGCATCCTTTGTTTTGTTCCCAAATAATGACAAAATAAATATCTCGGCCAGGTCATTAGGAGAGATAAATGTTCAGACGATTATGGAAAAATTGGGAGGAGGCGGTCATCAGACAATGGCTGCGACCCAGATAGAAGGAATGAACATGGAGCAAGTTGAAAAAAAGTTGATTGATATTATAAAATCAAATATTATAAATAAGAATGGAGAATGAAACATGGAAGTTATTTTGATGAGTGATGTACGAGGAAGCGGAAAAAAGGGAGATGTTGTTAACGTAGCTGACGGATACGCAAAAAATTATTTATTTCCCAAAAATATGGCAATAGAAGCAACGAACGGAGCTTTAAATGAACTTAAAAATGAAAAAGAATCTTGTAAGCGTAAAAAAGAAATGGAAAAGCAAGAAGCTTTGAAAGCAGCTGATATTTTGAAAGATAAGCAAGTTGTTGTATTTTCAAATGCAGGAGAAAGTGGTAAACTGTTCGGTTCTGTAACATCACAAGAAATTGCAGAAAAAATAAATGAAACCTACGGATTATCCGTTAATAAGAAAAAAATACGTTTAAATGAAGACATAAAATCGTTTGGTACATATGAATTTGTTATAAAGCTTTATCCGGAAATAACAGTTAATATGTCAGTTGTGGTTTCACCGGAGGAATAAAATTTAATTTCGTATAAAAATTAAAGTAAGTTTGTAAAACTTGTGCTCAAGAATTGTTTTGGGTGCAGGTTTTTTATTTTTGTATTTATGATTAAAAAATATAAAATGGGTTAAAACTACTCTTATCAAATATGTTGATGGAGAGTGAATCATAAATGGAAATTAAAAGAGGAGATATTTTTTATGCTGATTTAAGCCCTGTTGTGGGTTCTGAGCAGGGAGGAATACGACCTGTTTTGATAGTACAAAATGATGTTGGAAATAAACATAGTCCTACTGTTATAGCGGCTGCAATAACGAGTCAGGAAACAAAAAATTCTTTACCTACACATATCAATATATCTGCAGGAGTTAGTGGACTTGCAAAAGATTCCGTTGTACTTTTGGAGCAAGTAAGGACTCTTGATAAAAAGCGTCTTAAGGAAAAACGTGGTACAGCCGGAGCCCGTGATATGAATCAAGTAAATCGTGCGTTATCAGTGAGCTTTGGTTTACCTGTAAATAATGGCTCTACATATTAAAAGCTGTTATTTAGGGTATAATATTTTAATTTTACTCATAAAACAACATAAAATAACAATAGTCGAACAATTATTTAGTAAAAAATTAATAGCGAACGATAATGAAACCTGTTATAATAGCAATATATATTATAATTACAACAAAAAATTGTAATATAAGAGTTTTTTGTGGTTAAATTATTATTCACTGTGATTTAATTAATAAAATTTGCGAAGTTATTAATTTAATTGAGTGAATTTTAAGAAAGGAGATGAGGCACTCTAAAGTCGGACGTTGTGGGTGCTGTTTTAAGAGGAGCTGGTTTTGGTGAAAAAATACGCAGACAGAAAGAGCAAAACATCGTCGAAAGCGAAGTACAGAAAAGAAAACACACTCGACTATTATATTTCTAAAATTCCTGCAGGGGTTAATAACTCCAATTGGTGGAATGAAGATGAGGATAATGATTTTAGTGATGCAGAGCATTCTAAAAAGTATCAATTTTTAAAAAAGGATATAAAAGCATCTTCAATTGTTCCTGCGAATGTCGAATTTCGACGAGACATACCAAATAATATGGGATTTTTTGAAACAAAATTCGGAACAATCTCGGTAGGATATAAGAAATATAAAAAATATACACCGATAGCTTTTTCTATTGTACCTGAATCAGTGAAAGAACGAAGCGGCATACCTGAGAAAAAAATTGATGGTCCCAATACTTATTTCGGAGGACCGACTTACGGAAAAGGTAAGAAATTTAAAGCAAGTCAGTTAACTTTTAAGTTTGACCCCGGAGATAGAGAGAACATTAAGAAACTTGAAGACGATAATGATGGTATAAAAGACGAAGAAGAAAAACTTCTTTATCAAGATGAAAATGAAGATGAAACAATAGAGTCGTTGCGAGAAGTGCGTAACGAAAATGGCCGTAAAAGGCTTGATATTGATAAAGAAATAAAAAAGATGAAGGATATAAAAGAGGAAAAAAACGAAGATAATCTGGATTTTCTAAAAGAAATCGACAATTTTGTAAAAAAGTTAGAAAAAAATAAGTTAAAGAAGTATGTGGATGCAGATGATGCTGTTACCAGACGTAGAAGAATTGTCGAGCTTTCCGGTGATCCCGATATTCATGATTTGGATGTTACAGAACTGAGGGAATTGCTGAAAAGAATATTGAAAAAAAGAGTACAAAAAAGAGTGCCGGATGAATTTTCGTATATTGATTTGGAGTCGTTAAGTAAAGAGCAGTTGGAAAAGATGATAAATACTCTTATGATGAACCCTTGAGGCAATTTATTAAATTAGGTTAACAATAGATTAGGGCTCATTTCCCTATTTTATATGTTAAATAAATGGGAGAATTCCCGTTATCGTTTTATGGAATATTTGTGTAATGAGGAATAAATTCAGATATTCTGTAAAATGAAGTAAAATTTATATTTTTTGTTGTGGAAAGGAGTTGAAAGGTTCTTGCTAATTATTAGTAGGGAACCGAGATGATTATGGCAGAGTATTTATCTCCGGGAGTCTATGTAGAGGAATTTGACAGTGGTCCTACTCCTATGCAGGGAGTGGGAACAAGCACAGCAGGTTTTATTGGTGTTGCAGAAAAAGGTCCGGTATCGGGTTCACCTGTTTTGGTAACAGGTCCTGCGGATTTTGCGAGAAAATTTGGCGGTTACTTGCATGAAAATGAATTTGGTGATTACAGATTTTTAGCACATGCAGTAAATCACTTTTTTGTTAACGGAGGTTCCAGGGCATTTGTTATGCGTGTTGCCCCTCCGGATGCAACGGTAGCAAAAGCTTCGTGTAATGAGGGAAAAGAAGGCATTATCGATATCGAAGCCAAAGATGTGGGTGCTTGGGGAAACTCAGTAATGCTGACATTTTCGGTTGCCGATGGAAGCAAGAGCCAAATACTCGAAGATTTAGGTAACGGAAAATATCGTTTGAAAAACGTTGCCGGGTTTGCGGTAGGTGATGTAGTAGCTCTTACCGGAACCGATAAAGAGCAATTCGGTATAGTAAACAACGTTACCGGAAATTTTGTAACATTTGATAAACCTTTCGAAGGTGACGTGGTTGATGATTCGCTTTTACCGAAAATAAATCTCAATACATGCGAAATGGATGTTGTTGTTGAGTTTGACGGAGAAGTCGAGAAGTACAAGGGAGTAACATTTAACGTTGCATCACCCTCATTTATCGAAAAATTGATGGCAAAATCCGAAATAGTAACTTTAAAGGCAAAAGCTTCCGAAAGTGCAGTAGCACCGATGGATGTTGTAAGACAGGTATTTGGTGGAGAAGGAGATGAAATTAAAATATCTCTTTCCGGAGGAGCAACCGGAACAGCTGCAACTCTTACAGATGCAGATTTTATCGGAAAAGATGAAGGACCTGGTTCAAGAACAGGTATACAAGCGTTTTTGGATAATACGGATGTAAGTATTATGGGTATTCCGGGTATTACCAGTCCAAACGTTCAACTTTCTCTGGTAGCTCATTGTGAGAAACTTGCAAGTAGATTTGCAGTTTTGGATATGCCTATGACGTCCAAAACAGTTGCGGATTTAATGCAACATAGGGACATAGTAGATAGTGATTATTGTGCTATGTATCATCCGTGGCTTCAAGTGTTTGACCCGCTCGACAAGAAGGACACTTTTATACCTCCTTCAGGTTCAGTAATGGGTATATATGCAAGAAGTGACAATCAAAGAGGTGTTCATAAAGCTCCGGCAAACGAAGTTGTGGCAAATTGTACAGGACTTTTTGTCAACTACAATGTCGCTGAGCAGGATCTATTAAATCCAAAAGGTGTAAACCTTATAAGAAAATTCCCAGGAGCCGGAATAAGAATTTGGGGTGCCAGAACAGCTTCTTCCAAGCCACTGTGGAAATATGTAAACGTAAGACGTCTCTTTATTTACTTGGAAGAATCCATAAAGGCAAACACCAATTGGGTTGTATTTGAGCCTAACGACGCAGGTTTGTGGGCGAGAGTAAAAAGAACAATAGAAATTTTCTTAGAGGGAGTATGGAGAACAGGAGCTCTTGTAGGGGGTTCTCCCGAAGATGCATTCTTTGTTGATATCGGTCCCAATACGATGACTAAAGATGATATCGATAATGGAAGATTGATTTGTGTTATCGGTGTGGCACCGGTTAAACCGGCAGAGTTTGTAATCTTTAGAATTACTCAAAAAACAGGAGAATAATTATAAAATTAAACAGGAAGGAGAATGATTTTAAATGGCTGAGGGAAATGCAACTTCAGGACTTCAAGAAATGGGTGTAGGAGTACTTTCCACACGTTCTTCAGCAGCTAACGGGTTGTCTGCACCTATAAGAGGATATAGATTTACGGCGGCTTTTGAAGGTTTAGCGGTTACGTCTTTTAAGAGTGTAGAAGGATTTTCAACTACTGTCGATGAAAGCACTTACAGGGAAGGTGGATTTGGGTATCTCACCGCCCGTAAATTGCCGGGCCTTGTAAGTTATAACGACATTACGCTTACTAAAGGTCTTTACAGTGATCCAGTTTTGTATAATTTTTTTAATGGTTATTTGGAAGGACAGAATTTTACACCTGTCAATGCTGTTATTACTGTTTATAATAATGCAGGAGTCGCTACCGCAAGTTGGACAGTAATTAACGCCTGGCCGAAAGAGTACAGTTCGGACTCTCTTGATGCAGAGAATTCAAGTGTTCTTATTGAAACTCTGGTTCTTGCTCACGAAGGAATTAAGAGAGACATATCAGTTTCTGCATAAATGTAGTCTAAAAAATCAGCGAATTAAACTGAAATATTATCTTATACCTTCTCTCCTTGCATGTGAATTTGTGAGGAGAGGGGTATCTAAAATTAAAGAAAGAGTGATTTTTGATGTCAGTACCCTTTGAAACTCAGGTAGAATTTGAACTCCCAAGAGGATACGTAGATAAAAACGGAGAAGTGCATAAACATGGTGTTATGAGGCTTGCTAATGCAGCTGATGAGATTGTTCCGCTCAACGATCCAAGAGTCAAAATGAATCCGGGATATCTCAGTATCCTTTTACTTGAAAGAGTTATAATCTCGCTCGGAACTTTAAAGAGAGTGGACGCTCACGTAATTGAGAGCTTATTTACGGCCGATATGGCGTATTTACAGGATTTGTATCAAAAAATAAATTCTGTTGAACCACCTGAAGTTACGATTATCTGTCCTAAATGTGCTCATGAGTTCAGGTACGAACTGCCTTTTTTCGGGGAAGCCTAAAAAGTTATCCGAGTAAAATTTTATATGAAGAGATAGCTTTTTTGGCTTATTACTTTCATTGGTCTCGACAAGAAATTATGCTTTTACCTCACAGAGAAAGAGTAAGATTTTGCGAAGAGGCATCAAAAATAAACAAAAAAATGAATGAAGAATCAGGTAAAAAAAGGAAAAATATATTCGATATAAATACTTAGTTATACGGTTAAACTTGTGAGGTGAAAAAATGCCTATTGTAAACAATTATTATCCCGGAAATGATCCCAGACCAGGAGGTGGTCGTCTCGGAGAAAGACGTGGAGGAACACGTCCTACCAGTGGAAGAAAACCGGTAAAAAGTGGGCCTATGTTTGAGCATAGACTTTTAACTAATGGGCTTTTCGGTTTAAAAAAAGAACGTTTGCCGATTGTAAAAGTGTCCTCAATGGATTACCTTACACAAGGATTTAACTTTATTGTTACGCTTAATCAGTACATGTTTGGATTTAAAAGTGTTTCGGGCATTTCTATAGAAAGAGAAGTCGAATATATTCATGAAGGCGGAGTGAACGATCATCAGCTTATGGTTGGAGCTCCGCAGGGTTCGGGAGGATACAAGCTGGATTTTGAGCGTGGTTTGATGATACGTACAGCTTCCTCTCCCGTGAGTTTTGCCAAGGCTGCGGCAACTGCCAATATTTCAAATAATATTGCACGAAAGAGCGCTTTGATAGCACTTAGTTCTTTAAGTCCTCAAGAAGCTTTGGAAAAAGGACCGGCTATCGGTTTAATACAAGTTTATAATAGGCAAAATAAGCTTACAGCAATGTATTCTTTCCTATCTTTGGGAATGACAAGCTGGAGTATAGATAACCTTGATGCTGAACGAGGAGATATTTTAATAGAATCTATTTCTATTGTTCATACAGGTTTGACTCGTGTGCCGCTGGGAGCTGGAAATATTGCTGTGTTGGCGAAAGATTTGGATTCGGATGCACAATCTCAGCAAAAAGCAAAGTTTATTGAAGAATTAAAGGAACGTAGAGATAGAGAAAATAAACAAAGAGAAAAAGCGTATGAAGAATCTATTGAAAAATTGAGAGATCAATTAAAAAAGGAAAGGGAAGAACAAAAAGGAAAATTAGAGGAAGAAGAAAAAAAGAATAATGAATTAGCTATACAATTTGCAAAAGAAGAAAAATTGAAGGATGATAAGAAAAATAAAGAAGCGGAAGAAGCTCGTGAGGAAGAAAGGATAGAAGCAGAACGAAAAACTGCTCAAGAACTGGATGCCGAATTAAGAAATGTGATGAAAAATTCAAAAGAAAATAAAGAAGCGGAAGAAAAAGAGAATAATGAATCTGCCGTGAATTATGCTAAGGAAGAAAAACTAAAGGAGGATAAGAAAAACAAAGAAGCAGAAGAGGCTCGTGAAGAATAAAACATGAACGAAGATCTGTTGAAGAGCTGAATGCAGAGTCAAGAGACATGATGAAAAACTCAAAGGGAAATAAATAAGAACAAATCAGTTGTGTAAATTACAATATAGAGTAAAAACATAAATTGGCTAATAAAATCACAGTGAGATAGTGTACGAGTAAAGAGTAAATAAAAGTTAAAGTGAAAAATGATATTTGAACTATATAAAGAATTCTTTGAGATATTAAATGAAAACACGGATTACATTTAAATACCGTTCAAAATGGAATGATTTTTGCTTTTTGCTTATTTTTAAGAGGGTGAATTTATTCAATGCAAGAAAGTAGAATTGAAGAACTCAAACGACTTATCCAGGAATCTAATGAAAGAATTAAGCGACACAAACAAAGAATAAAAGAAATTGATTCGGAAATGAGTTTGGTTAATCAAAAAATAGCTGAAGAAAAAATTAATAAATTTAAGAAAAATCCCCCTAAAATCCTTACTAAATTTCAAATGGAGTTGCTTCAGAGAGAACGTGAGAAGGATTTAAAAGAAAAAAGAGAGCAGGAAATAAAAAATATAGAATCAAGTACAAAAGAAGCTTTTGAAACAGCAAAAGAGATACGAAACAGAGCAAAATTTTTAAGTTCGGAAGAAATAAATAACGCCGAGTGCGAGGCTTTGAAAATTGAAATTAAAGCACTTGAAAAAGAACTGAATATAAGGGAACTTATATATGAAGAAGCATCGGAAAATTCCGAGGATGCTCTTGCTCAGAAGATTTCAGACGAATTTCGATTTATACAAGCAAAAAAAAAGTGGGATACTCAAAGATGCAAATCATTAAATGATAGTGATTTAACGGCGAAATTACGCCAAGAATTTGTTTCATGTCAAAGTGTTAAAAATCGTTCAACGGAACGATACATTAAGTGTGCTAATAATTTGCGAGAAGCTGAATCCAAGCTTTTTAAAACTCGAAAAAAACTCAATAATTATATAAAAACAAATTAATTTTTAATGAATAAAAAATTTTAGGCGGTGAGTAAGTGGAGAACAATAAGTTTGATAGTAAAGGTAAAGTAACCTTATTAAATACAAAATCTCCGAATAATTTACTTACACTCAGAAATAACAAAAGTTTTTGTACAAAACTTTTTGAAAAAAACAAGATGACAACTGTATCTGAAGAATTGTCTGATTACAGTGAGTCACGTGAGTTGGTTTATGATGTTTCGAGAGTTAATAATTTTCAGACTCAAGCTTTCGAAACTATAATTGATCTGTTACTTCAACTTAGAGCTGCTGACAAGGACCAGAGTATACTTGTTCAAAACAATACTGTTCTTCGTGAACAGATACTTAATCAACTCAAAAGTGAAATTTTGAGAGTTGGGCATAAACTTACAAATAATCAAATAAAAAATCTGGAAGTGATATCAAGCAATTCGTTTGACGAAAAAACACTTACCGAAATGCTTAGGTCGCTTTTAGACAGTTCAAAAAAAAAATCAGAAAGTAAAGAAAATCATCTAAATAAATTTAATGTAATTACAAAATCACGCTGTACTACATTACATCAAGTAGGCCGTGACTATTTAACGGTTCTTAATAAAACTCGTTATTACGAAAATGTAGTTGATAAGGTTCTTAAAAATGTTTATCACGAACCTCTTATTTACAGAAAAGAAAAATTTAGTGAACCTGAACTTGAAAATAAAGAGGACAAAAAAGACGAAAAATTAACTATTCGCAAATCGTTAAAAGAAACTACTCAGAAAAAAACCAATATAGGCGATATCGAAATATTGGAAGAAGCTTCTAAATATTATGAAGAAAATATATTAAATAAAAGTGTTCTTCCCAAAATTATTAAACTTCAGTCAAAAATAGCGGAATTTAATATTTTGACAAAAGTAGGTTCTTTTGTTGAAAACATAATAAAAGAATCGGTTCCGAAAATAATAAGTTCTCAAACCGAACTCATTAATAGAATAGTGGATAAAAGCGAGGTTAAAGAACTTCGGGAAAATATAATAGAACATCAGCAACAATATATCAATGATAAGACTTATTATGATAGAAACATAAACAGAGTATATAATGAAGTAAGAAAATTTTATAATTCCAAGAATATTTCAAAAAATATCATAGATGTTTTAAAAACGACTAAGATAAAAAGTTTGAACATTGAAGAAAATGTTCGAAAAAATGTTATAAAACTTGCGTCTAAAAAAGATATTCTTAATCGGTTTAAAAATATTTATGAGCATAACACTCAAAAAGAAACTGTAAATCAAACAGTCAATAAAACGGAACTTATAAATAAATATAATACTCAAGAATTAAGTAGCGAAGAAATAGAAGCAGTAAAGGAAGTTACGAATTTCCGTCGTGCGGGGATAACCATTGATAAAAATTTTTCTGAGAGCATTCGTCAAAATAATATTTTGATGAAGAATTTGCATGTCCGAAAAAATAATATAAAACAGCTACATAAAAGCTTTAATAATGTAACAGATGTATTTAATGAAGAAAACAATCGGAAAAATTCTTCGATTGATTTTGAGGTAATTAAAAGAAATCATATAACAAAGAATGATATAGAAGATTACTTCTACAAACACAAAAATATTTATCATGACGTTATAAAAAACAATGTATTTTCACGCAGTTATAAAAAAATTTCTGAATATGCGGAAAAAGAAGTAAACAAAAATGTAATAGAACTTAGTGAAAAACAAATAAAGGAAAAAGTAAATACAGTTGTAAATAAAGAACAAAAAAATATTATAAATAAAAAAATAATAAAGCCGGGTATAATTACTTCAAGTATGATAACCTTACCCGAGCAAACGATTAAAGGAAAAGATGTCTATTCGTATATACCTGTTTATCGTAGAGAAAAAGTTTTGGATAAAGATGAAATTAGTGACGTGGTTTCTAAAAATATTATCAAAATACTGTCACCCAAGACGGTTAAAAGTCAGGAAATCAGAGTAACGTCCGACAATATTTACAAAGAATATACTAAGCGATTTTTAAGCAAACAAACAGAAAATTTTTATAATACCAATCGTGAATATTTAATAAAATATCGTTCAAACGTTGACAGAAAATCTTATTTCAATCATTTTGACAATGATTATATGGTCTATAAAGAAAAAGAGAAATTTGTTGAAGTTGAGCAAGCAAAACAAGAAGAACAGGGTAGAAAAAATGAACGTCAGAAAATAAATGGATCTGAAAAAATTAAAGAAATTAAGCAAAAGGTACCGAAAATAGATACCAAATCGATAGAAAAAAATATAATGTCTAAAACGATGAGTAAAGAAGATATTGTAAATTTGATTCAAACTTACATGAAAGGCATAGACGTTGAATCTATATCAGACAGAGTTATAAATAAAGTTGAGAGGAAATTTACAATGGATAGACACAGACGAGGATTATTTTAATCAATATAAAGTAGTATAAAGAAGGATTGAGTTTAGATGGCGGACTGGAAAGAGATTTATCAAAAGTATGCCGGATGCATGAAACCTGTGGGAGATATAAAAATAAACAAATCTTCGTGGAATTCAAAAGAATTGTATATTACGAACGTATCGGTGAATACATCGATTACAGGTGAAGCCGGTACGTGCTGCGTACAAGTTGCCTTTTACGGAAATAATTTTAAAGGTGGAAAAATAAGTTTGAGTTCTGACTTTGAAGATATAAAAGTCGGAGCGGATATAGAGGTATTTCTGGGATATATAGTAGGTAAAAGGTCAGAGCTTAAAAAGGTATTTGTAGGATTTATTTCATCGTATGATATGGAATTTTTCGATACACACATATTGGTTACTATACATGGCATGGATGCTAAAATGTGGTTGATGTCCAACCGTAAAACCGAGCAAATGAAAAACAGCCAAAATTATTCAAAAGCCGTTTCGGAAATTTATAAAAACAATGCAAGTAAATTTTCTGGAAAAATGATAGACGTAAAAGGAGAGCCGGACTTCAAATCACCTATTTATCAAAGAAACGAAAGTGATTATGAATTTATTCTTCGAGCTGCTCATACGGTTGGTGCATTATTTTTCATACATCTCGGTAAACTTTATTTTATCAGTCCCACATGTTTGAAGTCTCCTATACTGACTTTTACAATTCCTGCAATGGGAATTATAAGTATGTGTTGTTCCGTGAGTATTTGGGGAATGCCGAAATCGGTAGAGGTCATAGGGTGGAATCCAAAAGATTATAAAAAACCTATAACATCTAATGTAGTTACTCCTGAGGCAATCGGAAGTGGTAGGAATGCTTCGAGTTTAACCAAAAATATTTCTTCTACAAATGTATTGAGAATAATTGATAATTCGATAGAATCCGTAAACGAAGCGAAGTTTATTGCACAAGCTAAAGCTAATATGAGAAATCTGGAGTTGTCTGAAGTGAATATTCAAACTATGGGAAATCCGGAGATAGGACTTGCTTGCGGAATAAAAATAGATAATATAGGTAACTCGTTTGATAATAATTACATTGTTGCAGCTATTGAGCATAATTTAGTCGCAGGGGACACTTATACTACAAAAATACGTGCAGTATCAAACATGATTAATCCCCAGAAAAAATCTGTAAATATAAAAATATAAAAAGTTTACTGTTGATTATATGGAAGTGAAAAATATATGTATGATAACGATAACCGGCTTACTAACTTTTGCGGAGTCAGTGGTCTTAAAAGAGGAATTGTAACTGATATAAATGACCCCGAAAAATTAAATAGAGTAAAAGTTTTATTACCGGACGAAGGTATAGAAGTCGGATATGCATGGGTTTTGTCGTCATTTGCCGGTGAAAAACAAGGAGTGGTTTTCGTACCTCAGAAAGACGAGGAAGTATTGGTAGGTTTTTTTGATGGTCAGATAAATAATCCCGTTATATTAGGAGGACTTTATAATTCCAAAAATAAACCTCCAATGCAGATAGATTCTAAAAATGAAGTAATGATGATAAAGCTCATTACGGGTTTGAAGATAGAAATAAACACGAATAAAAACAATGCAAATATACTTATTACAACGCAAAAAGGACATGTTATTGACCTTGAAGATGGTGATAAACAGGAACTATCGATAAAAGAGAAAAGTGGTAAAACTGCATTCAATATAGACTTTAAAAGTGGAAGTATTGAGTTGAAAGCCGATAAAAGTATTTCGTTTAATGCAGGAAACAATGGAGCGAAGTTTGAGATAGACGGTAAAAAGGGATTTACTTTTTCCAGTCAATCAGGAAACTTTAACACAAAAGTAAAAAATAATTCATTGAAAGCTTCTGCAAACAATACACTCAAAGCAAATGGAAATAATACACTCGACTCCAATACGAACGCTACAGTTAAAGCGGGTGCAGTTGCATCGATGAAAGGGTCGATGCTTAAACTAAATTAATTTTGGGAGGTTGTTGAGATGCCGGTTATAAAAGGATGGAAATTTCCGATACAGGTTGATGAAGTTACGGGAAAAATAAAAACCGTCGAAGATAACGAAAATATAAAGCAGTCGGTAAGAGTTATTTTGGAGACACAAAAATATGAACGTAAAATTTTTCCTAATTTTGGAACAGATTTAAGGTCATATATGTTTGAAGTGGTAAATCCTAACTTCATATCAGGATTGAGAAAATCGATAGAAACCTCTCTTAAGATGTGGGAATCGCATATAGAGGATCTCAATGTAGCGGTAAATGCATCCTCGGGACCTATTTCTAAAGTTGAAGTAGCCATAGATTATATAACAGACATTGAACCGACTCAAGAAAGAGTAAAAAAGAGAATAGATTCCAATGATATTTAAAAAATAAAGTTTCGGAGATTTCGGTAGAAAGGGAGTGAATTGAGCCGAGTGTTTTTCAGATTTAAATTGTTTATATTTGATAAACAGGCTCGTGGATATGAGTAATATACCAAAACTCGATAACAGAGATTTTAAAGATTTGATGAATGAAGTAAAACATTTGTCTAAGAATTATACACCCGAATGGAATTTTGATGAAAACAGTTCAGACTTAGGTGTGGTTTTTTCTAAAGTATTTTGTCATATGATGGAAAACACCATAAGTCTTTATAATAAAACTTCCTATAACCACTATTTGACTTTTTTAAATATGTTAGGTACGAAGTTGAGACCCGCAGCTCCGGCCGGGGGAATGATAGTAGCGAAAGTTACACCGGGAACTGAAGGTGCATATATAGATAGAGGCACTGCTCTTTTTGCCGAAGCAGATACTGAAGACGGAACAGTTGTTTATGAAACTGTAGATTCATTGACAGCCATAGATACAACTATAAAAGCGATCAATTTTACAGAACCGAAGTCAGATTTTATAGGATGCGTTTATGATGAATCCAAAAACGTTGATGCTAAGTGTGTAGGACCGTTTAGGATATTTGATAATTTGTATTATGAAAATTTGCAATGTCATGAGATTTATTTCTATGATGATGTTGTGTTTGACATGTCTAATATCGATTTAACGTTCTCTTTTTACAATAACCTTTCAGCAAAAAATCAAAAATTGCTTCCCGATATATTTTCAGATACCGAAAATGTTACTTGGGAATATTATGACGGAAAAAAATGGGTTGCTGTTGAGTCTTGTGAAAAAACAGAAAATGGTGTAAGAATTAAATTTAATGGTACAACGGTTCCAACTGATGTTATGGGAAAATTTTCAAGATTTATAAAATGCAGATTCAATCGTATTCCGGAAAGTGGTATTTCGATTACGGGAGCGGATTATAAATCTTTGTCGTCACCTTTGCGTCCCGAGGCATTTTTTTCTGATGATACGCAACTTGCGGAAAATGATTTTTTCCCTTTTGGTGAACAGTATACGATGTATAATACTTTTTCGATAATGTGTAATGAAGCGTTTACGAAAAAAGGAGCTATGATAGAACTTGAAGCTGATATCCAATTTATAAAAGTAAAAATAGATTTTAAAGCTCCTGGAACAAAATATAAATTTATAATGAGCGATATGGATTTTGCTGACCTTGAACCTGATGACATACAAATAGAAGAAGTCCTGTGGGAATACTGGAACGGTTCAGGCTGGGCTAAATTAAAAACAGAATCACCCAAAAATGATTTTTTTAAAGTTGATGAAAAAGAAGAAAGTAAACGAAAAATACGCTTTAAATGTCCTAAGGATATAGATAGTATTTCGGTGGGTTCTCAGGAAGGATATTTTGTGAGAGCAAGAATTTCGAAAATGCGTGACCAGTTTGATTTTTACGCAAATTATGTTACTCCGTACGTAAATAATGTGGAAGTAAACTATAAGTATGAAGGAGAAGGTCACAAAGTAAACGAATTGTTGGTTCGCTCTGATTTAAGAGAATATACAGCTTTAATACCTGATTCGGGAATTATTAATGTTATGCAAAAATATATTTGTGATTTTCCGGCCATGTATATTAATTTAAGTAAACCTCTAATTCAAGGGATGATAAGGATATTTATAGATATAGAAGACGGAGTTCATAGGTTCAATCCGTCGCTCAAATGGGAATACTTGGCGGATGATAATAAAGGCGGAAGTAAGTGGAAACATATCGATGTAATGGACGGTACGGGAGATTTTTCTCATAGCGAGAGTGTAACCTTAATAGGAAAAAACGATTTCAAAAAAGCTACGATATTTGGAAAAACCGGATATTTCATAAGGATAGTAAATCCTGATAAAAAGTATTCAAATAGTGATAAAATTGCGGGACGTCCAATAATCAACGATATTAAAATGAATGCAGTAAAAGTAGTGCAGCGTGACACACGTGAACCGCAATATTTCTATATTGATCAGGATGAGGAAGACAAGCTTTGCCAACTTTCTTATCAAAATGTTTCTGATGTAAGCGTGTGGGTTGATGAGTTTGGAAAAATTTCTACTAAAGAACAAGAAAAATTCCTTAAAATGTCACGGGATTTTGTGGAACCGGAATATAACGAGACGGGAGAATTAGAAAACCTCTGGGTAAAATGGAGTTCCGTTCCAAACCTCATTACATGTGGAATAAATGACAGAGTATATGAAGTTGATTATCCTAAGGGAGAAATACTTTTCGGAAACGGAAAAAACGGAAAAATTCCACCAAATCAATATAACGAAAGCATAAGAATTAATTATTCGATCTGTAATGGAAGTAAGGGAAACATAGATTCTCACATGGTTCAAGATTTTGTCGATTCGATACCGAACATTGATTCGGTGGATAACCCGAGTCCCATAATGGGAGGGGTCGACATGGAAACAGTAGATAACGCTGCACGACGTATGTTTGGTCAAATTTCCGGAGGAAATAGGTTAGTATCACTGGATGATTTTGAAGAATCCATTTGTTTTAACGACAGAAACATATATAAGGTGAAATGTCTTTCTCATGTGGACGAAGATAGTCACGATGCTATCGGAATTACTTCAATAGCGGTTTTACCTCGCGAATATATGCAAGGATATGAAAAATTCCAGGGAATAAAAAACAGAATATGGAAGTTTATAGATAATAAAGCTCCTGCAACACTTTCCCAATCGTCCCGTTTGAGAATTTTTGAAGTGGGATATGTTGAAACTTGTGTGAACGTTGACGTAGTTATAAATGATTTTAATTCATACCAAGGAGTATATAAAGGAATAGAATCAAAACTTGAAAAATTTTTAAATCCCATAAGTGGAAATTTTTCAGGAAAAGGGTGGAATATAGGTGAATTTCCACGTAAAGAATTCATATACAACTATATAAAAATGGTTCCCCATATCAGATGGATAAAAGGGATAAATATATTCACAAAATTTGTAACTCCGGAAGGAAAAAAAGAGATTGATTTTGAAGAAATTAAAAAATTACATTTTGTTGTTCCGGTATATGGAACTCCGGAAATAAATATTTCAGTTAACTAAGAGGCAGGTGATTGGTATGATAGAACTTCAAAATTTAAATAATCGTTCGTTGGAAGATATACTTGATGAAGCCAAAAAACAGATAATGTATTTGAGTACACAGTGGACGGATTATCAAGAAGCAGATCCGGGAATAACTTTGGTTGAATTGTTTTCTTGGCTTAAATATGTTCAACATGAATATTTGAACAGAATGACTGATGGAGTAAAAAGAAAGTTTTTAGATTTGTTGGACGTTGTGATGTATAAAAATCGAGGTTCTGAGACACTGGTAGAAGTTTCGGGTATAGACGACAATGTAACAATTCCTATTCGTACTCAGTGGAAATCAGGAAGTATGGTGTTTGAAAATTTAAACCATCAAACTTTAATAAATTCAAAAATACTTAATGTAGTGTTTGAAAATCCTGAATTCCCGTCAGAAGAAGAATATTACAAATTTGACGGAAGCAGAGCATTTTATCTTTTTGGAAGAGATATTGACAGAAAAAACGATAAAGATGCAATCAGAAGATTTACGGTTAATTTTGATGGATCCATTCCGAGTAATTGCATAATAAATTTATATTTTTCCGTATATACAAGTCATGATTTGAAGCGCAATCCCATTAAATCTTCTGAAAAATTTGAAAAAATGGCAGACGTGCGCTGGGAGTACTATGGGGAAGAATCAGAAAAGACCGGTTGGCATGAAATTGAATTAATAAATGACAGTACTTTCAATTTCTTGTTTTCAGGTATAATCAAAATGAGAATTAAAGGAAAAATGTTACCTATAAATGAAGAGTACAAAATCAGAGCTACTCTTGTATATGATGAATATGATTATCCTCCGAGAATTGACGGAATAATTCCGAATGTGTTTAGAGTTTGTCAAAATAATACAATGTGTGAAAACGCAATAATAAAAAAATCTGATATTAAGGTTGACCATACTTTTAATCTTTTTACTCATACTGCTATCTATGGAAGAAGTTATGTGTACTACAAAAAACATGGCGGATGGGTCAGAACAGATTTACCGACATTTAAATCTGATATGAAAAACGGTGTTTTAACTGTGGATGTGAGTGAAGTTTGGAACAAAATAAAAGGTTTTGGTTATAACGATGAAGTTTTTATGGTTGTTTCATGCAGTCAAGATATAAAAGATAAACTTTGTCTTGGAAGCGGTACGGGGATGTCAGGTCAAAGTGTCAAGGTAAATGCGAAAAATGTACTTGACAGTGACTTTGAGATAATGATAAGCGAAAAAATTGAAGGAGAAGAAGTATTTTATAAATGGAAAAGTGTAAATGATTTTTTCTCGTCGGGAAAATACGATAAACACTTCGTTTTAGATAAAGACAATGGTTTCATTGCTTTTGGTGATCACGAACATGGGATGGCTCCGAGGATAGGCGATAAGAATATAATGCTATGTTCTCTTAGATATACAATGGGTGAAAGTTCCAATACGAAAGAGGGAATGATTTCATCTGTTTTTTCGAAAAACAGGGCTTTGAAAAATGCAAGAGTAAAACAAATTATTCCAGCTACGGGCGGTAGAGATGCGGAAACTTTAGAGCATGCACAATCCAGAGCAGCAGAACTGTTCAGTCGACCGGGTAGAGCGGTCACGAAGAAAGACTATGAAGATATAGTAAGAAAAACTCCAGGACTTATGTTTACAAATGTTAAAGTTTTACCGGATTACATGCCGGGAGAAGATGTCCAAAAGCAGAACTGCGTAACAATTGCAGTTAGATGGAATCGTAAAGTAGGATTGACTTTGCCGCAGAGTTTTGAAAAAAATATAATGAATCAGATAAATAAGTATAGACTTCTAAATACAAAAATAAAAATTGTGAGTCCGGAATATATAGGCTTGATTATAAGTGGTGAAATAGTTGTAGATTCTTCGTATAGAGAAAGCGATATGCTCATTGAAAAGGAGATAAAGGCATTCATTAAAGACACGAATAAAGATTTGGGTCAAACGTTGCATTTCGGAGATGTTTTCGGAATGATTGATCGTTTAAAATATGTTTCTTATCTCGATAAATTGAGGATAACTCCGATAGGAATAAATGCAGAAAAGAATGCTTCAGAAGATATAATAATTCCTCCAAACGGAGTATATTACGTAGAGAAAATAGATTTTAATTATATAAAAAGTTCAGAAATTTACAGAAGTTAAAGGAGGGAATTTTAAATGGCTTCGGGAGCAAAATGTTTTATACTTAACCGTAAATCTGACTGGACGTCCTTAGGATTGACAAAAAATATGGGATTCAGGAATGATTCAATGATTTCTCAAGTGAAAAACGGTGAAAACGGAGTATATATTTCTCGTGCATTTGACAGTATGCAAAACGGTATAATATGGCATAGATTGCGTTTGGATATAGATTATCCCACCGGTTCGATTTTTAAACTAAGAATTTATGCCTCTGATACGCAGGAAATAACAATTGCGGTTCCTGGAATAAAAGGAAAATCTTCTGTAAATTTTAATGAATATATTACTGATGAAAAGATAGATATAGGCCGTAAAATAGACACTTTTGAAGATATCGGCGCAGTTGTTTATGAAAATGCAGATGATATTATTTTAAGAAATTTAAAGGGAAGATATTTATGGATTTGCCTTGAGTTTGTAAATTATGAGCAGGAAAGCATTAAAATACATTCCATGAAAATAGAATTTCCTCAAGTTTCATTTGTTGATTATTTACCGGAAATTTATCGAGCGGATGACGACAGAAATTCATTTACTGAGCGGTTTGTAAGTATATTTCAATCCATATATGTAGATCTTGAAGATAAAATAGATTATACTCCAGTGATGTTCGATGTGGATAGGACAAGCAAAGATTTTCTCAATTGGATAGGTGATTGGTTGTCTGTAAAAAATGCATCTGTGTGGGAAGAAAAGAAATTAAGAAATCTTATAAGACAAGCTGTAAAGATTTATAAAATAAAGGGTACGAAAAGAGCGGTTGCTAAAATTGTACAAGAATATACCGGTACAGATCCAATAATTGTTGAACAGTTTGACGTTAAAGGAAATATGTATTATGATAGACAAAAAGAGGTGGTTGAAAATTTATTCGGAGATAACGGGTACGTATTTACGGTTATGGTACCGGAATCATGCGTTAAAGACTCCGAAAATTATATAGAACTTTTGAGAGTAATAAATAGTGTTAAACCGGTAGATTCAATATGTAATTTAGTAGCTTTGAGTGACCGCATGTATTTGGATAATCACTGTTATATGGGTATAAATTCCTTTATAAATAAAAATGAAAATCTCGTTTTGAACAGGCAGCGTGAAGTAAATAATTTGATGATTTCAGATTCAAATTTACAAATTTAACAATTCAGAATGAACATAAAGAAAAGAGGGGCTAAAATGGATAATAAACAGTATTATTCCTGCGACAGAAACAACTACTTTTTTGGTAAATTAATGACGGTCAGAGATTTTGAAAGCGAACAAACTTATATGAATTCAAAACGTCGTTTGGGTAATAAGATGCTTAATGGCACAGGAATAGTTTCAGGTCTTGATGTCATATTGGTAGATAACAAAACTTTTTCGCTTGAACCGGGAATGGCTCTTGATTACATGGGTAGAGAAATTGTTGTACCCGAACCGTATGTAAGAAGGTTAAATGTAATAAAAGGGTTCGAAGAGAACAAAGATAAAGGTATTCTTTATCTGTGCATGAAATATAAAGAAGAACTTAAAGAAACTACATTTTCGGTGGCAAGTTCGGGAAAATCTAACGGAGTGAGCGAGGAATACAACAGAGTTGGAGAAGGTTATGAACTTTTTCTGACTTCTGAAAAACCGAGAGAAGAGGATCTGAAACTCAAATATCTGGTAAATCAACGTGTTGAGATTTACAACAAAGACGGCGTGAAGATAAGCATTGAGACGGCAAAATACGTAAATCCCGGAAAATGTCTTAAAGTTACGGTAATATTCGAAAAAGAAAATGTAGAAGCACCAATAAATTATTCATTTGATATTAACGGAGAATTTTTCAAAGATGTTTCAGGAGAGAAAAATTTAACCGTAAGTTACCGAGAAACTGAAATAACCACTTATAAAAGTTTCAAAAAAGAGTATTACATTTACTGTGATGCTTCGGATGATGCTATAACCGAAATAAAAATTCCGAGAAATGCATTTAAACTTAAAGTAGGTAAAGATGAACAAGAAATTTCACAAGATGTTTCTATTCCAATAGCAATAAAGACAACTCCAATAAGAGATATAGCAGTCAGCGAATATTATTCAAAGAGCTTTACAGATATAATAGAAAACGTAGATAATAAATTTATTTACCTGGCAAAATTTCATATTGTAACGAATCAACTTACTTATTTTATTGAAAGTTTTGAGAAGCATCCTTTTAGTCAGTATCTTTATAGTAATGAACTTATAAGTTTGCTTCAGGAAGTTGATGACGGACATGAAAAAGCTCCCACAGTAAATACCACAGAGATAAAAAAAGATAATTCCGCACCTGAGGTTGTTGAATTACCCGAACCTAAAATTGACAATATAGTTACCGGAGTTGAAAGGATAAATTTAGGATTTAATCCCAAAGTTGGAAAGTCATACTATTCATATGAATTTGTTCATGGATTAGGAGAAGGAAATGTAGCTGTCGTAACAGCTATAGATAATAAATCCAATTACCTTACGGACGATAAAGGATTGCTTATTTTCGGAGATAAGGATATATTTTCTAAGGAAGAAATCACAGTATCTGCTCCGAATGTAGGGATAGCTGCAATAGTGAATTCCGAAAAAGGAACAGTAAGGCTTGGTGTAAGGCTCAGAGAAAAGACTACCGCACAAGCAGTAGACATCAGATGGTGGGCATATAAGCCGGTTGAAATAAAAGAAGAGGAAGAAGATTTGGTAATAGACGAGAATGTAAAAGTATTGATAACTCCGAATACGACACGAGTCAAACCGCTTGAACAAGTTCGATTTGAAGCTCATATAGACGGTGCAATAAGTCAGGAAGTCAGGTGGGGAATGGCTGAGCCTAATACCGGAACTATAGATAACAACGGACTTTACACTGCTCCATCTAAAGAAGGTGTATATGAGGTCAAGGCTTACAGTGTTAAATTTGAAAATAAATCTGATTCGGCATATGTTGTTGTAAGCTCGACAGATTAATTTTAAGTGGTATAATGTTTGTGTAAGGAGTTGATTATTATGAAAAAAATGTCCGGATGGGCTGTATTTGGAATTTCAGTTTTGGCAATAATATTTATTCTCGGTGCTTGGAGCATAGGAACTTACAATGGTTTGGTAGGACTTAAGGAGAATGTCGATAATCAATCGTCGAATATAAGTACTCAGCTTCAAAGAAGGTCAGATCTTATTCCGAATCTGGTAAGTACAGTTAAAGGATATACTTCACATGAGTCTGAAGTTTTGAATGAAATTTCGAATTCAAGAACTAAACTTGCTGGAGCACAATCCATGTCAGAAAAAGCACAGGCAGATTCACAACTCTCGAGTGCACTCAACAGACTTTTGGTAGTTGTGGAAAATTATCCAAATCTTAAGGCAGATTCACAATTCACAGCACTGACTGATGAGCTTTCGGGAACTGAAAATCGTATAGCTGTTTCACGTAGAGACTATAATTCTGCCGTTAAGGAATATAATCAGAAAATTAAAACTTTTCCGGCAAATATAATTTCTGGAATGTTCGGATTCTCTTCAGCTGATTATTTTGAGGCAGCCGAAGGAAGTGAAAAAGCCCCGACAGTTACATTTGAATAACGGAAAAAAGTAAGATATGTATTATGAATATTATCTGAGGAGTGAGCTGAGTGAAGTGTAAAGGAAATTGTTTTAAAGTTTTATTGTTTGGTTGTGTGTTAATCTTCCTCAGCTTTTTCTCGAATGTGAGTGCAGAAATTCCTGATTATACCAAAGGGTTTTATGTAAATGATTTTGCGGATGTGATATCTGAGGAGAACGAGAATTATATTTTACAGAATAGTGAGGTTCTTGCCGATAAAATCAGAGCTCAAGTAGTTGTTGCGACAGTTAAATCTTTGGATGGAAGACCGATTGATGATTATGCTGTTGAAATGTTTCGTCGGTGGAGTATAGGAAGTAAACAAGAAAATACCGGTGTACTGATTTTACTTGCGCCAAACGAAAGAGAAATAAAAATAGAAGTGGGATACGGTTTAGAAGGGAAAATAAACGATTCAAAAGCCGGTAGACTGATAGATGAGTATGCTATTCCATGCTTCAAAAATGATGATTGGGATGGTGGAATCTGTGCGTTATACTCTGCTGTTTTGTCAGAAGTTTATTCAGAGTATGGACTTGAAATGCCTCAAGATGTTTCGAATAGAGTTTCTGATTATAACGAAACACGTGACAACAGTCATATGAGTACCATAATGAGTATAATAATTGTAGCGATAATTATACTTTTCGGAGGTGTTTTACCGGTTGTTCTGAGAAAGAATCGTCCGTATCTATCGGGGCGAAGCGATGATTGGGATGACTGGAATAACGGTGGAGGCTTTGGCGGAGGTTTCGGTGGATTTAACTCAGGTGGTTCCGGTGGTTTTGGCGGAAGCTCAGGCGGTGGAGGAGCTTCAAGAAAATTTTAAAAAATAGTTGAATATATTTTAAATAAAGCGTCCATAATTCTTTGTGAAAAAGAAATGGAGGCTTTTTAATATGAAAAATATTTGGAGTAAATCTCTTATTTGTGGATTTATAATATCGATACTTTGTTCGTTTGTTAATTTTTCCGGTAAGTGTGAAGATATAAGCGATAAAGTGTTAAGGTTACATATAATTGCCAATTCAGATAGCTTTGAGGACCAAAGTTTGAAATTAAAAGTAAGAGATAGAATTTTAAAAGATTTTGGTGTTGAGGCATCCAAGGTTAATAACATGGATGATGCTGAGATTTTAGTGCAAGAAAATCTTGAAAGAATAAAATTTTCTGCTCAAGATGAAATTTCACGAAATGGATTTAACTATGATGTAAATGTAGAACTTATTAACATGCATTTTAATACACGTGTTTATACTGACGTAACACTTCCGGCAGGAAACTATGATGCTTTGAGAGTTACTATAGGGGAAGCTAAGGGAAAAAATTGGTGGTGCGTAATGTTTCCACCGATGTGTCTTCCTGCCGCCGAAAGAAAGAGAGAGATAAGTGAAGTTTTGGATGAATCAGAATCAAAGATTGTAACAAATTTTGGAGATTATCAAATAGAGTTCAAAATCGTAGAAATATTTTCTCAAGTAAAAGATTTTGTACAAAATAATATTTGTAACCCCGTAAAGAAATATTTGTATGACGAAGACAACTTTGAGTATGGATTTAGCTTTTCCTTTGAAAATAGTCATAAAATATAAAAATTAAATTTTTGTTCAAAAAATATATTGACAATACACGTATTTGTTTGCAAAATTAGTATATATATAAAATATAATATTATATAAGAGGTGCATAATTATGAATTTTATAAAACGAAAAGTTTTACAAGCGAAAATTTTAGCAGAAACCAAGATATCAGATATTAAGAAAAAAAGAAATGAATTTTATAGTGAAATAAAAAACATTCAGTTTAAGTTACCACAGCATATGAGTGTGGAAAAATCTTTTTTAGAGTTTATTGATAGTTTTATCAAAGAATTAACAGATATTTTTAATCTTTGTTCAAAATACTACAAGGGAAATGGTAAAAGTAAAAGTGATATTTATCTTAACGATATAATGGTAAATGTTAATAACCTTATAAGTTCTTTAAAGGTTGTTAAGAGTAAAACAAATAATGAATACAATTCGAATGTTAAAGTGGTTTTGGATATGGTTCATTTAAATCTTGAAAATTTATATAAGTGCCTTATTTCTGCCAGCAAAGCTTCATTTGGTGTTTCGATAGGTGCGACATTAGACTACGGTCCGACAAGAAAAAAATTTCAAGAATTGAGCGAAGAACTACGTTCGGTTGAGTCTGCTTTTAAACAACTTGCTTCACAGTTTAATATTATTAATTTTATAAAAATTTTTGAAGTAATAAAAAGTGAAAAGGATATAGAAAAATTTTTTAAAAGTAAAAATACAATTCGAGGATTTATTTGTGTTGTAAACAAGGACTATTATGAAAAAGTAAAAATAGATTATAATTTTAAACTCTATGATTCTTCTGAGGAAAAATTTTTTACTTTAATATCTTATTTGAAAAAGTTTTTACATTATCTGAAAAGTATTAACTTTAAGGTACCTGCGATTATGTTAAAAAAATTGATTAATAGATTTAATGAAATAGCCGAAGGTCTTGAAACAGAAAATTTTGAATGTTCTATATGTTTCAGTGAATTATCTTTAAAGGATGAAAATGCTGTAACTTTGCCATGTGGTCACTTATTCTGCAAAGGGTGCATAAAAAAGTGGTTTAAAGAAAATTCTACATGTCCAATTTGTAGAAAAGTTTTAAAAAAGGGTGACTTGAATTCTATTTTAAATTAATACTTTTTAAAGCTTATGATGTTAAGTTTATAGCTTTTGTGATTTTTAATCACTCACAAGATTAATTAAATGCGCAACTCCGGGTATGGTTTCGCCTTGTTGAGAAGAAGTGGGGGACATGAGTGCACCTGTTGCCATAAAGAGTACATTTTTCCACTTTTTAACTTTGAGATTTCTTAAAATCAACGAGCATAAAACTGAAGCTGAACATCCGCACCCAGAACCTCCTGCGTGCACATCTTGAACTTCTTTTTGGTATATCATAAGCCCGCAATCATTGTAGTTGTCGCCTATTCTGAAACCATCTTTCAGCATTAGTTCTTTGAATAAATTTGAACCGACTTCTCCCAAATCTCCAGTGAAAATCATATCGTATTCACTTGGATGAGTTTTCGTATCTTCGAAAAATGATTGCATGGTTTTTGCTGCAGCCGGAGCCATGGCAGCTCCCATGTTGTTGGCGTCTTTTATTCCCAAATCTACTATTTTTCCTACAGTGGCTTGCTTTACTTTAACTCCCGGATTTTCTTGTTTTTCCAGAACAATTGCTCCTGAACCGGTCACAGTCCATTGTGCAGTAGGAGTTCTTTGTCCGCCGTAGTTAAGTGGAAATCTGAATTGACGTTCAGATGAACAGAAATGTGATGATGTTACTGCAACCGAGTAATCGGCTATTCCGGCTTCAACGGTTGTGGCTGCAAGAAATAGTGTTTGAGCCATTGTGGAACATGCTCCGAATTGACCCAAAAATGGTATTCCGAGTTCTCTTAAACCAAAAGCCGAGGACATGCATTGATTAAGTAAATCTCCTGCAAAAATATAGTTTATATCTTGAGTTTTAAGATGAGCTTTTTCAAGTGCAAGATTTACTGATTCTGCTTGAAGTCGGCTTTCTGCTTTTTCCCACGATGATTCTTCCAAAGTAGTATCTTCGAAAATTTTATCAAATTGATTTCCAAGAGGCCCCATGGCTTCTTTTTTTCCGCATACGGATGCAAAGCTTTTTATGGAAGGGTTGTTTTCCATTAGTACTGTGTTTTTTCCTATTCTTTTACCCATCGATATTTACTCCTTTATAATTAAAATGTAATGTTGAGTATTAATTTCTGTTTTAGTATTTGAACTTATTGAGGTTTTATTATTAATTTTATTAAATAAAGGTTCTGTATTTCATTTTCAAAAATTAAGGATAAACTATTATTTAAGGTAATTATAATTAATTTTAAGTTAATAACACGAATTTATATAGAATGCTATTTTTTATAATCTTTAAAAAACAGTTTGCAAAAAAAACTAAGTGTGTTATATTCAAGTTATAAATAAATTTTAAAAGAGGTTAGCTATGAGCTTAAAAAATGTTATAAATTTTTTGTTGATTGGAAGTGCACTTATTTTTGCATTTCCGGTTTATGCTGATGGAGTGAATAATAATCCTGTTAGGGTAGAGGAGTTTGATATGTCTTTTAGTGGACGTATTAGGGATATAGAAAAGCGTATTGAGGAAGATAAATTTGAATATTCTGAAAACATCGCTTATGTGTGCGTATGCTTGTTGGATTTATCTACTGAAAGCAGTGAGAATATTAGAGCTTTACGTCGTGTAAAAAATGTGTTTTATAAGTTAAATGAAAAGTTTGTTAGAGGTCGTGGTTGGTGTAGTGAAGAAAAATTAATTGTGAGGGTTGTTGATTGTGTTATAAATTTTTATATATTTATTAATGGACATAATCACAAAGAGCTACAAACTCATCGAAATGAAGTTACAATACTTCTTAGAATTTATTTGAAAAAACGAAGTCTGAGATATAGTTTTTTTCACGTTGATGCAAAAAAATTACTAAGTGAGATTGATAACACTATTAAAAAAATGTTGTCGACTGAAGTTGTATCAGAAGTTTGCGAATGTAATTTTTGATATGAATTGTTATAAAATTATATATGTATGGAAAAAAGTTGGAGAAATAGATTGTGAAGTTTTTGACTTTTCTGCGAACAAGTACATGTATACGATATTGCCTTTTATTTTGAAATAAATGTGTTGTAACAAAGGAGACAAGTTTATAGTGAAGCAACGAGATAAAATTGTAATTTTTTTACTGATTATAGCGACGTTGTTTTCTACAATATCTTTTAAAGCAGCTGAAAGTGAGTGTGCTACTGATGAACTGAGTTCATTAAATGTACCTAAAGAGGATGGGATTAATTACATCGATATTTTGAAGTCAATAATTCAGAGTGAAAAAAAATTAGAAAAACTTGATAGTATAAATTGTGAATTGATGACTCGCATAGTTTTACCTAAATTGTCAGAAAATGAAAGATTTTACATCTCGATTTGTGGGTATATTTGTTGTTGCTATTGGCGTTGTTGTGATTGTTTAAAGATTTTAAGAAAAATGGCTGTGTTTGGACCTAGAGGTTCTACAGAATTAAGAAACAAACTAGAAAATCATGTTGAAAACATAATTAAGAGTATTAATGATTTATCAGGTTTAGAAGAATGCTTGAGGAAGCGAAATTTAGGGAAAGATGATTTTTGTATTTTGGCTTTAGAGATGCTACGTGATAATGTGTGTCCAAAACTGATGGCTACGAGGGATTTAGTGTGTTCGAGAATTTTTGACAAAATTCGATATATTTGACATATGTGCTTGGGGTATAAATGTATTCTGTTATTTCGTGAATAACTATTTTTTGTTGATATACAGCGTTTAATGTTAAATTTTTAGTGTGAGGTTATATTGAAATGTTATATTAATAATTTCTAAAATTAATGTTTTTGTTGAGATATTGAATATTTTAAAAGTAGACAAAAAAATAAATATGTTACTATATGATTATAAAATAAATTTAAAATGGGGTTATAAATTATGAATTTGAAGAGATTGTCAAGTTTCGTATTGAGTGCAGCAATGTTGGTTGCTACAGCATTTGCTATGGATCCGCCTGAAAGAGGAGCTAATTCTTCATCCTCAACTTTTGAGCAACAAGATGAAGATGAAGAAGTGTGTAGACGTTGGAGTAAAGTTTTGGATGAGATAGAAGAAAACAAAAATAATTTGGAAAAAATCTCACACATGCTTAAGAAATTGAATGAAGAATTGAAAATATTGGATAGAAGTTCTTTTAAGGAAGTATGTGATAATAGAAATTATTTGTGCTGTTGCATTCTTGTTTGTAATGCTTATTTCTATGAGAAACGTTTTTTATCTCATGAAATAAGTGAAGAAGAATTAGGTAAACATCTTGAACGTATAGCGGATAAATTACTTAAAATATTGGGCAGACCTCATTTTATGGAACAAAAATTTGTTGATCGAGTTACAGGTATTATGATGTTATGATGTTTTTTCAGGAAAATAGTAACATGTAGTTTTATGTGTGAAAGGATAATTAGGTATCAAGGACTGTGAAATTAATAAGGTCCATAGTCCCTTTTATGTTGTTTTAAAATAATTAGCAAATTAAATTTTATAATTATTAATAATGTTTAATGATTAATAGATTTAAAAATATGAGGATAAAATATAAATTTTATATTAAATTTAAAAAATTAATGAATACTGTTAATGATATATAAAGTTATTAGAATTATTAAAAAAGAATTGATTAAATAAAAATATATGTTATAATAAAGTTGTAAAAAAATTAGAAAGAGGTTATGAATTAT